>JAJZPI010000148.1 GCA_021811275.1 Deltaproteobacteria bacterium
GATCGCGGCCCGAAAACGTAGGCAAGACCGTGGTGGCCCTGCTGTTTCCGGCCTTCTTCCCAACCGGACACGCTCCACCGGGAGCGCGCGAGGATCGTCAAGATTAGGTGGCCGACGACCCGCCTTGGCCGCGGCGGCACGCCGCCTAGCGGGTGGTGTCGGCCTCGTCGCCGAAGCCCCGGCTCTCCCAGAATCCTAGATGGGGCTTGTCCGAGACCTCGATGGCCGTCACCCACTTCACCCACTTGTAGCCCAGCTTTTTCTCGGCCACGAGCTGGAAGGGAAAGCCGCGCTTGGCGTCCAGGATGCGGCCGTTGATCTTGAAGGCCAGGAGGGCATCGCTCTTCTGGAGGTAGTCCAGGTCATGGGCCGAGGTGTAGCCGTCGGCGGCCTGGAATATGATCACCTTGGCCTCGGAGCGGACCCCGGCCCTGGCCAAAAGGTCGGCGACGCGCACCCCGTCCACCAACAGAAGCTCATCCCAACCCTCCACGCAGGGCATGTTCACCACCCGGCGCGCCTGAGGCAGGGCCAGCACCTCCTCGTAGGTCAGCGACAAGGGCTTATCGACCAGGCCGGTCACCTTCAAACGCAGGGACCGGCGGTCCACCTGCTGGGGGCCTTTGATGGAATTGTCGTAGTCCCGATCGAAGGGGGCCAGCTTGCGGCCTTGGAACTCGCGTATCTCGGTCTCGCCGTAGGCCGGGCTGAGGGCTTCCTTCTGGTTCTGGGCAATGGCCGGCGAAACCACGGCCGACATCATCGCCGCCAGCAGCCAACACAAGGCCTCGCGCGCTTTCATGACCAGCCCGCCTTTCACCATGGGCAACGACGTACCGAACGCATCCGCCGGGGGCGCGCCACCTTCCTTGACAACGGATGCCTCGTGCCCAATTAGTTATTAGGCTAAGAAGCATTGCTGATTGAGTCAAGGGCGCGGCGGGCGGGACGTACTATTCGCTGGCTTTGGCTTCGGCCTCGTTCTCGGCCTGCTCGGCGGCCTCGCGCAGGGCGCGCTTCTTGTCGATGCGGGCGATGAAAACGATCGAAATTTCATAGAAGATCATCAGGGGAGCGGCCATGAGGGTCTGGTTGACCACGTCCGGGGTGGGGGTGGCTATGGCGGCGATGACAAAGATCAGCAAGATGGCGTAGCGGCGTTTCTTGCGCAGCATGGCGGCGTTGATCACCCCCAGCTTGGCCAGGAAGATCATGACCAGGGGGGTCTCGAAGATCAGGCCGAAGATGAAGAGCATGGAGGCGCTGAAGGAGAGATAGTCGTTGACCTTGATCATGGGCACGATGTCCTCGGTGGACATGCTCATGAAGAACTGGAAGGCCACGGGGAAGATCACGGCATAGCAGAAGACGGTGCCGCTGATGAACAGCAGTGAGGAGATGCCCACGAAGGGCCAGACCAGCTTTCGCTCGTGCTTGTAGAGACCCGGGGCCACGAAGCGCCAGAGTTGGTAGAAGATCACCGGCGAGGCGGCCACCACCCCGGCCAGCATGGAAATCTTCATGTAGGTGAAGAACAGCTCCGCCGGGGCGGTGAAGATAAGCTTGGAGCCGGGAGGCAGATAGGGGATCAGCGGTTTTTTAAGGAAGTCGTAAAGCTCGTCGTTGAAGGCGAAGGCCACGCACATGCATCCCAACACGGCGTAAAGCGAGTAGATCAGGCGGGAGCGCAGCTCACCCAGGTGCTCCATGAAGGGCATGCGCGAGGATTCCAGGTCGCCCTGCTGCTCCTCGGCTTCGGGGGCCAGGTTTTCCTCAGGCATTGGCCTTGGGCGCGGCCGCCGGGGACGCGGGCTCGGCAGGCTTTTCAGGTGTTACGGCCGGCGCGGCCTGCGGGGCCGGCGCGGCTTGCTCGGCCTGCTGATGCTCGGACACGATACCGTCTAGCATGGCCATGCGGCCGGTCATGTCCTCCGCCGGCTTCTTGGGCGCGAATTCGCCCTCGATGGGGGCGGCCTCGGCCGAGGGCAAATCGAACTTCTTGACCTCCACCACCGGCGTCACCTCGGGCCTGGCCGGGTTGGCCGGGCTGTCCAGGTCGAGCAGGCTGGTGGGCTTGATGGAGTTGACCGTGTCCTGCACCGAATCCTTGAGGTCCTTCAAGTCCTTGAATGATTCGTGCTCGGTGATGGTGGACTTGACTTCGTCGGTGGCCTTGCGAAATTCGTTCAAGCCCTTGGCCAGGCTTTTAGCCAGGTCGGGCAGCTTGCTGGGGCCGACCACGATCAGGGCCACGCCCAGAATCACAAGCAATTCCGGCATCCCGATGCCGAACATCAAGGCCTCCTAGAGGGTTTGGCGAAGTCTACTCCGGGGGTGGGAGGCTGTCAAGACGGCCAAACGCTTGCAGATCGGCCACGCCGGCCAAGAATGCCTCCACCTTTTGCGCGGTGGTCATATCCACCCCCGCGCGCTCGGCCATCTCCCGGGCCGTGGCCTTTTTGAGCGCCGCCAGGGAGCCGAAGGCCCTAAAAAGCCTGGCCCGCTTGCCCGGCCCCACCCCCGGAGCCTCCTCCAGGATGGATCTGGTGAGCGCCTTGCTCCGGAGCAGGCGGTGGTAGGTGATGGCGAAGCGGTGTGCCTCGTCCCGCAGGCGCATGAGCAAAAGCAGCTCCGGATCACGCGGCTTCAAGGCCGCGGGGTTCTTGCGTCCGGGCAGGTAGACCCGGTCCGGCTCGCCGGGACGGCCTTCGCCCTCGCCGGCCCGGCCCTTGGCCAGGGCGATCAACTGGGGCCGTCTCTCCTCGGGCAAGTCCTCCATGGCCTTGAGGGCCATGCTGAGCTGGCCCCGGCCGCCGTCGACCACCAGAAGGTCCGGCGGGGGCCGGTCGCCGGACAGGCGGCGGCCCACCACCTCGGCCATGGCCGCGTAGTCGTCGGGTTCCGGGCCCAGGGAGAGCACCTTATAGCGGCGGTAGTGGGCCTTGTGCGGCCTGCCCCCGCGCATGGCCACCACGCTGGCCACGGTCAGGCGCCCGCCCAGATGGGAGATGTCCACGCACTCCATGTCCAGGGGCAGCCGCGTCAGGCCCAGCTTTCGTTGCAGGCCCTCCAGGATATCGGCGGGGTCGGCGGCCTCGGCCCGGCGGGGATGGGCGGCGTTAATAAGCGCCAGTTCCATGAGCCCCTTCTTGTCGCCACGCTGGGGCTTGCGCAGCTCCACCCGCCGGCCGGCCAGCTCGGCCAGCACCTCGGCCAGCAGGCCCGGCTCGGGAGGCATGTGCGAAACCAGAACCAGGGGCGGAGGCGGCGCGGCATCCCGATAGAGCGCCACCAGGGCCTGGCTCAGGGCCTCCTCGGGGGAGAGCGCGGCCCGGCCCAGATCGTGCACCTGGCTGGCCACCACCCGGCCGGAACGCACCTTGAGAACGGCCAAACGCGAGACCCCGCCGTCGTCGTGCAGGCCCAGAACGTCCAAGTCGCATCCCTCGGCCGCGCTCACCCGCTGACGCTCCAGGGTTTTGGTGAGCGCCTGCCAGCGGTCGCGCAGCACCGCCGCCCGCTCGAATTGCTCGTCCGCCGCGGCCTGACGCATCTTGCGCTCCAGTTCGGCGGCCACGGCCTCGCCTTGGCCCGCGAAAAAGGCGACGAGCTGTCGGGCCAGGGCCTGGTACTCCTCGGCGCTGATCCGGCCCGCGCAAGGAGCCAGACAGCGGCCCATCTGGGCGTCCAGGCAGGGCCGGGCCCGGCCCTTGAGCGCACTGTCCGAGCAGCGGCGCAGGGGGAATATGCGTTGCAGCCAGTGCAGGGTCTTGCGCGCCGCACCGGCGCTTTCGAAGGGCCCGAAGTAGCGCGCGCCATCTCCCGCGTCGGGCCGGCGCACCAGCGAGAAACGCGGGAACTCGTCCTGTAGCGAAAGCCGGAAGTAGGGATAGCTCTTGTCGTCGCGCAGGTCCACGTTGTAGCGCGGGCGATGGCGCTTGATCAAGGTGGACTCCAGGAGCAGCGCCTCCTTCTCGCTGCCGGTGACGATGTAGTCCACGGCCTCCACCCGGGCGACCATGGCCATGACCTTCTGGCGATACCAGGAGGGCGCATCCTCCTCGCGGGCATAGGAGGCCACCCGGGCCTTGAGGCGCTTGGCCTTGCCCACGTAGATGATCTTGCCGGCCGCGTCCTTCATGAGGTACACGCCCGGGTCCTGGGGCAGGTGCTCCAGGACCGCCCTGATGATTTCACTGCTCATGCCGAAAAATATATCAGGAAGGCCGGCCACCGGGGAATAACGCCCGGCGGGCCGGCCCAGAGGAGACCCTAGGGCTTGATCGCCTTCTTCAGCCTCTCCTGCTCCAGGCGACGGCGCTCATCCAGTATCTTGTCCCAGTCGGGGCCCTGATAGGTCAAGACCACCACGCCCACCCCTTCCCGCACCGCCGTCAGTTCCAGGGCCACCGACATCTCGGTCAGCTTCCAATACACCGCCCAATTTCCGCAGGCTGCCTGGCCCAGGCAGGAGTAGAACTGGTCGCGGGACTTGAACCGGGTCTCGTTGAGGTACTTGACCATCTTGCTCGGCGGGCCGTAGCGCTTCTCAAGGACGCTCTGAAGGTTGCGGAACCTCTCCCGGCCCAGAAACCCGAAGGGGTCATCGTTGACGGGAGCGTCCCGCCAGACGATTTTTTGCAGCCCGTGCGCCTTGTGCAGGCTGAGCCTGATCTTTTCGGTGTCCTCCGGGCGCTGGGGCGTGACCTGGGCCATGTACTCGGTCATGTCGCCGGAACGCGAGGGAGGCCCCAGCTTGGCCTTGAGCCGACGCAGGTCGGCCAGGCCCGCCCGCCACATGAGCCCGAAGGGCGCGGGCGGCAGTTCCCGAGGCGGTGCCTTGGCCTCCTTGCCAAGGGCCTTGGCTGGTTTGGCCGGCGGCGGCCCAGGGGCCGGCGCGGGAGCGGGGGCCTTGACCAGGGGCGGCCGCGCCAGGAATTCCTCGATGGCGGAGAGCCAGGCCCGCACCTCGGCGTGAGTCTGGGCCAGGTACATGCCCAGGCTTAGGCGGTCAGCCTGGCCGCCGTTTTGGGGCAGGTAGAACCAGGCCCGCTCCCGCGCGTCCAGATAGATCACCGCCGCGTTCGCCATGGCCAGGGCCGGGGCCGCCTCGGGCGGCGTTTCGCTTTCCTTAAAATCCACGCCGGCGAACAACCCGCGCTTATCGAGCACCTCGCTCAGCAGTCGACATTCCTCGACGAGTCCCCTGGCGGCGTATTCGCAGTCGTCGGCGGCGCAACGCCGGCCGTCGTCCAGGATGCGCAGGGCGACTGCCTGGGTGGGTGCCAGAACCACCGCCCTGCCCTCGGACTTGGCCTTGGGCGCGGGCTCGATGAAGGGAATCAGGGCCGCGTAGAAGGCGGACTGGGCCTCCAAGGAGGCGGCCTTGTCCTTGAAGGAGGTGTCCTTGACGCCCAGCACGCCGGCGCAGCCTAGCAGCGCCCAACTGGCCAGGACCCAGGCCGAGGCCAGACCCAGCGCGCTCAGAGACCGCCTTTTTTTCAGGGGACTTGCCATGACCGATGCTCCGCGAGGGTTCATCGCCTATGGGCCGGAGACGTTTTTACGATAGCGCAGTGGCTAAATGCTGACAAGCCTGGGGAAGAAAGCGGCGGATGAAAAAGTCATGGAAATTTGAGATCGCGGCCTGCGCGGCGGCCTTTCAGGCGCAGCGGGCTGGGCCGGCCAATGCTCTTTGCAGGCGCCAAAGGCATCTGAACAATGAAAAAAACACCGCTGGCAAAAGGAGCCCGGCAGTTCAGGGATGCCGCACCGGGGTTTCTGATACCGATTAGCGTTCCAACGAGTAGTTTGAGCGCTATTTCGTATGCGGGTCAAGGGTGGCCCGCCAAACGCGCAAGCCCTAGTCAGACAGGGCAAAACCGGGGCTCCCCACAAAGCTTGCTTTGTGGGGTCGACCACGTTTCGCCCTGCCGATCGATGATCAAAGCCATGGATGGCTTGAATCGCATATTTTGGTATGAGAGGTAACGCCGCCCAAACCAAAAATACCCAGGCCGCCCGCCAATACCATTCTTCAGGGCAGGAACCGCGTGGACAACTAACTTTGAAATAGACTAGGAATCGACCCGGCTGGCCCGGCGCAGTTCCACGGCCTTCAGGAGCTTCTGGGCCTCCTCGAACTTGGGGCTGATCTCTACGGAACGCTTTAGCACCTTGCCGGCCTGGAGGTCGTCGCCCAAGTCGTAGTAGCAGCGGCCCAGGTTGTAAAAGATGTTCTCGTCCTGGGGGCTGACCCTGAGCGCCCGCAGGTATTGGTGGATGGCGTCCTCGTAGCGGCCCTGGCGGCGGTAGATGATGCCCAGGGTGTTGAAGACGTTGATGGTGTTGGGATTGACCTTGAGGATTTCCTTGAGCACCTGCTCGGCGCTCTCCGGGTCGCTCTCCTTTTCCAGAAAAATCTCGGCCGCCCGCTGGAGGTAATACTCGGCCTGCTTCTGGTCGCCCATGGCGGCGTAGCACTCGCCGATCTTCTGGTAGGCCCTGGCGAAGGCCTCGTCGATCTCGGTGGCCTTGCGGAAGCAGACGATGGCCTCGTCGTAGCGCTCCATCACGGTGTGGATATAGCCCATGTTGTAGTAGATCTCGGCGTTCTCGTAGATGGAGAGGATGCGCCGGAAGGAGGCCAGGGCCTCCTCCCACTTGCCCGACTCCATCAGACGCAGGCCCTGCTTGTAGGCGCTGTCGGCCTCCTTGCGCTGGGGGTCGCTGGCCCAGGCCAGGAGCGACTCGACTTTCTCCTTGAAGCGTTGGGGGGTGATGGGCCGGCAGATGATGTCGGTGACGCCGGCCTCGCCAGCCTCCACCACCTGGCTTTTGGTCACCAGCTCGGCCACCATCAGGAAAGGCACGGACACGAACTGCTTGTCGGCGCGGACGATTTTAAGCAAGGTCAGGCCGTTGATCTCGGGAAGATTCCAGCCGGAGATGATGAAGTCGGCCCCGGTCCGCTTGAGCACGGACCATGCCTGGGTTCCGCTGCCCGCAGCGTAGACCCTGGCGAAGCCCATCTCCTTGAGGCTCTCCACCTGGCTGTTGCGCAGGGCCATGTCCCTTTCCACCACCAGGAAGGCGATATCGTAGTCCTGCAAAGGCCGCTCCCGCAATTTATGATGCCGCTGGTAGAACAGCGCGCCTGACCCACTCCGGGCGGAAGCAGGGTTGCCCCGTCACCGCCGATAACGTCAATTCCGATGCCCAACGCCACGCCGGGCGGGCTCGATTCGGGATCGCCACGCTGGTTTTCCCGCTCGTGGCCAGGGGGCAGGGCGGTAAGTAGCCGGGGTTGGTCAGGAAACAAATCTCAACCGCCCCAACCCGAATCATCCCCTGTCCACCATAGCAGGTCGCGGCCTTCAAGGGAACCAGGCAAGCTCAAGGCAGGCGAGATTCCTCGTCAATAACGCACGCCCCATCCGGGCAGAACAGGCTTACCCACAATCCCTTGTCGGTCTTGGCCATGGTGGGGGCCGGCGCTGCCTCACCCTTTTCCTCGTCGGTCAGGCAGGCCTGGTCCGGACAGAAAACCTCCAGCCACAAACCCTCCTTGCCGGTATCCTCGGCCGCGGCCCTCTTGGCGGCGGGCAGATCCCGCACCTCCTCCGGCGACAAGCAGCGGGCGTCCGGGCAAAACACCTTCAACCACACGCCTTGGTCGGATTTGCTTTCCGCGCTCACGCTTCACCTTCCCCTTGATTTCGTGATCGGCAGGCTGGACGCTTATATTTATTTAAATTAACACCGCCATTGTCCGGGCGCAAACCATGATGTGGGGCGGCACGTCCGTCACCCCTTCGTTGACAGGGCTAGAAAAATAAGTATTGTTTGGCTATGCCTATATTGACATATTAGCTGCTTGGCTCCCCGAGCCGGCGGAAGGCGACAACTCCTTGGACTTCATCCTGGCGGGACTCAAACAGGCCGTGGTGCTTCTGGTCTCCGGCGATCCGGAGACCTACGCGGCTGTCTGGGTAACCTTGTTCTCCTCCGGCCTGGCCATGGCCGTCAGCCTGGCCTTGGGGCTACCCCTGGGCTTCTGGCTGGGCTATGGCCGCTTCCCTGGTCAGCGCCTGCTGCGCACCGTGGCCGACGCGGGCCTGGCCATGCCCACCGTTTTGATCGGCCTGTTGGTCTATGCCTTCCTTTCCCGCCGCGGCCCCCTGGGGGAGTGGGAGCTTCTCTTCACGGTGCCGGGCATGGCCGTGGGCCAAGCCCTCCTGGCCCTACCGGTGGTGGTGTCGCTTACCGCCACGGCGGTGGCGAGCCTTGACTCCCGCCTGCGCCCCACTCTGCTCACCCTGGGGGCCCAGGGAACGCTCCTGGTGCTCACCACCCTGCGGGAGGCCGGGTCGGGAGTGTTGGCCGCCGGGGTCAACGCCTTCGGCCGCGTCTTCACCGAAGTCGGCATCGCCCTCATGGTGGGCGGCAACATCAAGTGGCACACCCGCACCATCACCACCGCCATCGCCCTGGAGACCGGCAAGGGCGAGTTCGCCCAAGGGGTGGCCCTGGGCCTGGTGCTGCTGCTCCTGGCGCTCCTGGCCAATCTGGCCCTCTACCGCCTGCGCCGGGTGAACGTGTCATGAGCCCGCCCCTCTACCAGACCCGCGACCTGCGACATTTCTACCAAGGCCGCCAAGTCCTGGATTTGCCCGATCTGGAGATCACCCAGGGCGAGGTGGTTGGCCTGAGCGGTCCCAACGGCAGCGGCAAAAGCACCCTGCTTCGCATCCTGGCCCTGCTGGAGGCGCCCAGTCAGGGGACCTTGCTAGTCGATGGGCGGGAGGGTCCCCAGGCCATGCTCCGGGGGGCGGGAGGGGTGACCCTGCTTTTGCAGGAACCCTATCTGCTGCGCCGGAGCCTAATGTCCAACCTGGCCTACGGCCTCAAGGGGCGCCTGCCCCGTGACCAGGTTTCAGCCAAGGCGGAGCAGGCCCTGGAGTGGGTGGGCCTGAATCCCCGGGAATTCGCGCGCCGGCACTGGTACCAGCTTTCCGGCGGCGAGACCCGGCGGGCCGCCTTGGCCGTCCGCCTGGCCCTGCGGCCCCGGGTGCTGCTCTTGGACGAACCCACCGCCGGCGTGGACGCCTCCAGCGCCGACCTGCTGCACCAGGCCTCCCTGCGGGCCAACCGCGAATGGGGCTGCACCCTGGTTGTGGCCAGCCACGACTTGGCCTGGCTCACCGAGTTGGGCGGGCGCGCCCTCACCCTCAGCAACGGCCGCCTGGGCCTGGCCCCGGCCAACCAGCTCGCCGGTCCTTGGGGCAGCGACGGCCAGGCCCCGGCCAGGTCCCGCCTGATCCTGGCCGATGGCCAGATGGTGCTGGGGCCGCCCCTGCCCGCCAGCCAGCCCCCCGTCGTTGCCAGCCTGGACCCATCCCGGCTGCGACTGCTGGCCAGCCCTCCCCCGCCGTCTCCTGGCCAGAACCTGCTCAAGGCGGTGATCCACCAGCTCACCCTGGAGCCCTCGGGGCTGCTGCTGGTGGGCCTGCGGGTGGGGCCTGTTGGCCTCCTGGCCAGGATCGAGGCGCCGGGAGGCCAAGCCGCGTCGCATTTGCGGCCAGGGCAGGAAGTCTGGGCCGCGTTTGCCGCCGACGACCTGCGCTGGAACGACTCCGTAACCGCCTAATACCAGGTTGCATTCAAAGCCATCCACGGCTTTGAATGCTTGTCGGTCTGGCAAAAGCGTGGTTTTGCCCGACCTCCCGGATTCTTG
>JAJZPI010000149.1 GCA_021811275.1 Deltaproteobacteria bacterium
ATTTTAGTCGCCAATGCCTGGCGATCCATGTGGATCACTCGGTGAAGGCTGATCAGGTGGTGTCGACCATGGAAGGGCTAAGACTGTTTGCCGGCCGTGTGCCTCAAAGGATTCAGGTGGACAACGGCGCCGAATTCGTTTCCAAGGCACTGGACAAGTGGGCCTACCAACACGGGGTGATTTTGGACTTCTCCAGACCGGGAAAGCCTACCGATAACGCCCTCATAGAGTCCTTCAACGGCAGCTTCCGGGATGAGTGCCTGAATGCCCATTGGTTCTTGTCGCTTGACGATGCCCGCCGAAAGATCGAACAATGGCGTTTAGATTACAACCGCTATCGGCCCCATTCCTCCCTGGGCAACGTGCCCCCGGAGGAGTTCGTCGAAACAAACTGCCAGAGTCGGAAATCCCTACTTCTGGCCGGTGCCAAAATTGGGTGAGGCTCAAAATCATTGGAAGTTTCTACTATCGATTGGCACTAAGAACGGGAGGTTTACAGCCAGAGGAGGTGGCTGGATATCTGGGTTTGGCCCCTGTAGTCAGGCAGAGCGGTGAAGGAAAATCCAAGGGCAGAATTAGGCCGAGTGGGCAAAGCCGATTGAAGAGCTTGCTAGTAGAAGCCGCCTGGACTTGGAAAGCCAAAGACGAATGGGCAGGCTCGCTATATAGGAAGTTGCTTTCGCGCACTGGTGTTGCCCAGAAGGCAATCATCGCCTTGGCTCGCAGGCTCGCCATCATCCTCTGGCGGTTGAGCATTGAAAAACGAGCTTATCGCCCTGGCGTTGCTGTGATGGCCAGTTAATATCTAATCCCCAAGGCCGCGGCTAGAGCTTGGTTGCTCTTGGTGACGTGCAAAAAATGGCGGCATCATCTCAGTACCGAATTGGTACTTTGCGCGATTGGCGCGAATAGGAAAGGGATTCATCTCTTGATCTTGACAGAGGGCCACATAGGAAAGCTCTAGGGCCTGATCGTCGGCGGGAGCTGGTGGCCCATATACTGGCAGCCTATCAGGTGAGCGAGCGGCGGGCGTGCCGGGTGGCAGGGGTTCACCGGCCGTTGTACCGCTACCAGCCCCGGGCTGACGATCAGGCCGCGCTACGCATGCGGATGAGGGAGATCGCGGCGGTGCGGGTGCGCTATGGCTACCAGCGCATCCAGGTGCTGTTACGCCGTGAAGGGTGGCTGGTGAACCACAAGCGGGTGTACCGGCTCTATTGTCTAGGGAGGGCCTGCATCTACGCCACAAGCGGCCCAGGCGGCACGTGAGCGCGGCCCACCGGGTGGAGCGGGTCCTGGCCACGCGCCCTGATGAAAGCTGGTCCATGGACTTCGTTTCCGATGCCCTGTTCGACGGACGCCGCCTGCGGGCCTTGACGGTGATCGACAATTTCACGCGGGAGAGCCTGGCCATCGAGGTGGAGCAAGGGATAACCGGCCAGCGGGTGACCGAGGTGCTGGCGCGCGTAGCGGGCATGCGTGGCCTGCCGAGCAAGATATTTCTGGACAACGGGCCTGAATTTGTCTCCAAGGCCCTGGACCTCTGGGCCTACCAACACGGCATGACTCTGGACTTTTCCCGTACGGGCAAGCCCACGGACAACGCCATGATCGAAAGCTTCAACGGTCGGCTGCGGGACGAGTGCCTGAACGTGAACTGGTTCTTGTCCTTGGAGGACGCCCGAGCTAAGATCGAGCAGTGGAGGCTGGACTACAACGAGAGCCGGCCTCACACCTCCCTGGGAGGCCAGACGCCTCGGGAATTCGCCCGATGCTGCCTGGCCGAACAGCAAGTCGGGGAGGCTTCAAAAAGGCCAAATCCTCACCCAATGGCCGGATCTATTTCCGGGTGACCGTCAGTGCTGCCCGGCGAGGAGGGGCAGGTGGACTTCGGCCAGGCCGCCCCCACCCTGCACCCGGTCACGGGCAGCTACAAGCGCCCCCACGTCTTCAAGATGACACTGTCCTGCTCCCGCCACAGCTACGAGGAGGTGGTGTGGCGGCAGACGGCGGAAAGCTTTATCCGCTGCCACGAGAATGCCTTTCGATTTTTCGGAGGCGTACCGAAAATCATCCGTCTAGACAATTTCAAGGCGGGTGTGACCCGGGCCTGTTTTTACGATCCTGAGATCAACGTCCTGTACCAGGCCCTGGCCGACCATTACGGTTTTACGCCTCTGCCCATCAGGCCCCGCACGCCCCGCCACGACGGCAAGGTGGAGCGAGGCATCGGCTACACCAAGAACGCGCTCAAGGGCAGAACCTTCGATAGCCTGGAAGCCCAGAACGAATTCCTGAGCACCTGGAACCGCACCGTGGCCCGGCTGAGAATCCATGGCACGACCAAGCAGCAGGTCTGGTCCCGTTTTCTGGAACTAGAGAAGCCGGCCCTGGGCAGCCTGCCGGCGGAGCCCTTCCCCTTTTTCAAGATCGCCACCCGCAAGGTCCATCCCGACGGCCATATCGAGCTGGGGAAAGCCTATTACTCTGTCCCCCACCAGCACGTGGGCCAGCAGGTGGAGGTGCGCTGGGATGAGCGTTTAGTCATAGTGATGGCCGGTGGGCAGGTGGTGGCGGTGCATCGCAAGGCCGTGCTGCCGGGCGGCTTCCAAACCAGGCCCGGCCACCTGCCGGCCCACAAGAACCTACGGCAGGAGGAGTACCAAGCCAGCCTGCTGGCCCAGGCGGAGCGGCTGGGCCCCGGAGCCTTGGGTTTCGCCAGGGAGGCCCTGGAGCAGCGGGGGGCGCTGGCCTTCCGGGTCATCCAGGGCTGCCTCTCTCTATGCCGGAAATACCCCAAGGAGCAGGTGGAGTGGGCCTACGCCAAGGCCTTGGCCCACGGCTCCTTCCGCTACCGCACGGTCAAGGAACTGATCGCAAGGCTGCAGCCACGGGCCCAGGATGACGCCCTGGCCCAGGACCACACCATCATCAGGCCCCTGACAGACTATCAACGCCTCATCCGCCAGCCAAGGGAGGCAAGGTATGAACCAGCAAATTGACCAGAGGCTAGGCTGTCGGGCATGGCTACCGCCCTGGAGGTGAGAAACCAGCAGGCCGTGGCAGGGCAGCTGTCACATCTCGAATTCCTGGAACTCCTGGTCGAGGACGAACTCAATACCCGCCGCGACCGCCTGCTGGCCCGTAGGATCAAAAAGGCCGGCTTCCCGGCCCTCAGAACCCTGGAGGACTTCGACTGGACCTACAACCCCTCCATCAACAAAAGCCAAATCTTCGACTTGGCCACCGCCCGCTTCGTCAGCCAGGCCCAGGGAATCCTACTGGAAAGCCCGCCCGGTACCGGCAAGCCCCACCTGGCAATCGCTCTGGGCATCAAGTCCATCCAGGCCGGATACCCGGTCTTTTACCGCGCTGCACTCGACCTCTTAGAGGATCTGGCCGAGGCCGTCGCCCTGGGGGACCGCATGGAAATGATCAAGAATTTGGTCCAGGCGCCACTGCTCATCATCGATGACCTGGGCCTCAACCGCACCCCGCCCGGCGCTGCCGAAAACCTCCTCGAACTTTTTCTCAGACGTTACGAGCGCGCCGCCACCATCGTGACCACCAATCGGCCTATCCAGGACTGGGGAAAGATGATCGGGGATACCGTGGCCGCCACCGCCATCCTCGACCGCTTCCTGCACCACGCTACCGTAATAACCATCAAAGGGAGGAGCTATCGCTTGAACAGAAAGGCAAAACCTGATATCCAGGAGGCATAAATCGGCCGGTTTTAACCCGCCCACAAATGGCAGGTTTTACCCGCCCGCCGACACCAACCGGGCCGACACCAAAGAACTGATGGAGGTGGTCAGGGAGTCAGGGGCTCCCCAGGGGGCCATGGTCTTTGCCGACAAGGGATACGCCAGCGCTGACAACAGGTGCAGCTTGGGAGAGAAGGGGCTAACCGACGGCATCATGTACAAGGCGGCCAAGGGCAAGGAGCTGACCCCGGCCCAGAAGCTCATGAATCGGGCCATCAGTCGGGTGCGGGGCAAGGTCGAGCGGGCCTTCGGCACCCTCAAGCGCGACTACGGTTTCCAGCGGGCGAGATACCTGGGCACCCTGAAGGTCAAGCTGGAATTCCTGCTCACCGCCATGGCTTTCAACCTCAAGAAGGCGGCCCTGATGATGGAGTAGTACGCCCAAAGGCCGGGAACCGCCCTCCGGGGGTGCTATAGAGCTTCCTTGGGAGGCTCCAAAGAGGCTGCCCGGGCCAACTCAGGTCGCCCTGGCATCCCTGCAAAACGATAATTGGGCCGAAGGAAAAGACCACCATCACCACATCGGACTTGTGCGGCGGCCTCTAATTGCGGATAAGATCTTATGCCTTGACCGAAACAGTCCACGAGCATAAAAGTTATGTGGCCTGTCTGTACAATCCTTCGACGCGGTCGGCTGCCGTCCTGACTTGCTTGTTCACGTTAGCGACCGACCTAGGTTTAGACGCTAAAGAGGTTGTCTCCATGATGTTGATCGACGGCGTGATGGTCAAGGAGCTCAAGGTCATCCCCGACCAGAGGGGACGCCTTATGGAGGTACTGCGCAACGACGAAAGCATCTTCACTGGCTTTGGACAAGTCTACCTGACCACCACCCTGCCCGGGGTGGTCAAGGCCTGGCATCTGCACAGGAAGCAGACCGACCACGTGGCCTGCGTACTGGGCATGATCCGTCTGGGCTTATATGATGAGCGCAAGGATTCCCACACCTTCGGCATGGTCAACGAGTTCTTTTTGGGCACCCACCGCCCCATGCTGGTGCGCATTCCTCCCCTGGTCTACCACGGTTGGAAATGCACCAGCCCGGAAGAGGCCCTGATCGTCAACACCGTCACCCATCCCTATGACGCCAAGGAGCCCGACGAGTACCGGCTGCATCCGCATGAAAGCCATATTCCCTTCGATTGGGCCAGCCAGGACGAGGACGGCTAGGCCCAGGGCGTCCGGACGAACCCGAGCCAAGGAGGTCTGTCTTGCGCATTCTGGTCACCGGCGGCTGCGGATTCATCGGGTCCAACTTCATACGCCACGTCCTGGGCGGGCACCCCGGCGACGAGGTGGTGAACCTCGACGCCCTGACCTATGCCGGCAACCTGGAGAACCTGGCCGACGTGGAGGCGGACTACCCCGGGCGCTACCGTTTCGTGCGGGGCGACATCTGCGACGCGGACCTGGCGCGTAGGCTCATCGACGACAGCCAGGCGGTGGTGCACTTCGCCGCCGAGAGCCACGTGGACCGCTCCATCGAAGACGCCAGCACCTTCGTGCGCACCAACGTCCTGGGCACCCAGGTGCTCCTGGGCGCCGCCCACCGGAGCTGGACCAGCGGCGGCGGGCAGGATCAGGAGCGGCGTTTCGTCCACGTCTCCACCGACGAGGTGTACGGGCCCTTGGCGCTGGACGACCCGCGCGGCTTCGCCGAGGACTGGCCGCTCAACCCCCAGAGCCCCTACAGCGCCAGCAAAGCCGGGGGCGACCATCTGGCCCGTGCCTATCACCACACCCACGGCCTGCCGGTGGTGGTAACGCGCTGCTCCAACAACTATGGCCTCTACCAGTTCCCCGAAAAGCTCGTGCCCCTGATGATCATCAACGCCCTCAACGGCCGCGAGCTGCCGGTCTACGGCGACGGCCTGTACGTGCGCGACTGGCTCTACGTCCTGGACCACTGCCGGGCCACCGACCTGGTGCTTCGCGGCGGACGACCGGGCGAGGTCTACAACGTCGGCGGCGGCAGCGAGCAGGCCAACCTCACCGTGGTGCAGGAGATCATCCGCCTGGTGGCCGAGTGCACCGGCCGCCCGGCCGAGCAGATGCGCGGCCTGATCAAACACGTCAAGGACCGCCCGGGGCACGACCGCCGCTACGCCATCAACGCCGGCAAGATCATGTCCGAGCTGGGCTACCGGCCGCAGATGGACTTCGCCCGGGGCATGGCGCAAACGGTAGAGTGGTACCTGGACAACCGCGCCTGGTGCGAGCGAGTGACCTCCGGCGCCTACCGCGGCTATTACCAGCGCATGTACCAAGGACGCTGAGCCCCCGCCACTGGCCCAAGGGCGATTTCTTCAGGGAGGGTTTTGCCATGAAAGGTATCATCTTGGCGGGGGGCAGCGGGACCAGGCTTTATCCAGCCACCTCCGTGGTCTGCAAGCAGCTACTGCCCATCTACGACAAACCCATGATCTACTACCCGTTGTCGGTGCTGATGCTGGCCGGCATCCGGGACATCCTGGTCATCACCACCCCCCGCGACCTCCCCCAGTTCAAGAACCTGCTGGGCGACGGCCAGCGCTGGGGCGTGCGCCTGGAATACGCTGAGCAGCCCAAGCCCGAGGGCCTGGCCCAGGCCTTCCTCATCGGCCGCAACTTCGCTGGTGACGACCGCGTGGCCCTGATCCTGGGCGACAACGTTTTTTTCGGCCGGGGCTTCACCGCCCTGCTCAAGAGCGCCTTCGACCGCCGGGAGGGGGCCACGGTCTTCGCCTACAACGTCCGCGACCCCGAGCGCTACGGCGTGGTCACCTTCAAGGACGGCCTGGCCAGCAAGATTGAGGAGAAGCCGGCCAACCCCCAGTCCACCTGGGCGGTCACCGGCCTGTACTTCTACGACAACGAGGTGCTGGAGATAGCGCGCAAGGTCAAGCCCTCGGGCCGGGGGGAGCTGGAGATCACCGACGTCAACAACCGCTACCTCGAATCCGGCAAGCTCTACGTGGAGCAGCTGGGCCGTGGCTTCGCCTGGTTCGATGCCGGTACCGCCGACTCCCTCATGGACTGCTCGGAGTTCGTGCGCCTGATCGAAGCCCGGCAGGGCATCAAGATCGGCTGCGTGGAGGAGACGGCCTACCGCATGAACTTCGTGGACGCGGCGCAGTTGACGCGGCTGGCCGACGGCCTGGCCAAGAACGATTACGGCCGCTACCTGCGCCGCATTCTGGAACAGGGCTGAGACGTGGCCCAGGCCATCGAGGCAGGCGACCTGCTCCTGCGCGAGATCGGCCCGGAGGACATAGAACTGCTGCGTCAGTGGCGGAACCGCGATAGGGTCCCCCCCGGTCCGTGGTCCGCGATGGGCGAGGCCCCGGACAACCAGGCGGGCGATATATGGACGAAGGTTAGAGCCAATGCTGGCAATGGACAACGGCAAGACCTCCGGGGCCCACGGTACCGCTATGGATATCGTCATCGTCAACTACAACAGCACCACCCCTCTCCTGGCCTGCCTGAAGTCGGTGTACGCGGTCCTCGGCGGGGATACACGGGTGCTAGTGGTGGACAACGCCTCCCGGGACGGTGTATCGCGCCTGACTCAGGCCTTCCCCCAGGCCGAGCTGATCCGCAACCCTCGTAACCTAGGGTTTGCCGCAGGGGTCAACCAAGGCCTGGCCAGATGCCGCGCCCCCTACGTCATGTTGCTCAACCCCGACACCGTGCTCAAGGCAGATGGTTGGCCGGAGACCTTCACCTACCTGGAGCAGCACCTAGAGGTGGGGGCGCTGGGGCCGCGCATACTGGACCCCGACGGCACGGTGCAGGGCTCGGCGCGCTCTTTCCATTCCTTCCACACAGCCTTTTTCGGGCGTCAGGCCCTACTGACCAAGTGGTTCCCGGACAACCCCTTGAGTCGGCGCAACGTGCTGACCCAGGCCCAGAACGGAGACGCCCCCCGCCAAGTGGACTGGGTCTCCGGCGCCTGCGTGGTGGCCAGGAGGGAGGTGGTGGAGAAGGTCGGTGGCCTCGACGAACGCTTCTTCTTGTACTTCGAGGACACGGATTGGTGCCGACGCATGTGGCTGGCAGGCTGGCAGGTGGTCTATTGGCCACGGGCGGCCGTGGTGCATCAGATTGCCGCCAGCGGCGGCAAGCGAGACCTCCGTCCACTGTGGGAGTTCCACAAGAGTTGCTATCGCTATCTGGGTAAATACGCCTTGGCGGACAAGCACTGGCTGCGGCCGGCCGTAGCGGCGTTCATAGGGGTGCGGTTCTGCGCGTTGGCCATGGTCCGCCTGTGCCGTAACCTGATGGCTCAGGTGCGTAGAGCCTAATCCTGAAGGCGCCTACATGACGCTTGCCAGCCACGGGTCTATCTCTACCCGGCCAAGTAAGTTCGCGGACGATCTTCTTGCTCCAGGCGGTCGGTGGCCTGAGACAAGGAGGAGGCTATCCCGCGCAGCCAGTTGATCAGGCGCGGCCAGGACTGATCCAAGTAGGAGCTTTCCACTATAGCCGTGAGCTCGAAAGGCGGGACCTGTCCGCCGCCGTTTTTGAGGGTGAGCACCACGTACTCGGTTTCGCCAGAGCTAGGCCGGGTTTCAGGCGGCCAAGAGAACTCCAGCACGCGCCCATCCCGATGTATGTGGCAGCATAGATGCACTAGGCTGAGGTCCTCTCCCAACTCCTTGAGCCGGGTTTCAATCTCCCGGCGGTTGTCTGCGAGCTTGAGCTTGAAGATCTTGCGCTGCAGCGAACGGTCTTGGTCCAGAAATATGGAGGGGTTGCTGGTGGAGCCGTTGGAGGTTTGGCGAATTCTAGGGGTATGGTAGCCGATCTTCAAGAACAGGCCCACCAGGGCCAACCAGAGGCCGGCCATCAGGTAGGCCAGCGGTCGGTTGAAAACGGAGGTCATCACCAAGGCTATGATCCCACACATGAAGCTCAGGCCCTGAATTATGAAGACCACCACGTGCTTTTTGATGCCGTTGGTGAGCATGCGATGGTGGGCGTGGCCGAGGTCGGGCTCGCCAATGGGGGAGCCTTTCCAAACCCGGCGCAGCGAGGTCATCACCACCTCGGCTATTGGCAGGCTCAAAACGGCCACGGGGATTACTGCGGCGGCCGCGCCTGCAGCCTTGGGGGTGAATAGCGGCACGAACGCAGCCAGCAGGTAACCTAGGAGGAGGCTCCCACCGTCGCCCAGGAAGATGGAGCCGTTGAAGTTGTAACGGAGAAAAGCGAGGGCCGACCCCATCAGGACCGCCACCACCATGGACAGGCCCATTTGGCCGCTCAAGAGGCCGACAGTCAAGAGCAGAATCATGGCCATCAGGAACACCCCCCCGGCCAGGCCATCCACGCCGTCGATGAGGTTCATGGCGTTCATGGCTAGCACCACCCACAGCACGTTGAGGGGCATCTCCAGGTTGCCCAGAGGAAAGGGTGCGTCAGGGGAAAACGGGTTGGTGACGACTACCACCCGCAGGCCCCAATAATAGATGAACAGGGCGATAAGGATCTGGCCCAGGAGCTTCCAGCGGGCGCGCAGGCCGCGGACGTCATCGACCAGGCCCATAGCCAGCACCATGGTCGCCCCCAGCCCCAAGCCTAGTAGCTTGCCTTTCAGTGGATCAAGAAGGTCCCCCGCGGTGGGGCTGAGCAGCCAAGCCAGGGCCAGCACCAGCACCGCCGAGACGTAAATGGCCAGCCCGCCGATGCGCGGCACTGGTAAGCCCTCGCTGGTGGACCCGCGAGGGTAATCGACCGCTCCCAGGTTGCGGCCGAGGTACTGGCACAACAGCACCAGGCCCAACCCTACCAGGACAGAAAGTAGCAAAACCAGTCCGACCAACGCCCCAGGCGTGACGTTAATCATGGTCCCCCCAACGTATTACATAGTCAATATCGCCGCGATGCGCGATTAGCAAAGAAGTCTATTCATATTTCCAAGAACTATATCCTTGCGCAAAACACGACGAAAGCAAAAGACT
>JAJZPI010000150.1 GCA_021811275.1 Deltaproteobacteria bacterium
GCGCATCCCCGCCGAGAGCGACGGCATTGAGGAGGGCAACGAGGTCACGGCCGAGCTACTGAAGCCGCGCTGGGCGGTGGAGGAGACCCTAGTGGTGGTGGGCAGCCACGACGTGACGCTGGACCTTTTGGCCGACCACATCAAGCGCAAGAACCCCCGGTTATGGATGAGTTCCTCCAACGTGGGCTCCCTGGGCGGGTTAATGGCCATCAAGGCCGGCCGCTGTCACCTGGGCGGCACCCACCTGTTGGACACCGCCAGCGGCGACTACAACGTCAGCTATATCCAAAAGCATCTGCCCGAGGTTCCGGTGGCGCTCATCACCCTGGCCTGGCGCAGCCAGGGGCTCATGGTTAAGAAGGGCAACCCCAAGGGCATCAAGGCCCTGGCCGACCTGACCCGTCCGGACGTGACCTTCGTCAACCGCCAGGCGGGCAGCGGCACCCGGGTGCTGCTGGACTATTACCTGCATAACGAGGGCCTGGACCCCCGCCAGATCAAGGGTTACGCCAACGACGAATACACCCACACCGCCGTGGCGGTGCAGGTGCTCTCGGGCGGGGCGGACTGCGGCCTGGGCATCCTGGCCGCGGCTCGGGCCCTGGGCCTGGACTTCGTGCCGCTGTGCCGCGAGCGCTACGACCTGTGCATCCCCCAGGCCTACCTGGACGACCACCGCGTGGCCGCGCTCCTGGGGGCTCTGAACGACCCCGAGTTCCGCCGCGAGGTGGAGGCCCTGGGCGGCTACGACGTCGAGCCCATGGGCAGGGTGGCCTGGCGCTCCTGATCATTAATTCCGGATGGTCAAGGCGGGCGGGGGGGCATCCCCGCCTGCTTGGTTTTTGAGGCTTCCCCAAGGTGAGATCATTGCACGGGGCGTCCTGCCCCGCGCAACGCCGGTTTTGCCAGGCGTCCCAAATTGCTCGCCTGAAACGGCTCGCAAGTTGGCGGGCCATGGCCTGGCTATATCGTGTTCCACAAGCCTACTATCTATTTTTACATGTCATTTTTGTGCTTGACCAGGCAATGGCCTCAAGAGGGGCGAACCATCCGGATCGTGTTATGTCAAAAATGACATATTATTAATGTTTATAGATACTTAGCCGTAAATGGCCTTGACTTCGTTCCCTGTCCGGTGATACCTAAAGCATAGGGGCTTTGACTGAAATTAGTGAAGTTAGTTAGGTGAGCCTTATTGAGCCGACTCTGGTGCGCCTCGGGGCCTGGCCGAGGAAGCCGATAGGGCTAAGATATTGTTATTGATAACTTAATTATGGAGGCACCATGCCGTTCACCCGTCGCGAGTTCCTGAAATGGTCAGGAATGGCCACGGTGGCTTGGTCCTGCTGGCAGCTGGGGTTCGACCTCAAGCCGGTAAGGTCTTATGCCCAGGGCTTGAGCATCAAGGCCGCCAAGGAAACCACCACCATCTGCCCTTACTGCGCCGTGGGTTGCGGACAGATCGTCTACACCGACAAGGCCAGCGGGCAGATCATCAACACCGAGGGTGATCCCGATCATCCCATCAACGAGGGCTCGCTTTGCGCCAAGGGAGCGTCCCTGTATCAGCTGGCGGTCAACCCCGCCCGCGTCACCAGCGTCCTCTACCGCGCGCCCATGAGCGACAAGTGGGAGGTAAAGGACTGGGACTGGGCCCTGGACAAGATCGCGGCCAACGTCAAGCGCGACCGCGACGCCTCCTTCATCCAGAAGAACGACAAAGGCCAGGCGGTCAACCGCGTGGAGGCCATCGCCCACATCGGCTCGGCCGCCCTGGACAACGAGGAGTGCTGGCTGCTGCAAAAGATCATGCGCTCCCTGGGCCTTGTATACATCGAACACCAAGCGCGCATATGACACAGCGCCACGGTAGCGGCTCTGGCAGAGTCGTTCGGACGCGGCGCGATGACCAATCACTGGATCGACCTCAGAAACTCCGACTGTGTCCTCATCATGGGGTCCAACGCGGCGGAGAACCACCCCATCAGCTTCAAGTGGGTGACCAAGGCCCAGGAAAAGGGCGCCACCCTCATCCACGTTGATCCCCGTTTCACCCGCACCTCCAGCAAGGCCGACATCTACGCTCCCCTGCGCTCCGGCACCGACATCGCCTTCCTGGGCGGCATGATCAACTACATCATGGAACGCAAGCGCTGGTTCCCGGAGTACGTGGTCAATTACACCAACGCCGCCAACATCCTTTCGGACAAGTTCAAGTTCGAAGACGGCCTGTTCAGCGGCTACGACGCCAAGAAGCGCTCCTACGACAAGGCCACCTGGGTCTTCGAGATGGACGGGGCGGGCCTGCCCAAGCGCGACGAGAGCCTGAACGACCCCCGCTGCGTCTTCCAGCAGCTCAAGAAACACTACTCGCGCTACACCCTGGACAAGGTCAGCGCCATCACCGGCACGCCGGTCAATGACCTGATCAAGGTCTACGACGCCTATACCCGCACCGGCCAGATCGACAAGAGCGGCACCATCATGTACGCCATGGGCTGGACACAGCACACGGTGGGTGTCCAGAACATCCGGGCCATGTGCATCGTCCAGCTGCTCTTGGGCAACATGGGCATGGCTGGCGGCGGCGTCAACGCCCTGCGCGGCGAGAGCAACGTCCAGGGCTCCACGGACGCCGGTCTGCTCTTCCATATCCTGCCCGGTTATCTGCCCACGCCCCCGGCCTCGGTACCCAACCTGGCCGTGTACAACGAGAAGTTCACCCCCAAGACCAAGGATCCCCAGTCGGCCAACTGGTGGGGCAACCGGCCCAAGTACATCGTCAGCCTTCTGAAGTCCTTCTTCGGCGAGGCCGCCACCAAGGAAAACGACTTCGGCTACGGCTGGCTGCCCAAGATCGACGACGGCAAGGCCTATACCTGGCTCGACATCTTTGACGCCATGTACGACGGCAAGATCAAGGGCTTCTTCTCCTGGGGCCAGAACCCGGCCTGCTCCGGGGCCAACTCCAACAAGACCCGCAAGGCCCTGGCCAAGCTGGACTGGCTGGTCAACGTCAACCTTTTCGACAACGAGACCGGCTCCTTCTGGAAGGGCCCGGGCATGGACCCCAAGAAGATCAAGACTGAGGTCTTCTTCCTGCCCTGCGTGGCCAGCGTGGAGAAGGAGGGCTCGCTGTCCAACTCCGGCCGCTGGATGCAGTGGCGTTACAAGGCCGCCGACGGCCCCGGCAAGTGCCTGCCCGACGGCGACATCATGGTCAAGCTCTTCGAGAAGATCCGCGCCCTTTATGAAAAAGATGGCGGGGCCTTCCCCGAGCCCATCAAGAACCTGCGCTGGGACTACGTCAAGGGCGGCCATTTCGACCCCCACGCCGTGGCCAAGCTCATCAACGGCTACTTCGAGAGGGACGTGGAAATCGGCGGCAAGCAGTACAAGAAGGGCGACCCAGTGCCGGGATTCGCGCTGCTGCAAGCCGACGGCTCCACCAGCAGCGGGAACTGGATCTACTGCCAGTCCTACGGGGCCAAGAACCTGTCCGCCCGGCGCGGGAAGACGGACCCCACCGGCATGGGCCTTTACCCGGAATGGGCCTGGGCCTGGCCGGTCAACCGCCGCATCATCTACAACCGCGCCTCGGTGGACATCTACGGGCGTCCGCTGGCTCCCAACAAGAACATCCTGGAGTGGAAGGGCGGCAAGTGGGTGGGCGACGTGCCCGACGGGCCCTGGCCACCCATGGCCGACAAGAAGAACGGCAAGTTGCCCTTCATCATGCGCGCCGATGGCGTGGGCGCCCTCTTCGGACCAGGCCTGGCCGACGGCCCCTTCCCCGAGCACTACGAGCCGCTGGAGTGCCCGGTGGAAAAGAACCTCATGTCCGGCCAGCGCATGAGCCCGGTGGCTCCGGTCTACAAGGGCGACGCGGACGTTTTCGCTTCCTGCGACCCACGCTATCCCATCGTCTGCACCACCTACCGGGTCACCGAGCATTGGCAGACCGGCGTCATGACCCGCTGGCAGCCCTGGCTCTTGGAGGCCCAGCCCCAGAACTTCCTGGAGATGAGCGAGGAGTTGGCCAAGCTCAAGGGCATCAAGAACGGCGAGAAGGTCATCGTCTCCTCGGTCCGCGGCCAGATCGAGTGCGTGGCCGTGGTCACCAAGCGCTTCAAGCCCTTCACCGTGCAGGGGCAGACCGTGCACGAGGTGGGTACCACCTGGCACTTCGGCTGGGTGCATCCCAAGGACGGCGGCGACTCCGCCAACCTACTGACCCCCTCCACCGGCGATCCCAACACCAGGATCCCGGAGAGCAAGGCCTTCATGGTCAACGTGGTCAAGAAAGGGGGCAAGTAAGCCATGAGCGGAAAGTACTTCATGGTGGACACCACCAAGTGCACCGCCTGCCGCGGCTGCCAGGTGGCCTGCAAGCAGTGGAACAAGCTCCCTGCCGAACAAACCCATAACTGGGGCTCCTTCCAGAACCCCAAGGACTTGGCCTTCGACACCTATCGCGTCGTGCGTTTCAACGAGTACCCGGCGGAGAAGAACTCCGTGGCGTGGTACTTCTTCACCGACGCCTGCCGCCACTGCGTGGCCCCGCCCTGCAAGGATGAGGGCGACCAGTACGTCAAGGACGCCATCGTGGTGGACAAGAACGGAGCGGTGATCTACACCGAGAAGACCAAGGAGTTCGGAAAGAAGTTCGAGGACGTGCGCAAGGCCTGCCCCTATGACGTCCCGCGCATGGACGAGAAGACCGGCCTGGCGGCCAAGTGCCACATGTGCTACATGCGCGTCAACGAGGGCCTCCTGCCCGCCTGCGCCAAGAGCTGCCCCACCGGGGCTCTGGTCTTCGGTGACGAGGCGGCCATGAAGAAGCTGGCCAATGAGCGGCTGGCCGAGGCCAAGAAGAAGTTCGGCGACAAGGCCCAAATCCTGGACATCGACGATGTGCGGGTGCTCTACCTGGTCGTGGACGACAAGAAGAAGTACAGCGAATACGCCTAGGGCTGGCGGCCCGTGGGCGCGCGAGGGGGCCCCCGCCGGGGCCCCCTCTTTTTTGCCGGAGCGCCGCCGGGTTTGACAGCCCCCGCCCCGGCGGTTAGTCTGAAACCAACATGAAAAAAACCTTCGCGGCGGAACAAAAGCATGAGCGATTCTCTGACCAAGGAGATGATCGACGAGCGGGTGGCCACAGTGCGCAAGCGCTGTTCGCAATACGGCGAGGTGATGGGCTGGCTGGGCCGGTTGCTCAAGGAGACGGTCAAGGTCCAGGGCCAGACCAGGCTGCCCGCCATCACCCTGACCCGCGAGCAGACCGGCGACTCCTTCGTGGTCGGCAAGCCCCTTTTCGCGCCGGCCGAGCTGCCCCTGGATATGGACCAGGTGCGCGCGCTTTACGGCCACCTAGTGGAGATGGTCGACGAGCGCAAGGCCGGCCGCGGCCAGGTGCAGGGGCTCACGCGGGCCATGGCCGCGGACCAGGGCGAGCGTCCCAGGGCGCTGGTGGCTGCCCTGAACATGGACCTGCCCGCCTTGCAGGCCTTGGGTGATGAAATGGGCGTGGCCCCCCAGGTGTTGGACATGCTGCTGCGCCTGGCGGCGCGGCCCAGCCTGCGGGCGCTCTCGGAGGCGGTCATGCCTCAGGTGGACATGGCGCAGTGGACCCACGGCCATTGTCCCCTGTGCGGCTCGCTGCCCCGTCTGGCCGACCTCTCGGGCGAGGGCGGCCGCCGCCGCCTGCACTGCGCGCTCTGCGAGACCTCCTGGTTCTATCGCCGCCTGCGCTGCCCTTTCTGCCACAACGAGGAAACCGAGACCCTGGAGGTGCTTCAGGCCGAGAGCGAGGAGGGTTTCCGGGTGGACCTCTGCCTGCGCTGCCGCCAGCACTTGAAGACCCTGGATTTGCGGGTGCTGGAAGGTCCGGTCATCATGTGGCTGGACGACATGTCCACCTGGCACCTGGACCTGTTGGCCCAGCGCAGGCTGGAGGGACTGGACCAGGGAGAGGAAGCCGGTCAGGAGCAGGCCCCGGCGGGCCAGCCGTCATGAGGCGGCGGACCTTTTGCGCCTTGGCTGGAACGGCGGCGCTCTGGGCCGCCCTGTCCGGGACGGCGCCGGGCCTTACGGCTTTCGCCTGGGCGGAGCACACCAAGAATCCAGCGCCGGCCGACGACCCCACGGCCTTACAGAGCGAGCTGGATCATCTGCGCGTCATGTACAAGGATAATCACCCCGACGTGATAAGGGCCAAGCGCGCCCTGGAACGGGCGCTGGAGAGGGTCCGCGAGCGGGCCCGGCTGGAGGACAAGGCCGAGCAGGCTGACGCTCAGAAGCGGTAGTATGCCTGGCCCTGGCAGGCCAGGCAGGCGGCCCCCTGGCGCAAGGGGTAGGATTCCCCGCAGGCGGGGCAGGGGCCGGTGGCCACCTTCTCGCTGGGCTTCAAGGCCGCCGGCATCTCCACCGGCCTGGCCAGCAGCAGGTCCGGCCCTCGGCGGGCGATCTCCTTGACCACCTCGTCCTTGGGCAGCACGATGCCCCCCGCCCCGCGCAGGAACCAGCCGGCGACCTCCGGCACGGCGGCCACGGCCTGGCGGTTCACCCAGGCCCGGGCGCCCTTGAGGGTCTCGCGGTCGTAAAGGGTCAGGGCGAATTTTCCCCAGTCCAGGAGTTGGAGGAAGTTGTTGCCCAGGGTGCAGGGGGTTAGTATCTGCACCGCGTCGGGCAGGCAGACAACCGTCTCCACCACGGCGTTGAGATAGGGCGTGGGGCCCAGGACGCGCCAGGCGGCGTCGACCAAAAAGCCGCCCATGGCCACCCCCGGCGAGAGGTGGCCATGAAACTCCTCGGCCTTGACAAGATAATCCTGCACATCCATGCCGCAGATTTGGAGCGGGGCGGAGGAGGTGGCGATGGAGGACATGACGGGCTCCCTTTCTGGGTTTGCCGGACCGGCGGCGATGGTCCTTCCTGTCACGCGCCGGGCGCCGTCCCCGGCTCCGGCCGCTGCCATGGGACAGCTTAACAGACCCGGCCCGGACGCGAAACCTCGCTTTGGAGACCGTCCGTGAGCTGGGGCGCGGGCAAGGGGGGCTACGTCAGCTTCGGCGAGGCCCGCCACCTTGCGGCCGAAAGCGTGCGGCCCTTGGCGCCGCGGTCCTTCGGCCTTGCGCGCCTGGCCGGTCTGGTGGCAGCGGCCGAGGCCCGGGCGCGGGTGGCCTCCCCCTCGTTGACCGCCTCCAGCAAGGACGGCTACGCGGTGGTCAGCGCCGACCTGGCCGGGGCCGCGCCGGAAAGCCCGGTGAGCCTTGAGCTGGCGGGGCGGCTGGTGGCCGGCCAGAAGGCGGGCCAGGCCGTGGGCCGGGGCCAGGCCTTGGCCATAACCACCGGGGCGATCCTGCCGCCGGGGGCGGACGCGGTGCTGGCCTCGGAGTTCGCCCGCGAGCAGGAGGGCCGGGTGCTGGCCCTGGCCCCGGCCGAGCCCGGGCGCAACCTGCTCCGGCAAGGGGCCGACGTGGCCCCCGGGGAGGTGGTGCTGGCCCCCGGCCAGGTGGCGGCCCCCTCCCTGGTGGGGCTCCTGGCCGCCGCCGGGGTGGAGGAGGTTCTGGCCCATCCCCTGCCCCGGGTGGGGCTGTTGGCCACCGGCCGCGAGGTGGTGGCCCCGGGGCAGCCCTTGCCGCCGGGCGCGGTCTTTGCCAGCAACCTGGTCACCCAGGCGGCCTGGCTCAGGCTGCACGGAATAGAGGCCGCCAGCCGCGTAGTCGATGACAGCGCCAGTCTCATCACCGGCGCGGCCGGGGGGCTGCTGGCCGCCAGCGACATTCTCATCACCAGCGGCGGGGCCTGGACCGGCGAGCGCGACCTGGTGCTGGCCGCCCTGGGGGAACTGGGCTTCAGGCTGGTGTTCCGCCGGGTGCGCATGGGGCCGGGCAAGGGCGTGGCTCTGGGCCTGGTGGGCGATAAGCCGGTCTTTTGCCTGCCCGGCGGTCCGCCCTCCAACGACATGGCCTTTCTGCAGCTGGCTCTGCCCGCCTGCCTGGCCCTGGCCGGCCACCGCCGGCCAGGTCTGCGCCTGGTAGAGGCGGTGCTGGACGGGGAGCTGGTCGGCCAGGAGGACTGGACCCAGTTCTGGCACGGACGCCTGGAACAGGGGGACGGCCGGACCAGGTTCCGGGCCTTGGCCTTCGCCGGTCGCCTGCGCGCCATCGCGGGCTCGCAGGCCATCGCCTGCCTGCCCGAGGGGGTGGGCCGCTTGGGCCCCGGCAACCGCGTCAGCGTGCAGGTCTTGGGGCCGGCCTGGAGCGAGGACGGGCTCTGGTGATCACCAGTGCGGCTGGTTGCCGATGCCCGGGCCCATGACCTCGGCGGTGTCGCTGACCACCACGAAGGCCCCCGGGTCCACCCTCTGCACCAGAGCCTTGACGCGGGGCAGTTCGTTCAGGGCCACCACGGTGTAGATCGCGCGCTGCTCCTGGGCGGTGAAGGCCCCCTGTCCGCGCAGCAGGGTGGCGCCGCGGCCGATCTCATTGAGGATGCCGTCGGCGATTTCCCGCCAGCGCGGGGAGATGATGAACACGGCCTTGCGCTGGGAGAGGCCGGTCACCACTAGATCGACAATGCGCGCTGTCACATAAAGGTAGATGAGGGTGTAGAGGGCCGCTTGCAATGAATTGGTCACGGCCAGAAGGGCCAGCACCCCGCAGTTGAAGGCCAGAATGGTGGTCCCCACCCGCACCGAGGAGCGGATCAGGAGGATGACCGAGAGGATGTCGGTGCCGCCGGAGGAGCCTTGGGAGCGCAGGATGAGCCCCCCGCCCACCCCGCTCATGATTCCGGCCAGCACGGCGCTAAGTATCTTGTCTTGGACCGGGATGGTGACCTGCACGTATTCGGCGGCCAGCGAAAGGATGAACGCTCCGGCGACGCTGTAGAAGAAGAAGCGCCGGCCCACCACCCGCCAGCCCAGGATGTACAGCGGCAGGTTGAAGATCAGGTAGAGGACGCTCACCGGCAGCACCGGCCAGATATAGTGCGCCAGGATGGAAAGGCCCAGGAATCCGTCGCTGACGAAGCCCTGGGGAATCAGCAGGCCGTTGGCCGCCGCCCCCACCAGGGCGCTGCCGGAGGTGAGCAGCCCCAGATTCCACAGCGCCTGCCGGGTGTCGGCCCAGGTGATATTCATGCTCCCGCCCATGCTAAGGCTTTCGCCTGCCCTCGCCTCGGTCCCGCGCGGTTGCCTCGCCCGCTCGATCCATTATAATCCCCTTTGGTCCCGCGCCCACCTGCGAGGGCCGCCAAGGAGGCGCGCATGTCCGACGACAGCGGAAAAATTCTGACCTGGGCCCTGGCGGCCGAGGAACGGGCCGCCGCCCGCGCCCGGGCCTTCGCCAAAAAGGCCGAGCAGGAGGGGCTGCCGGCCTGGTCCCCGCTCTTCAAGGCCTTGGCCGAGGCCCAGCGGGTGCGGGCCAACCGTTGGCTCATGCTGGTCAGGGGCAAGGTGGGCGATACCGCCGCCAATTTGCGCGAGGCATTCCTGGAGGAGAGCCCGGCCCGCCGGCACGAGTATAAGCGCCTGGCCGCCCAGGCCGAGCAGGCGGGCAAAAAAACCCTGGCCTCGGCCTTTGCCCAGGCCGCTCAGGTGGAGGAACGCTGCGCCGAGCTTCACGGCCAGGCCGGGCCCGCTGGACCCAA
>JAJZPI010000151.1 GCA_021811275.1 Deltaproteobacteria bacterium
CCAAATTGGAGCGCGCGCTCCAGCTTGGCCTGGTTGCGGGCGATGCCCACCACCACCTTGGCGCCCAGAGCCTTGGCCACCTGGGCCATGTACACGCCCACGCCGCCGGTCACGCCGGTGATGATCGCCAGGTCGCCTGCCTTGAGGTCCGCGCGCATGGCCGCCTGATAGGGCGTGGTGGCGGCGTCGGCCACCACGGCATAATGGCTCAGGGGGTACTTGAGCTGGTCGATGACGCACAGATCGCCGGCGGGAACTGGAATGTGGCTGCTGAAGCCGCCATAGAGACCCAGGGAGTTGCCCGGCATCTTCTGGGCCAGGCAGCGGTTGCCGCGGCCCTCGGCGCAGATGGGGCAGTTGTTGCAAGGCATGACCGCGGGCACGATGACGTTTTTGCCCACCAGATTGTCCGGACCCGCCACCACGGTGCCGGCGATTTCGTGACCGAGGGTCAGAGGCGGTTTGCTGACCGTGGGCACGCCGTCATAAAAATAACCCAGGTCCGTGTGGCACACGCCGCAACCCGCGACCTTGACCAGGGCATCGGTCGGGGCCAGTTCGGGCACCGGGATGGTGGTTTTCTCCAGCTTGCCGGGGGTGTCCTTGGTGGTGGGGGCCACCATCTGCCAAGTGTCGATCTTGTCCGGAATTCCTGCCATGTAACCCTCCCTAGGTTTACGATCTTTATCAGGTGGAAGTAATGCGTGATACTCGTCCAACCCAGTTACGCACCGGAAGAGGGCGCCGGGAGGCCCTGCTTTTGGTGCATTTTGCGGGTTTTGGGAAGCTCACCGCCTAGATCATCCCATAACCGCCATCGACGCAGATGAGCTGGCCGGTGATGTAGCGGGCTTCGTCGGAGGCCAGGAAGACGAAGGAGGGGGTGATGTCCTGGGCATCGGCGAAGCGCTTGAGCAGGATCCGGTTCATGTATATTTCCTTGAGCTTCTCGTCGGAGCGGATCTTCTCGGTCATGTCGGTGGCCACGATGCCCAGGCTGATCACGTTGCAGCAGGTCTGGTAGCGGGCCATCTCGCGGGCGATGGACTTGGTCAGGCTGATGACCCCGCCCTTGGCGGCGGAGTAGTTGACCTGGCCCACGGTGCCCACCACGCCGGCCACGCTGGTGACGTTGATGATGCGGCCGTTGGCATGGGCGGTCAGGTGGGGATGCGCGGCCTTGGTCATGAGCCAAACCGCCTTCAGGTGGATGCCCAGCACGGCGTCCCACTGCGCCTCGTCCATCTTGTGCAACATGGCCGGGCGGGTGAAGCCGGCGTTGTTAACCACGATGTCCAGACCGCCCAACTCGCCCACGGCGGCGTCCACCAGGGCCTGGCAGCCGGCGGCCTCGGCCACGTCAGCCTTGACCGCCACGGCCTTGCGGCCCATGGCCTGGATCTGCTTGACCACCTCCAGGGCCGGCCCTTCGGAGGAGGAGTAATTGACCACCACGTCGGCTCCCTCGCGGCCATAGGCCAAGGCGACGGACGCGCCCACTCCCCTGGAGGCTCCGGTGACGATGGCTTTTCTGCCCAACAGGCGCATTTTTTCCCTCCGAGCGCGCCGTCGCTTAGGGCCGGGATGGCCGTTGGGACGGGCAAATTAGTGGCTTTGTAACTTCAATATAGCTACGTTGTAACTATTTCGCTTAAGTGCCGGCCTTTGTCAAGAAAAATTGAGAACCAAGAGCGATGGAAATGGCGGATGGGCAATGAGCCTGAGCCTTTGACTGGAACGGTCGCCTGGGTTAACCTGGGCCGGCGTGCGGCCGGCCGGGCCGTTCGCCACCCCCGCCGGCGCGGGCCGGCCAGAAGAACAGGAGCGCGACATGACTGAACAAGCTGTGCTGAGTGAGGATCGGGGTAGGGTGAAAATTTTGACGCTGAACCGTCCGGCGCGCATGAACGCCCTGGACGAGAGCATGCGCGAGAGCATGAAGGCCCACCTTGAGGCGGCCAAGCAGGATGACAACGTGGCGGTGGTGGTCATCACCGGCGCGGGCCGGTCCTTCAGCGCCGGGGCGGACCTGCAGCGCTTCGCCGACATCCACGCCGAAGGCACCTTCGAGGCCCGCGAACGCTTCACCAGCCTGGACTTCCCCCGTGCGCTCATCAATTTCCCCAAGCCCATGATCGCCGCCATCAACGGCGTGGCCGTGGGCTGGGGTTTCACCATGCCCCTGATCTGCGACATTCGCCTGGCTAGCCGCGCGGCGGTTTTCTCGGCCGGCTTCGTGCGGGTGGGGGTGGTGCCGGAGTTTGGCTCCTCGCATCTGCTGCCCCGCATCATCGGCCTGGGCAAGTCCATGGAACTGGTGCTGACCGCGCGCAAGTTCGGGGCCGAGGAGGCTTATGCCATGGGCCTGATCAGCGAGGTCTGTGAGCCCGAGGCCCTGCTGCCCCGGGCGGTGGAGTTGGCCGAGATCATCGCCGCCCATCCCGCGCCGGCGGTGCGCATGGCCAAGGAGCTGCTCCGCCAAGGGGCCCAGGCCAGCCTGGAGCACACCCTGACCTACGAGATCACCATGTTCAAGCAGGCCATGGCCACCGCCGAGCACGGCCAAGCCGTCCAGGCCATGATGGAGCAGATCAAGACGAAGAAATAGCAGAGGGGGAGAGGGCGGCGGGGGAAACCATTTTCTTTTGGCACAAAAGAAAATGGTTTCCCCCGCCGCCCCCTTCCCAAGAGAAAGACACCGGGCGGGGAAGACGCTGGCCGAAACTGGGCTTATACCAACTTAGCGTTCAAACGAGTAGTTTGAACTCAAATTGGCATGCGGGCCAGGGATCCACCCCGGGGGATGGCCCGCCAAGCGCGCAAGCCCTCGCCAGGCAGGGCAAAACCACGCTTTTCCCCTGCCGATCGGCGATCAAAACCATGGATGGCTTTTATCGCAGATTGGTGTTGGGGGAGCGGGGCTCGGCCCAAAAAGCCGTCCTCTCCGCCGGGGCGGAGAGGACGCACGGGTTTCGGGAAAAAGTGTCGGGGGCTATTCGAAGCCCACTCCGCACCAGGGGCAAAACTTGTAGCCGATGTCGTTGATGGGTTCGCCGCAGGAGGAGCAGCGAGTGACCATTTCGTTGGCGCAGAAGGGGCAGTAGACGAAGACGGTGCACTGGTCCCTTAGCTCCGGGCTCAGGGCCGACCACTGCTCCGAGCAGCTTTCTTCCTGGCAAGTCTTGGTCTTGCGCGCGTTGTCCTGCATCAGTTCTCCTCACCGGAATGGGCGGCCACCATCTGGGCCAGCTCCCTGAGCAGCGCTATGGAGGACAGGGCGTCCTGCTCCTCCACCTTGTGCAAAGCGAAGCCGGCGTGGGTGATGACGTAATCGCCCAGCTGGAGGTCGGGCACCAGCATGGTGCTCACGGCGCGGAGCACCCCGCCCACCTCGACCTTGGCCATCTCGCCTTCCAACTCAACTATCTTGGCCGGAACCGCCAAACACATTTTGCACCTTCTGCGGGTTTGCCTTGGGATTGCCCGGCGCGCCCAGGGCCGCCAGCTCGTTCAGCACCATTTTGAGCAGGGGCTCCACCGCCTTCTCCACCTTGGGAGTGAGGGCCAGGCCCCAGTTGTCTATGTCCTGATATTCCACCCCCAGCACGGTCACCTTGGGCGGTTCGCAGATCAGGGGCAAGGCGCCCATGGTCTCCATGAGGTCGATCTGGTGTAGGCTGTCCTTGTACTGGATGTGCTCGGGCTTGGCGTCCCAGTCGAACAGGTAGAGAGTGCCCGGCTCGTCGCCCCCGCGTACGGCGTCGATGACGATGACCTGATCGGCCTCCATCATGGTGCCCATGAGCGAGAGCCCCAGCACCCCCCCATCGACCAGGCGCACGTTGGGCGGGAAGTCGTAGCGGGCCTCCAACTCCTTGAGGACCCGAATCCCCACGCCCTCGTCGGTGAGCAGCACGTTGCCCACGCCCAGGACCAGAATGCGTTGCCGAACGCTGTGTTCCATGGCCCGTGAGTATAGCAGAAAAGACCCGGCGCGGCGAGAAAGCGGGTTTTCCGGGGGGATGTTGCAAAAGACCGGGGCGGCGATGGCATCCATCGCCGCCCCGGTTCGGGTCAGCAGGCTTTAATTCCTAGAGGACCTTGAATTTGCGGACCTCGTTGGTCTTGGGGTCGATCACGTGCACGCCGCAGGCGATGCAGGGGTCGAAGGAATGCACGGTGCGGATGATCTCCAGCGGACGGGCGGGGTCGGCCACCGGCGTTCCGATGAGGGCCTCCTCCACCGGTCCGACCTGGCCCTTGGCGTCGCGCGGGCCCAGGTTCCAGGTCGAGGGCACCACCAGCTGGTAGTTCTCGATCTTGTCCTTGGCCTGGTTGACCCAGTGGCCCAGAGCGCCGCGGGGCACGTCGATCAAACCCATGCCCATGCCCTTGTCCGGCCAGGACCACTCGGCGCAGGTCTTGGTGTCGCCACCCTTGACCAGCCCGACGATCTCGGTGACCCAGGCCGCCGCCTGGTCGGCGATGACCTTGGTTTCGATGGCGCGGGCCGCCGTGCGGCCCAGGGTGCTGAACAGGGCGGCGGCGGGCACGTCCAGGTGCTTGAGCACCGCGCCCACCAGGGCCGCCGTGGGCTTGTGGCCCTTGGCGTAGGCGGCCAGCACCTGGGCCAGGGGACCGACTTCCATGGGCTGCCCGTCGTAGCGGGGGGCCTTGAACCAGGAATATTTGCCGTCGTAGTTGTAATCGGGCTTGATGGGCTTGGTCTCGCCCTTGGCCGGGTTCAGGGGGGCGCCGTCCTCATACCAGGCCCGCTTTACTTCCTCGGTGATCTTGGAGGGGTCGACCTCCATAGGCTTGGCGATGTCGCGCTTCATGATCACCGCGCCGGGCAGCCACATATTCTCGGCGCCGTACTTGGCCGACTCCTGGGGGAAGTTGCCGTAGGCCAGGAAGTTGGTGCAGCCGCCTATGTTCTTGGCGCCCCAGTCTTTGTAGAAGGAGGCCACGGCCAGCAGGTCGGGGATGTACACGTTGTCGATGAAGGCCTGCATCTCCTTGAGGTAGTAGAGATACTCGGCGAGGCGGTCGACGTTGACCAAGTCCTGCACGCAGGAGACGCCGCCGGTGACGTAGGTCTGGATGTGGGGGTTCTTGCCGCCGAAGAGCGCCATCATGCGCGCGGCCTTGACCTGCAGGCGCAGCCACTCCAGATAGTGGGCCACGGCCAAGAGGTTGGCCTCCGGGGGCAGGCGGTAGTCGGGGTGTCCCCAGTAACCGTTGGCGAAGGGGCCGAGCTGGCCGCTGTCGACGAAGGCCTTGACGCGGTCCTGCACGGCCTTGAAGTCGGCGGCGCCGCTCTTGGGGTAGCTGCCCAGGCCGTCGGCCAGGGCGGCGGTCTTCTTGGGGTCGGCCTTCAACGCGCTGACCACGTCCACCCAGTCCAGGGCGTGCAGGGCGTAGAAGTGGGTGGGATGGTCATGAATGTACTGGGCCGCATGCACCAGGTTGCGGGCGATGCGGGCCAGCGGGGGAATTTTCACGCCCACGGCGTCGTCCAGGGCGCGGATGGAGGCCAGGGCGTGCACCTCGGTGCACACGCCGCAGGCGCGCTGGGTGATATGGGGCGCGTCGCGGGGGTCGCGGCCCTTGAGGATGAGTTCCAGGCCGCGGAACAACTGAGCCGAACTCCAGGCGTCTTTAACCTTGCCGCCCTCGATCTCCACATCGATGCGCAGGTGGCCCTCGATGCGGGTGATGGGATCGATGGTGTATTTAGCCATCTTATTCGTCCTCCTTCGTGGAGCTTAGTATCTAAGTCACAACCACCCGGTCCTAGAGGGCCTCGTAGAAGGGAGCCTTCTCGTCCCAGAAGCCCGGCTCGGAGCAGCCGATGCAAGGATGGCCGGCGCCGATGGGCCAGTTGGTACCGTCGTTGAACTTGATCAGCGAGCAGTTGTTGTAGGTGTCGGGACCCTTGCAGCCGACCTCGGCCAGGCACCAGCCCTTCATTGCTCCCTCGTCGCCGAACTTCTTGACGTATTCCTTGTTCTCGTAGTGGGAGCGGCGGGGGCACTTGTCGTGGATGGTGCTGCCGTAGGCGAACAGCGGCCGACCGACCTTGTCGACGGCCGGGAGCTTGCCCAGAAGGAGGTAATGGACCACCGTGGCGATCATGTTGATGGGGTTGGGCGGGCAGCCGTTGATGTTGATGGTCTTGACGCCCGTGGCCTTCTCCACGCTCATGGCCTGGGTGGGGTTGGGCTTGGCCGCCTGCACGCCGCCGGAGCAGGCGCAGTTGCCCACGCACACCGTGGCCAGGGCGTCCTTGGTGGCCGCCTTGGCGATCTCAAGCATGGTCCGGCCGCCTACCTTGCCGTAGATGCCATTGTCCTTGGTGGGGACGGCGCCCTCGCAGAAGAGAATGTACTTGCCCTTGTATTTGGCCATGGCGTCGTGGAGCGACTTCTCGGCCGCCTCGCCGCTGGGGGCCATGATGGTCTCGTGGTAGGCCACGTTAAGCACCTCCAGCACCACCTCGTCGATCCACGGATAGGTGGTCCTGAGCAGGGCCTCGCTGCAGCCGGTGCATTCGGCGAAGTGCAGCCAGATCACGGTGGGGCGCTCCTTGGCGGTCATGGCCTGGGCCACCCGGGGCACCATGCTGGGAGCCAGACCCAACACCGAGGTCACCAGCGTGGTGTACTTGATGAAATCACGCCGGTTCACCCCTTTGGACTCCAAGCGCTCCAACACCTCGTTTTTTATTTCCATCTCCCTAGACCTCCTTGCCCCTGGCCTTCATGGTCAGGGTGCACGTTTATTGGGCCAACCTCTCGCCGGCCACCAAACTCTGGACCCGAAGCCTTACCAGGGGGGTACCAAGCTACAGATATCCCCAGGCACCCCGAAAGGCTCCAAGTCCGTTCCTGATAATGTGTAAGGCCCTTCTCCCCCGGCGGAACCCCGCCTCGGGGCCACAAGGGCAACCGGTTGGCGTAATTCCTCGCCTATAATGCCTAAGTGGGGCCAGGCAGGTCAAATAAGAAATACAAATCGATTGCGATAATTGGGATTGATACGTCGCGAAATTACTACGATACTAAGCGAGGCCGCGACCTTGGGTGAAAGTGTCGGCCCCAATCCGTTTACAGGGTTCACCAGATGGCCTGCAGGGCATATACTGGGGCCCGTCCCGCCGATAAAACAAGGTCGACCCGGAATGATGAATCTCGCTCATAAAGCCTTTTCCGCCTCCACGGGCTTCCCTTTTTCGGCCCTGGTGGGCCAGGAGCGCATGCGCTTGGCCCTGATCCTCGCCGGGATCGACCCGGGCCTGGGGGGGGTGCTGCTGACGGGGGAGAAGGGCACGGCCAAGTCCACCGCCGCCCGGGCTTTGGCACGCCTGCTGCCGGAGCTTGAAGTTGTCGCTGGCTGCCCGGTGGGCTGCGACCCGGCCGGGCCGCTCTGCCCGTCCTGCCAGGCCCGCCCCCGCCCCCTACCCGAGGAAATCCGGCCCACCCCCTTCGTGGACCTGCCCCTGGGGGCCAGCGAGGACCGCCTCCTGGGGGCCCTGGACTGGGAGGCGGCGGTGCGCCTGGGCCGGACCCGCTTCCGGCCGGGGCTGCTGGCCCGGGCTCACCGGGGCCTGCTATATGTCGACGAGGTGAACCTCCTGCCCGTCCATCTGGCTCACCTGCTCCTGGACGCCGTGGCCTGCGGCCGGGTCAGGGTGGAGCGGGAGGGCCTGAGTTACGCCCATCCCGCCCAGGTGGCCCTGGTGGCCTCCATGAATCCCGAGGAGGGCCCCCTGGGCCCCCAGCTCACCGATCGCTTCGGTCTGTGCGTGGAGGTTTCCGGCGAGGCCGACCCCCAGGCGCGCATGGAGGTCCTGCGGCGGCGGCTGGAATTCGAGGCCGACCCGGCGGGCTTCGCCGCGGCCTGGGCCGAAGCGGAGGAGGACCTGCGCCAGCGTCTGGCCCGGGCCCGAGCCATGCTGGCCTCGGTGGAAGTGGGCGCGCGGGCCCGCAGCGAGGCCGCCCGCTTGGCCGGGTCGGCGGGTGCGCGCGGCCAAAGGGGCGAGCTGGCCAGCGTGCGCGCGGCCCGGGCTCTGGCGGCCTGGCGGGGCCGGGAGAGGGTGGACCGGGCCCTGGTGGCCGAGGTGGCCGAGATGGCTTTCATCCACCGGGCGGCCTCGGCCCAGGCCGGGACCGGCGGCCCCGCCCCGCGCATGATCTTCGCCGCGCCGCCGTCCGAGGAGCCCCCCCCCCAGGCCGAACGCCGATTGGCCGAGGGCGAGCCGGTGGAGCAGAGCGGGGACAGGGCCGGCCAGGAACGGGGGCTCTACATCCTGGCCCCCGGTCCGGTGACGCCGGTGGCCACCCGCCTGCCCGCCCGCGAGGGCGTCAGCCGCGCCCAGGCCGGCCGCCGGGCCTCGCGCGAGGTGGCCGGCAACCGAGGCCGCTACCTGCGGCCCTCGGCCGAACGCCTGGGACGCTCCCTGGCCTTCGACGCCACCCTGCGCGCCGCCGCCCCCCATCAGGCCGCCCGCCGGGCCGGGGCCGCGCCCGGAGGACCGGCCCTGATCCTGCGCCGGCCCGACATCCGCGAGAAGGTGCGCTCCGCCCGCCGGGGCCGGCTTTTGCTCTTCGTGGTGGATGCCTCCGGCTCCATGAACGCCGCCGCGCGCATGCGCGAAACCAAGGCCGCGGTGCTGGGTCTCTTGACCGAGGCATACCAGAAGCGCGATCGGGTGGGTGTGGTCTGCTTCGGTGGGGTCAACGCCCGTGAGCTGCTGCCCCCCACCGGCAGCGTGGAGGTGGCCCGCCGGCTCCTGGCCGACCTGCCCACCGGGGGCAAGACCCCGCTCGCCGCCGGTCTGGCGCTTTTGGCCCGAGTGCTGGAGCGCGAGCTTTCCCAGGACCCCCGGCTGGAGCCCCTGGTGGTGATTCTCACCGACGGCCGGCCCAACGTGCCGCTCGCCGCCGCCGAGATCGAGGGGATGCTGGACCACGACGCCGGGGTCAAGGGCGGGGGCTGGGGCGACGGCTGGGGCGACGGTGGCTACGCCGACCGCGAGGTGCTGAACCTTTCCCGGCGTCTGGCCATGGAACGGCGCGCACGGTACGTTTTGGTGGATACCGACGTGGGCCATCACCACGAGATAAACCTCTGCCGGGCCATGGCCGACTACCTGGGCGCGGCCTGCGCCTCCTTGCGCATGGTCACGGCCCAGGGCGTGCTGGATTTGGTCAAGCGGCACTGGGATTAGCGCAAACCCGGAAGAGGCGGGAGGCATGCTCAAGAGATATATCCAAATGGCCAAGGACATGGGCATGGCCAACGCGGTCATCCTGGAGCCGGCAGGGGTGTGCTTCGACCCCCGGGCCATCCTGAAGTGCCGTTGGGGCTGCGAGTATCAGGAACGGCCCAATATCAAGTGCCAGACGCGGGGCACCAGCCTGCGCGAGCGCATGGACATGCTCAACAGCTACCGCGACATCCTCTTGGTCCACGCCCACGACGCCCGCCAGCTCAGCCGGGCGGTGCTAGAGATCGAGCGCCGGGCCTTTCTGGACGGCCACTACTTCGCCTTCGCCATACGCTACTGCAAGTGGTGCCCCCAGTGCGCGGTGGACCAGGGCGGCCCTTGCGCCCTTCCGGAGAAGGTCCGCCCCTG
>JAJZPI010000152.1 GCA_021811275.1 Deltaproteobacteria bacterium
TCGGCTTTCCCGGCGAGACCTTGGCCGAGGCTCGGGAGACCTTGGCCTTCCTGGAGACCCATACCGGCGTGCTGGCCGCGGTGAGCAAAAGCCGGTTCCTGCTACTGGACGGAGCCCCCATGCTGGCCGAGCCCGCCCGCTTCGGGCTCACCAAGATCACCCCCCGCCAGGGCGACCCGCTCATGACCATCGCCTATGACTACGAGGCGGCCACCGGCCTGAGCATGGAGGAAGCCGACCGCTTCTACCGGGAGCAGGTGCGGGGCAGGCACTGGGGCTGGTCGCCGTATCTGGCCGTGCTGCGCGACCACCTGCTCCTACGGGCGGCGGGCCGGGTTCCCCGGCGACCGGAGCGGGTCGGGTAGGCTGGCCTCCGACCAACCCACTCGGCTCCCGTTGGGGCAAGTTGAATCATACAAGCGCAGGGTAGCGGGGGAGTTGCCCTCGCCCCCCTTTCGCCGTTGCCGCCACACGCCCTCAACGGGAGCCAACGCATGGGAGGCGGGCGAGAGCCTTGTCGACGCGCCTTGGCCGCGGCGGCACGCCGCCCGGCTGGCGTGCCGCTTGCGCGGCTGCCCGGCTGGCCCACCGTTGCCGCGCGTGCAAGCGGCGTGACAGCCGGGAGGTCATGAGTCCCGCGGCGATACCCTCCGGTACCGGACCCAGCCAATCGCCTTCCAATGTACGGTTCAAGCCTCCCCCAGCAGGGCCAGCAGCGTCCCCGCCCCCACCTGCTCGCGCTCGTCCGAGGTGAGCGGCAGTTCCTCGAACCATTGGCGGAAGGCCGCGGCGTCGCGCCAGGGGGCGTCGGTGCCGTACATGACCTTTTCGGGTCCCTTGCGCCGGATTATTTGCACCAGGCGTTGGGCCTCGATAAGGCCATGCAGGTAGGAGATGTCGAAGAAGACGTTGTCCAGGTCCATGAGCGGGTCGAGCTGGTCCCAGCCGTAGAGGCTGCCGCCGTGGGCGGCGATGAAGTTAATGCCGGGATGGGCCCGGGCCACGGCGGCTATCTCCAGGGGCTCGCAGCCCTTGAAGCCGAAGGCCTGCACCACCCAGTCCAGGTGGGGCTTGGCCCCCACCAGCCCCGAAACGAACAGGGTGTCCAGAAGCACCGGCAGGCCCAAGCCCTCCAGGCGCGCGAACATTTGGTGGGCCTCTCGGTCGCCTATGGTGAAGCGCTGGATGAAGGGGTGCAGCTTGATCCCCTTGAGGCCCAATTCCAGCAAGAGAGCCAGGTCATGCTCCACCGGGCCCAGGGGGTGCAGCAGTCCGAAGGGGATGACCCTGGGGTCGGCCGCTGCCGCCTCCGCCGCCCAGCGGATCATGTCCCCCGCCCGGTCCTTCTTGCCCGAGACCGGCAGCAGCACCCAGCGCTCGACCCCGGCCGCCTCCTGCAACCGGGCCAGGTCCTCCAGCCCGCCGCCGCTGTGCAGCTGCCACTTGTGAGGGTTCTCGGGCGTCAGGTGGGAGTCCAGCAGGGTCAGGCGCGATTCGAGCAGGGCGATATCCCCGGCCAGAAAGGCGTGGGTGTGGCAGTCGATGAGCATGTCCCCTCCCCAGGGCCGGGGCAAGCCGGTCCATGCGGCCTTGGCCGTGCGGGTTCCCCATGTTGGGCCATGAAGGGGGCTCAGTCAAGCCCGCCTCCGGCATGGGTCTTGAAGGCAAGGCTGGACTCCGGAGTGGCAAAGACTGTAACTTAATTCTTGGTATCAGGTCTGGGGGCAGGTCGAATCGCGGTAGGCGCAGGCCAGATCATTCCAGACAATGACCATGGCGATGCGGCGGGCCAGACCGATGAGGATCAGACCCACCATGTACTCGTGCTGGCCGGAGAGGAAAATCACGGCCAGGGCGAACATCAGGATGGGGCCGAAGACCCAGTTTTGCACCAGGGAAAGCGCCGGCACCCGGACGTTGCGGAAGACCTGGTCCGGCTCCTCATACTTCACCTTGGCCAGGGGCGGGTACGTCATCAGGATGAGCCCGATGGCGATGGGGATGCTGGTGGCGCCCACCGAGAAATAGTTTATGACCTCACGCACGCCCGGATAGATCCAGCCCGCGCCCACCCCCACGGACATTTCAGAAATATCCAAAGAGTCGGGAAACGGTCCAGAAACGACAGCTTTTTGATTCCGGTTTCGGTCATGGCGCCTTCCAGCGTTTCGGGCATGTTTCAGGAATCCAGGGAGCTCGGCAGTTCTTCCACCATGGCCCTGATTTGGTCGCGCACCCGGCGGCAATGGACCAGGGCTTCCTCCTCATTGGCCGCCGTTGCTGCCAAGTACGGCGGATCGTCGAAGTCCTTGTGAACAAGCTTGGCTATTCCTGGAAACAACGGACAGGCCTCGCGGGCGTTGTCGCAGAGCGTCACCACCCAGTCCCAGGGCTGGCCGAGGAACTGGTCAAGACTCTTGCTGGCCTGGCCGGCCATGTCGATGCCGATCTCGGACATGACGCGGGTCCACGGCCTTGGGCTCCACCCCGGCGCTGTGGGCCTCGAACTCAGCGCCGCGCAGGGCGTTGGTCAGGCCTTCGGCCATCTGGCTGCGGCAGGAGTTGCCTGTGCACAGGTACAGAATGCGCTGCTTGCCTGGGCTCATTTCCCCTCGCCGATCTTTCCTGGTTCCACCCTAGTCCTTCAAGAATCGCCCCAGATAGCTTCGAAGGGCTTCCGCCTTTTCCGGGGTCAAGTCCGGATAGTCCTCCACCCCCTTGCCCCCTTCCAGCGCCAGGGCCGCGAGCACCATGCAGGTGGGCTGGCCGCACTTCTTACAGTTGGTTTTGGGCAACAGCTTCAGTATCTCCAACAACTGTGGCCGGGGCAGGCCATTGAAACAGGGCTCCATATCGGCGCGGTTTTCCCATGCCTCGTTGATCTCACGCTTGAGCCACTCCAAAATCTTGTCCGCCTCGGCCTCGTCCTTGAGGGCGTTCACCGCGATCAGCTGTGGATGCACGGTGATGATCTTGCCGTGTACCCGGAAGGTGACGCTTGGCGGCCCAGTGGTGTACTCGAACCCGCCCAGAGCCTCATTGAGAGAAGGCAATGCCTCGCCCACGTCCTGGTCCAGGTGAGCCAGGCAGTGCAGGGACTGAAAGCTGGGATTGCACTCCGGCCGGAATATCTCCTTGCGATAGCCTTGAAGGAGCATTGCCCCCCCAATCCTTTGCGGTTAACCGCTCCAATTCTTATCTATATCTTGCATGAGACTTCGCACAGCAACGTTCCGTTGCCACACGGACCGGTTTCGAACTGCAGAAGGGGATGATCTATGCCAAAGTCATGCATCAGTTCATGGCGTATTGACTCCGCAAGCTGCTCGGTGTTTTTCACAGTCTGATCCGGCACCTCCACATGGCAGGAAAACGCGATGCTGTTGAGCGATATATTCCACAAGTGCATGTGGTGGATGCCGCAAACACCCGGTATCCGTAGCAGGCGGTCGCGAATTTTTTCCAACTCGAGCCCCTTGGGGGTGGCGTTCATCAGAATACCGCTGGCCTCCTTCATGATCGTCCAGCAGTTTTTCAAGATAAAGGTCACGATAATTGCCGAGAGCAGCGGGTCCAGCCAGTACCAGGGTCTGTAAAGCAAGATCAGACCATTGAGAAGGACCGCCACCGAGGTGAACAGGTCGCCCAGCATGTGCAGGAAGGCCCCTCGGACATTGAGGCTGCGTTTGGAGTCGCGATGCAGGACCAGGGCGGAAAGGCCGTTGCCCAGGATGCCTATGCCGGCCATCCATATCACCACTTCGCCCAAAACCGTCTCCGGGCGCATCAGGCGGTCAAAGGCCTCATAGAGAATGAAACCCGAGGCGCCGATCAAAACCCCCACATTGATCAACGCCGCCATCACCTCGGCGCGTTTGTAGCCAAAGGTGTTGGCGGGGGTGGCGCTTTTCTTGCCTATCAAATAGGCGAAATAGGCTATGAGCACCGCCACGAAGTCGCTGAAGTTGTGCACGGCGTCGGATATGAGGGCCATGCTGTGGGCGTGGACGCCTCCGATGACCTGCGCCGTGGGTATGATGAAGTTCAGCGCCAAGGTGAACAGAAGGCGTCCGCCTCCGTGTTCTTCCACCTCAACGTGGTGGCGATGTCCAGCGTGACCGTGGTCGTGTTCATGGCCTGGCGGATGCTTGCGCGTTTCTTTCACATCTTGTCTCGCCGCACCCGGTTGTACGGTACTAGGCTTTTCCACGTGTCGTCATCGCCGCTTGATTGTTGTGGGAGAGCAAAAACCGTCCCGTCATTACTCGAAAAGGTTTTTGGCAATCCTTATCCCCAGGGGCACAAGAGGATCGCTTGCCGCCAGAGTGTCGTTCTCCAGCTCCTGACCCAGGAGCGCCTTGATCTCCGGCGAGCATCAACGCCGGCGAGGGCTCAGCTCCTTGCACCTGGCCACGGCGCAGGCTCCGATGGCGGCCTTGATATCGGCCAGCCTCCGCGCTCCGGCCTTGATGGCGGCTAGAATCCGCCCCTTGGTCACCCCCGGAGCAGAAGCAGACCACGGCCCCCTCAGGCGCGGCCAGGATCAATCCAGTATCATCCTCCAGCACGGTTTTCCCTCCCTCTGACTAGAGCCCTGGCGCGTTCAGGGTGCCGCACGGAGCGCCGCCGATGTTTCAGGACTGGCCCCGGGACGCCTGCCGGGCCGCGGTCTTGACCTTGTCCAGTTCATCACGCTTGAGGTTGAAGTCCTTGTTCTTGGCGATGCCCAATTCGGTCAAGACCAGGTGGCCGCGCAGGGGCACGCCGGCCTTCTGGAAGATGGCCTTGGCGCAGCCCACCTCGCAGCCGTCCAAGACGACCACCTGGGTCACGTCCTGGGCCGAGCGCACGAAGCCGGAAAGCTCGCCGCCGATGCCGGCCAGGCAGTACATTTTGCCAAACCCTTCTTGGGTCAGTTCCACGCAGACCTGGTTGGCGAGTTGGCCCACGTTGGAGCCGCCGGAGCAGGCCAGCAACATGACGTTGCCCTCGGCCGAACAGCGGTCAGCGGTCTTACTGGTGGTGGCGCAACAGGAATCGGACATAATTGATCCTCCTAGCTGGGTAACGCCCCTTCAGTGGGCGGCGCTCTTGAGCCATTGCTCCAGCTGGGCCTCGCTGGGCACCTTGCCCCTCGAGACCACCTTGCCGTTTATCACCAGCCCCGGCGTGGACATCACCCCGCTGGCCACGAAGTCCCTGGGATCCTTTACCGCCTCCAGATCAGCCGCCAGCCCAAGCCCGGCCAAGACCTTGGTCGCCCGCTCATACAGCTTGTGGCAGTTGGGACAGCCCGGCCCCAGCACCTTCACCTCCAGGCCCTGGCTGGCGCCCGGCTGATAGGGCTGGCCCAGGTGCTGGCGGAACTCGCGCACAAAGGCGGCGGCGTATTCGTCCCTGGCCGGAGGGGCTATGTAGTTGACTCGCCCCAGACGGGACAGCATATCCTCGCCCACCTCCTGGTCTGAGCGGTCCTTGAACTAATCGGCCATCCCGGCGATGACTTCGTCCAACTCCCTGATGCCGATCGGCAGCCCGCCAACGTTTATTTTTTTGTATCCGTCACGGGTTCAACCTTTCCCCATCCTCACCTGGCCCCGCTACTGCTGCGCCTTTTGCGGGGCCAACCGGGCCTCTTCTATGACCGCGCGGCCGATCAGCACGAAGCTGAGCAGACAGGTCAAGAGCAGGGCGGCCCCATAGACCGCGAACAGGTTGCCCATGCCCCACTTGGCGATGAGCGCGCCGCCCAGGGCGGTGCCCAGGCCGCCGCCGCCCATGAAGCAGAAGGCCACCAGGGACATGGCCGCGCCCCGGGCCTGCTGGGCGAACTCCGTGGCCCGGGTGAGCAGGGTTGAGTGGGTGAATATGAAGCCCAGGCCCAGAAGCGCCACCGCCCCGATGAGCGAGCCCAGCCACCCGCCGCAGCAGGACAGCATCAGGTCGGCGGCCATGGCGAAGAGCAGCCCCAGGGTAAGGAGGTTTCGCGGACCCAGGGACTTCACCAGCTTGCCGCTGAGCCTGCCTCCCACCACGGTGGCCAGGCCGAAGCCGGTCATGATCAGGCCGATGAAGAGATAGTTGAAGTGGTAGGTCTGGGCGATGTAGGCCCCCAGGTAGGAGAAGCTGCCGATGATGAATATGCCCTCCAAGAGAACCAGGAGGTAGGTGCCCAGGCTGCGCCTGTCGCCGAGGAGCTTGGCATAGGGAGCCAGCAGGCGACTCTGGGGGTTGCGGGTGGAGGGAAGGGCGCGGTAGCTCTTCATGAGCATCAGGGTGGGCACAACCGAGAGCAGGGCGTACAGGACAAAGACTCCCCGCCAGCTCACGAAGTAGGCGGTGACGCCGCCGATGGCCATGCTAAGGCCCTGGCCCAGGAAGGCGATGCCCATGAAGGTGCCGATGGCCCCCTGGCGCTCCTGGAGCGGGAAGATGTCGCCGATGAGCGCCAGGGATATGGGCATCACCGAGGCGGCGAAGACCCCGGTAAGCGCCCGGTAGAGGCTCAGGTCGAACAGGCCGACCCCCAGGGCGCACAGTCCGGTGGCCAGGGTAAAGATCACCATGGAGAAGGTGATGACCTGCTTCTTGCCGTAACGGTCGGCCAGCGGGCCGAAGATAAGTTGGAAGAGGCCGAAGGGAACCATATAGGCGCTGATAAGCAGGCCGGCCCTGGTTATGTCCACGTTCAGGTTTTCCGCGATGGCCGGCAGGATGGGCGACACCACCCAGTTGTCGGCCATGACCACGAATCCCGCCAACCCCAGCAACCCTATGATGCTTTTCTTGTTCATGTCATTCTCCGAGCGGGCGAGCTCAGTTGTATCGCCGGGTTCTCGTCCAGTACTTTGGGAGGCCATCGCCTCGCCAGTTGTGTCCGCCTACTTGCCCAGCCAGGTCAGCACGTCCTTCTTGCCGGGCACCTTGCCCACGCTCTTGACTTGTCCGTCGATCACCACCGCCGGGGTCCCGAATACCCCGTAGGAGGATATCTCCATCACGCCGCTTACGTTCTCAACCTGAGCCAGGACTCCGGACTCCGACACGGCTTGCCTGACTACTTCCTCGGTCTGCCTGCATTTGGGACAGCCCGGCCCCAGCACCTTTATGACCATGGGTGGCTCCCTCCGCCTACATGATCGCGTTGAACAGATAACCCACCAACAGGATGCCCAGGCCCACCACCCCCGCGAAAACCGCGATCAGCCGGGGCTTAAGCACCTTGCGCAGAATCACCATCTCCGGGAAGGACAGGGCGATGACCGACATCATGAAGGCCAGGACCGTGCCCAGTGCCGCGCCCTTTTCCATCAGCGCCTGCACCACGGGAATGATGCCGGCGGCGTTGGAGTACATGGGGATGCCGATCAGCACCGACGCCGGCACCGCCCACCAGGCGTCCTTGCCCATGAGCGAGGCCATGAAGTTCTCGGGCACATAGCCGTGGATGGCCGCGCCCACCGCGATGCCGGCCACCACGTAGGGCCAGACCTTGCCCACGATATCCTTGACCGCGTCCAGGCCGTAGCGGAGCCGGTCGGCCCAGCTCAGGCGCTCGTCGGAAGGGGCGCTCCCGCCCGCGCGGATTTCGCGCACCCAGTCCTCGATGTGGCCTTCCATGCCCAGCTTGCCTATGACCCAGCCAGCCACGATGGCCACACCAAGACCGGTCCCCAGGTAGATGGCCGCCACCTTCCAGCCGAACATGCCGTAGAGCAGCACCAGGGCAACCTCATTGACCATGGGCGCGGCGATCAGAAAGGAGAAGGTGACCCCCAACGGCACCCCGGCCGACACGAAGCCGATGAAGAGCGGCACCGCCGAGCAGGAGCAGAAGGGGGTGACGATGCCCAGGCTCGCGGCCAGGACGTTGCCGGCAGACTCGCGGCGGCCAGCCAGGATCGCCCGGGTCTTGTCCGGCGTGAAGAAGGACCGGATCACCCCCACGCCGAAGACCACGAGCACCAGGAGCATCAGGACCTTGGGCGTGTCGTAGAGAAAGAACTCCACCGCCGAACCCAGGTTGCTGTCGGTCTCAAGCTTAAGAAGGCCCCGGGTAGCGAACTGGGCAAAATCGGCCAGGTGTTGATAGATCAGCCACCATAGGCCCAAGAGAGCCAACCCCATCAGGAGATGGCGCACCGTTACTCCGGCGCGGCCTTCCAGGGCGGCTTCCGCCTCGGCTTGGACACCGTCTTGTGGCTTCATGCTGGCTTGGCAACCACACGATTCGATGGTGGGCAACTTGGTTCTCATTATCTTTGCTTTCTTGGCCAATTAGCCAACTAAAGGGGTAAAAAAATATTCCTACCCCACCAACTCGATCTGAGTCTGCAACCTAGCCTCCAAAACCGACTCCAAACAGCCGAAGAAATTGAGCACGCAGGGAGTGGCCAGGCTATAAAAAATCTGCACGCCTCGACGTTCATCGCGAATGAGCCCCACTCCCTTGAGAAGCGAGAGGTGTTTGGACACGGTGGACATGTCCAGGCCAACCATCCTGGTCAGTTCAGCCACCGGGCGTTCGCCTCGGGAAAGCTCTTCGACTATGAACAGCCGGGTGGGATGGGCCAGGGCCTTGAGTATCCTGGCGCGAGCTTCCATCCTGGCTTGGATTTTGGCGTCCACGGGTTGCCATCCTTTCTTTATTGGCAATATAACCAAATAATGACTCCATGTCAAGCGCCGAAGGCTGACGACGGGAAAATGGACAAAAGGCGCCGGCGTTGACCTCCCTCCTCGATAACCAAGCCAATTGGCTGGAATATTGCTTGCCGGCTAATGCGAAGACTTGAAGGAGAGCCTGACGGTTACGGGAAGTCAGCCAAGGTTGGGGCCTCTTTTTTTATCACCTAGAGTCCATTGTATGGTGAAACCCCAAGATGGCCTGTAAAACCAGACAATAACCCCGTGCAACATAATTTGACCATGCAATGGCCCGCCAAATTGCGAGCCTAGCAATGCGAGCGATTTTATTGGCTTGGCAAAATAACACTTTTGCCAAGCCGACATTGCGCGGGGCATGACGCCCCGTGCAGTGGTCTCAATTAAAGCTTATCCGTAAATAGCAGCTGCTTTTCTCCAGCAGATGATCGCCGCCGCCAAGTGTAGTAGCGCCTCATAGCTATCCGCACACTTCTCGTACCTGACCAGAAGCTTCCTGAACCTGTTGAACCACGAGTGGGTGACCTCAACCACCCAGAGGCGGTTCTTCCAAGGGCGTCCACCTCGCCGTTTTTTACTGCTGACTCTTGGTGCGTACCCGCGTCAGGCGATATCATCCCGAGCCGGCTACCCGTCGTAGCCCTTGTCGGCGTAGAGATAGGGTTTGTCCTGCCTCGGCTGAACAAGGACCACGGCATCAAGAACAGCAGCCAACTGCGATACGTCATGCCTGTTTGCGCTTGTTACGATCAGGGATAGCGGGACGCCAAGCCCGTCCACCAGCAGATACCGCTTGCTTCCGTTTTTTCCCCCGGTCAGTGGGGTTGGGTCCGACGGCCTCCTGCGCCAACGGGGCCTTGACCATCGAACCATCAACGCTCTGCCATTTCCAGGCGATACCCTCCATCTCATCGTACTCGCACAGGCCCGCCCGCCAAAGATTCAAAAAGAAACC
>JAJZPI010000153.1 GCA_021811275.1 Deltaproteobacteria bacterium
ATCGGACCGGGCCGACAAGGGACGGACAGGACCTTGATGCTGGCCCAGGCCTTGGCCGGGACGGCTATAACCTTCGGCATGGAGTGCCGGGCCGCCGACGCCCGGCCCGAATTGATGCAGGCCTTGGCCAGGGCCGGCTTGTCTTCTTTGCTCCTGGGCTTGGAAAGCGGCAGCCAAGCGGCGTTGAACCGCATGGGCAAGAACAGCACCCCCACCCAAAATCTGGCCGCCATCGATGCCGCGCGCTCCGCCGGACTGGAGCCCGAGGTGGGCTTCATCATGTTCGAGCCTGACGCCACCCTGGAGGACCTGGCCGCCAACCTGGCCTTTCTGCGTCGGGCCCGGCTGCTGGACCGGCTGGGCCGCACCGCCAACCTTCTCCACCACCATCAGATAGCCCTCATGGGCACCAGACTCTACGCCCGTACCCTGGCCGAGGGTCGCCTGGCGCCTGAAGGGCCGCTGGGTTTCCACGGCCGCCTGGTTTACCGAAACCCCCGGGTGGCCTGGCTGGCCGGGGCCATGCGCGGGCTTTGCTTGCGAGTGCTCAAGGCCATGGGGGAGCCGGACTCGGGGCTGCACTGGAGGCGGGAAGCCGCGCGGGAGCCCTACGTCACGATCAACGCCCTTCTGATCGAACAGTTCGAACGCCTACTGGCACTCAGCCAGTCCTGGGCCGCAGAGCCAGCCACCTGCCAGGCCGTCTCGGCGCTGGCTCAATGCCAAGGGGAAATCGAGGGCGCCTTGGCCAGGAGCCGGCCAGGGGAAGCAGCAGCCTATATGTAGTTGCTGAATCGGTTTCCCACCCCACGCTACCAGCAGCCGCATGATCCCCTGAATTGCTCGCCGCCAATTTCCAGTGTCACGAAGCCTGGGCATTGTCCTTGCGCACAATGGCGAATTGCCGGCCCACGTCATACCAATTAGCGTTTCAACGAGTAGTTTGAGCGCTAATTGGCATGCGGGCCTAGGATCCACCCCAGCCAACAAGTTGGCTGGGGCCCCGGAGGATGGCCCCCCGAGCGCGCAAGCGCTTGCAAGGCAGAACAAAACCACTCTTATGACCTACCGACCGGCGAACAAAGCCATGAATAGCTTTGTTCGCATATTGGTGTCCGGCGCTGACCAAGCAAGGCCACCCGTAACAAAAAAAAGGGCGGAGCCCCGCAGAGGCTCCGCCCTTTGCTTTATCACGTCTGGGTGCGGCGGGCTGGATCGCCAAGCCGCGCCAGGCTTAGTGATGCCCCAAATCGTGGGGGTCCTTGCCGGAGTTAAGGTCTTTCATAGTCGACCTGAAGGCTACCACCAAGCCCAGGCCGATCACGGTCAGGGCGGCGTAGAACAGGCCCATGAACACGAAGTGTCCGATGTCCCAGTGCCACTCGAAAACTATGGGCAACATGGCGTCCCCTCCTTACTTGTTCAATTCCGCTTCCTGGGGGAAGACGGGGAGGTAGCGGTAGGCCAGCGAGAACAGAAGCAGGCCATAGGCGATGACGCCCGCGCTGATGCCCCACTCCTGCCAGGAGGGCAGGTATGACGCGAAGTTCTCGAAGGGCAGCACCGGGATGGCCAGGGATTGTATGGTGAACACGAAGCGGTTGAAGACAGCCCCGGAGCAGTTCAGGATCATGGCCAAGGCCAGCAGGCCGTAGGTTTCGCGCACCTTCTGGAACATGAGCATGATGGCCGGCAGCCAGCCGCACAGGCCCAATTCCACCCAGAGCAGCCACTCGCCGTAGGGACCCTGCTTATAGAGGTCACCCATGGTCAGCCCCATGTTGGGCAGGGTGACGTTGGCCCAGTATGCGGTGTCGGCGGTCTTTAGAACCATATAGAAGATGAGCAGGAAGCCGCTGATCTTGCCCATTAGCATCTTGACGCTGTGGCTAGTGAGCTGGCGGCCGCTCATCTTCTCGGTCCACATCACGATCAGGGTGGTGAAGGACGGACCGCTGGCGATGGCGCTCAGGATGAACAGGAAGAAGGTCCAGGGCCAGATCATGTAGCCGGTGCGGAAGGCGAAGGGCCGTGCGTAGAGCACGCCGAACATCCCGCCCAGGGAGCCCTGGTGGAAGAAGCTCAGGAAGGTGCCTGTGGCCGCGAAGACGATCATGATGCGGTGCAGGTGATGGGCGAAGATGGCCAGGTCTGGCACCTTGCTTATCTGGCGGTTCTCCAGGATCAGCGGCACGAACTCCACGATCAGCACGATGGCGTAGGTGGTGATGCAAAACATGACTTCGGTGAGCATGGAATGCACGTTGGCGTGCCAGAAGCCGAACCAGCCGCGGGCCGGCTGGCCGATATCGATGCCCAGCATCAGGATGGCGCCGGAGTAGCAGATGAAGCCTATGATCACCGCGGCGTTGATGATGTTCTTGAGTTCATGCCGCCTCAGGACATAGGTCAAATAGCCGGTGAAGAAGGCGCCCGCGCCCAGGGCGATGATGGCCAGGTCAACGACGATCCACACGCCGAAGGCGAAGTAGTCGTTCATGTTGGTCTGGTTCAGGCCCTTGTACAGGCACAAGAACGCCGACAAGGTGGCCCAGCCGCCCAGGGCCAGAGGCAACAACAGCCAGGCGATGAACATGCCGGGCTTGCAGCGCTTTACTCCCTGCGGCCAGAACTTGGAATCGTCCATGGGTGACCTCGCTATTCCTTATTCTATACTAGCCCGAATGAACCCTTTGCCGATTCTTTAGGAGGCCGCCTTGACGGGCAGCTTCTCCCCGGCCAAGTAGTTGTCCAGCTTGCGCTGCACCCAGTCTCGCTGGCTGACGTAGTACACCTTGGTGTTGGTGCCCAGACGCTCCAGCAGCCGGAAGGCTAAGGGGTTCTTGGCCAGCTCATGCACCTTGTGCTTGGGGTTGTTCAGATCGCCGAAGGTGATGGCTCCGGAGGGACAGGCCTCGGTGCAGGCGGTCTGGTAATCCTTCTCGCCCACGCTGCCGCCTTCCAGGAAGGCCTTGTTCTTGGCGCGCTGGTAGCGGTGGTAGCAAAAGGTGCACTTTTCCACCACGCCGCGCATGCGGGGGCTGACAAAGGGGCTCAGGCCCCGCTCGGCGCCCTTGGGCCAGGGCACGTCGAACCAGTTGAAGTAGCGGGCGTGGTAGGGGCATGCGCCCACGCAGTACCGGCAGCCGATGCAGCGGGTGGGAATCTGGCTGACGATGCCGGTGGTTTCGTCGTAGTCGGTGGCCGTGGCCGGGCATACGCTCACGCAGGGCGTATGGTGGCCGTGGCTGCCCTCGCAGTGCTGGCAGGGCCGGGGGATGAAGGCAATCTGGGTATCCGGGAAGGCCTTGCCGTTGTCGATCTGGTAGACCCTTAGCCAGGTGATGGAGCGGATCTTGTCCGTCTCGTCCAATAGCGTTCCGATGTTGTTCTCGGACATGCAGGCCACCGAGCAGGCGCCGCAGCCTGTGCACTTGTCCAGGTCTATGACCATTCCGAATCTGTGTTCGCCTTTATTCGCGGACATGGCTTAACCTCTCTTGGTGACCGTGACCCGGGTCAGGCCCCAGGTGGGTAGGCCGCTGAGGGAATCGGCGGCGGCCTCGGCCACGCGGTAGAAGTTGCCACCCTTGCCCAGGGTGTAGGCATCGCTTACCGCGCCGTGGCCGAGTCCGGTGGGCATGAACACCATGCCCGGCGCCGCGCCGGCGTAGAGGTGCACGCGGGCGTCCACCGAGCCGACGGCCGAGGTGACCACGATCATGCTGTCCTCGGCAAGGTGCATCTCGGCCGCAGTTTTGGGATTTATCTCCACCACCAGTTCGTCCTTGTGGCGCAGGGTGTTGCCGTCAAGCACCTTGAGCATGTGCGGGGTCAGCGGCTGGAAGCCCGTGGCCGAACGCAAGGAAGGTACGGCGGCCATGGCCAGGGCGTGTCCATCGCCATGGGCCAGCGCCGCCGGCTTCTCCCAGTGGGGCAGGGCCGCGCCATCGGAGTTCTTGCCGGTCAGGGCGGCCAGGTTTTGGCTGTGGAACTCCAGCTTGCCGCTGGGTGTCTTGAAGGCAAAGGGGCCGTAGGCCGGCTTGTCCTGGACGAAGTAGCTCTTCTTGGCCAACTCGGCCAGGTCGCCAAGGGGCGCGGTTTGCGCCTTCAGGGCCTCCTCCACCGAGGCGAAGGGCAGAGCCCCCGCCACCGCCCCGCCCAGCTTGGCCGCCAGTGCCAGGAGAGCATCGCCCACGGTCTTGGCCTGGGCATATGGCTTGACCAGGGGCCGGGCCAGGCCATAGGACGAGACCGGGCTGCCGTAGGAGCTGCGGCAATCGGTCCAGCCCTCCAGGAAGGTGGTGCCGGGAAGCACCAAGTCGGCCAGGGCCGCGGTCTCATCGAGCAGGGGGGTGATGGCCACCACGAAGGGCGCCGAGGAAAGGAACTCGCTCATCACCCCGGCTTGGGGCCCGGCATAAGCCGGGTTGCCGCCGGCCACCAGGACCATACCCGCCTTGTAGGGCTGGCCGGCCAGGGCGGCCTGGGCCAGAGCCAGGGCGTTGGCGGGCTTCATGCCCTTCTTGCCGCCGTCCAGGCGGGGCTTGTCCACGTTGGCCGGCTCGCCCAGGGCCTTGAGGCCGAGGGGCTTGCGGGCCGCCACGCCGCCGGGCTTGCCCAGGTTGCCCTTGAGGCCGTTCAGGGCCATGACGGCCATGAAGTCGGCCAGGCGGCCGGGGTCGCCGCCGGGGCCGGGGCCGCAAACCGCCACGGCCTTGGGGCTCTTGGCGAAGGCCTTGGCCACGGCCACGATCTTATCGGCGGGCACGCCGGAAAGCTCGGCGACCTTCTTGGGGTTGTAGTCCTTGGCCAAGGCGGCCTTGAACTCGGCGTAGCCGTAGGCGCTGGTGGCGGATTCATCGGCCAGGCCCTGCTCCGCCATCACCGCGGCCATGCCCAAAGCCACCAAGGCCTCCGTGCCGGGCTTGCAGGCCAGGAAGGTGCCGGCCTGGCTGGCGGTGACCGAGACCCTGGGCTCGACCTGAACCAAGGCGCCCTTGGACTTTTTCCACTCCACGAAGGCCTTGCGCACCGCCACCGGGGCGCCGAAACCCTCCAGCAGCGGAGTGCCGAAGGACACCACGTAGGAGGCGTTCATCAGGTCGAAGCCCACATCGGTCTGGCCGGTCAGGGCCCAGGCCGCCAGGGCCAGGGTGTCGTCGGCCCGGGGCGCGAAGGCCAGGTTGGGCGAGCCGTAGGCGGCCATGAAGCGGCTGAGGATTTGGCCGTGGATGGAGTCGGCCTCATCGCCCAGGGCGACCACGGTGTGGGCCTTGCCGGCCTTGGCCAGCTCGGCCAGCTTGCCGCCGACCATGTCCAGGGCCTGCTGCCAGGTAATCTCCCGGTACATGCCGGTTTTCTTGTCGCGCACCAGCGGCGCGGCCACCCGGACCTCGTCGTTGTAGAGCAGCTGCACCGCCGAGGCGTCGGCCGGCACCACGCCCCCCTGGCTCAGGGGGTGTTCCGGGTTGCCCTCCACGCGGATGATGCGCTCACCCATCATGCGGCCTTTGATGAGCCGGACCCGCACGCCGGTGCCCGTGGCCGGGTTGACGGTGTTGGCGAAGGCCAGGCCGCCGTCCTCGGGGTTGGGCACCCAGGACCAGTTCTGGGTCCAGATGGCCGAGTCGTCCATAAGTTTGGGAATCAGCGGGCTGGCGTGGAGGCCTACCACCGCTCCCACGGCGAACTTGACAAAAGCTCGTCTATCCCAGTTCATCGAGATATCTCCCCGATCTAGTATCGCCTACTTGTGGCACACGAAGCAGGCGTCGCGCACGCCGTTTTCCCGGTGGCAGTCCGCACAGCTGTCCATTTTCATGCGGTTGGGAGGGCTGCCCAGGCCCATCAGACTCTTGCCCCAGATGTCGCGGCTGTAGGTGCTCAACCGGTTGTATTCATAGGTGCGGAGAGTCTCGGTCTTGCCGTGGTCGCCGTGGCACTGGGTGCATTCGATCCCGGCGTTCTCGGCGTGGGCGGCGTGGGAGAAGAAGACGCAGGACGGCTGCTTGGCGTAGACCAGCCAGGGGACCTCCTTGCCCTTCTTGACGTACTGCTCAACGAAGACCTTTTCCTCGGGCTTGTCGCCCAGAGTGTCGTCGCTGTGGCACTCCTTGCACTTTTCCACGCCGGGGATTCCGGCGAAGGAGCCGTCCTTCCGGAAGGGATGGCAGGCCTTGCAACCCTCGTCGCCAACCTCGCCAAGGTGCAGCTTGTGGGAAAACTGGAAGGGCTGGGCTTTCTGGGCGTAGAGGATTGTGGGCGTCAGCCAGAAGCCCAGGGCGGAGGCCAAGATGAAACCGACCACAAATAGCAGCCAGTCCGCCTTGGACCGTTTCTCCTGTCCATGCTCGTGCGTTGTCATATACCCATGCCTCTGCTAAAGCACAAGTTCGCCCCAGGACCGGGGCCGGCCCGCCCGGCGGATATGTCTCCACCGGGACACCAATATAGATGTTGATTCCTTCTCCCCCGGTCGCGCCAGTCTTCCCAGCGTCGTGGGAGGCCGCCGAAACCAGCCGCACCATAGCAGCATCGCCAGGGAGTGTCAACCTTCAACTCGCCCCCGGGACAGAAGAAATCGCCGCTTCGGCGCCAGATTGCACAATAGCCCCTTAAGTCGCAGGGCAATTTCGGAAATCCCGGTATTATTTTTGTTGCGATTTTACAACGATGCCCGGTGAAGGCGAAAACTCGGCGAGATGAGAAAGCGGCTCAGGCCAGGCCGGCCATGGACGCGGCCTTGCGCACCACCTTGGCTGTGTCCGGGGTCAGGCCGGCCTGGTCCAACTCTTCCAGGGCCACCCAGCGGGCCCCCATGGCGTCATCGCCGGCCCTCGGCGGCGTCAGCGGCGCACGGCAGAGATAATCAATGATCACATAGTGGTATTCGATCCGGCCCTCTTCATCGCGCAGGAGGCGCTCGACCACCTCCACCCGGGGGCCCACCTCCACCGACAGGCCAGTCTCCTCGGCCGCCTCGCGGGCGCAGGCCTCGCGCAAGCCCTCGCCCAGTTCGACCATCCCGCCGGGGATGGACCAGATCCCCCGGGCGGGCGGCGCTCCGCGCTGGACCAGAAGCACCCACGCCCGGTCCTGGGCCTGGGCCAACACCACCGCGCCCACGCCCACCACCGGCAGTTCGGGATAGCGGCGGCCCAAGGCCTAGATGCCGGCCTTGAGCCGGGCGCGGAAGTCCTTCACCGTGGCGCGCAGGCCTTCCTCCAGGACCACCCGGGGCTCCCAGCCCAGGCGCTCCCGGGCCAGACCGATGTCTGGCCGGCGCTGCACGGGGTCGTCGGCGGGCAGGGGCCGGTGCTCGACGCGGCTGGACGAGCCGGTCATCTTGAGCACTTCTTTGGCCAGCTCCAGAATGGTGAACTCCGCCGGGTTGCCCAGGTTCACCGGGCCGATGAAGCCCTCGCACTCCATCATGGCCATGAGCCCGGCCACCATGTCGCTCACATAGCAGAAGGAACGGGTTTGGCTGCCCTGGCCATAGACGGTCAGAGGCTCCCCCTTCAATGCCTGGAGCACGAAGTTGCTGACCACCCGGCCGTCGTTGAAGGCCATGCGCGGCCCGTAGGTATTGAAGATGCGCACGATGCGCACATCGACCTGGTTGCTGCGGTGGTAGTCCATCATCAGGGTCTCGGCCAGGCGCTTGCCCTCGTCATAGCAGGAACGGATGCCGATGGGGTTGACGTTGCCCCAGTAGTCCTCGGTCTGGGGGTGGACCTTGGGGTCGCCGTAAACCTCGCTGGTGGAGGCTTGCAGGATGCGGGCCTTGACCCGCTTGGCCAAGCCCAGCATGTTCAGCGTGCCCAGCACGTTGGTCTTTACGGTCTTGACCGGGTTGTACTGGTAGTGCACCGGGCTGGCGGGACAGGCCAGGTTGTAGATCTGATCCACCTCCAGGAGGATGGGCTCGACCACGTCGTGGCGGATGACCTCGAAGGCGGGGTCGCGCAAAAAGGGCGTGATGTTGGCCCGGCATCCGGTGAAGAAGTTGTCCAGGCAGAGCACCCGGTGCCCCTTCGCCAGTAAGGCCTCCACCAGATGCGAGCCGATGAACCCGCCCCCCCCCGTGACCAGTATGCGTTTCATGCTTGCTCCTTACGAGCCAGGTGGCGGCTGATGTAGCGCCGGAGGGCGTCCCGCCAATCGGGCAGGGGACCGCCCCGCAGCCGGGCGGCGCCGCCCGCCTCCAGCACAGAATAGGCCGGCCGCGAGGCGGCCAGGCCCAACTCGGCGCTGGTCACCGGCCGGATCAGGCCCGGGTCGATCCCAGCCAGTTCCAGGCTGGCGCGGGCCAGTTCCAGGCGGCTGGCCTGCCCCTGGTTTACCACGTGCAGGACCCCTCCCGTCCAACTCCGGCCCAGGTCCAGCACGGCCTCGGCCAAGTCCGGGGCATAGGTGGGGCTGCCCACCTCGTCGGCCACCACGGCGAAGGGCTCGCCAAGACGGCCCTTGGCCACGACTTTTTCCACGAAGTTGCTCCGCCCAGGCCCGAAGAGCCAGGCCGAGCGCACTATCAGGCATCCCGGCAGGGTTTGGCGCACCAGCCGCTCCCCTTCAAGCTTGCTGCGGCCATAGGCCGACAGCGGAGCCGGGGGGTCATCCTCGCGGTAGGGTCGCCCGCTTTTGCCGTCGAAGACGTAATCCGTGGAGATGTGGACCAGGTGGGCCCCCGCCTCGGCGCAGGCTAGGGCCACGGCCTGGGCCCCGGCGGCGTTGACGGCCATGGCCAGCTCGGACCTGGACTCCGCCCCGTCGACATCTGTATAGCCAGCGCAGTTAAAAACCAGGCGCGGTGCCCGGCTTAGGATGGCCCTGCCCTCCAGGTCCAAGCCGGCGTGGACAGCCGCGGCCGCTGGTCCCCTCCCGCCCAGTTCTCTGCTAACCAGCGCCAGGGCCTCCCGGGCTTGGCCGGCCTCGGGCGGGTCCTGCCCCGGCGGGGGGAGGGGCCGCGAGCGGCCTGTACGCGCCAGGTCGAAAGCCTCCCGACCTCCCTCGATAACCTGGCAGCGCCCGCCGCAGGCCTCGACCAGGGCTCGCCCCAAAAGGCCGCGGTGTCCCAGCACCAGGACGGGGCTATCTTCCACCGTACATCCTGCGGTAGTAGTCGCGGTAGGCCCCGGAAGTTACCCGGTCGCACCACCGGCCCTGGGTCAGGTACCAGTCCACCGTACGGGCCAGACCTTCATCAAAGGTCACCAGGGGCGCGAATCCCAGCTCGTTCCCGATCTTGCCGGCGTCGATGGCGTAGCGCCGGTCGTGGCCCGGCCGGTCCTTGACGTGCCGGATCAGACCGAGCAGGTCCCCTTCGCTTTTGCCGCAGCGGGCCCCCACCAAAGCCAGGATTCCGCGTAGCACCTCGAGGTTGGTTCGTTCGGAGTTGCCGCCGATATTGTAGACCTCCCCCGGCCGGCCTCGGCGCAAAACCAGGTCCATGGCCCGGCAGTGGTCGAGAACGTAGAGCCAGTCGCGCACGTAGAGGCCATCGCCGTAGACCGGCAGTTCGCGGCCGGCCAGGGCGTTCAAGATCATCAGTGGGATAAACTTCTCGGGGAAC
>JAJZPI010000154.1 GCA_021811275.1 Deltaproteobacteria bacterium
TCTTTGCACTCATTGCTAATTCCCTGTCCATGGCTTTGGTCATGCACCAGTCAACCACAACCGTGTCGCCGTCCAGAGCCCTGTAGAGATTAAGGCTTCCGTTGCCGTTAACCTCTAACGCGAGTCCCGCCTGTGATGCCAACTCTTGCAGCGACTTTTTTGTTATCATTTCAGCCTCCTAGAAAGGTATGTCCTGGTCATCGCCAGCCGGCGGCGCGTAGCCGTTGCCCTGGCCCTGCCCTGCGCCCTGGTTCTGCCGGCGGCCGTCCTTGGGCCGCAGCTTGACCACGCTGGCCTTGACTTCGGTGATGTAACGTTTCTGGCCATCCTGCTCCCACGACCGCTGGGTGAGCATCCCCAGCACCTCCAGGCCGTCGCCCTGCTTGCCGTTCTGGCCCAGGTCCTCGCCCTGCGGCCCCCAGACAACGACCCGGTGGAACTGCGCCAGGTCCTCCCACTCGCCATCCGACTTTTTGCGGCTCTCGGTGTTGGTGGCCATGCTGATCGTGCACACCGGAGTGCCGTTGTTGGTGAAGCGGAGTTCGGGGTCGCGGGTGATATTCCCCTCCAGAACGACCACGTTTTTACCTCTGGGCATCAATCTCCTCCGAGTTAACTTTGCTCGCTTCCAAAGTCACCAGCTTGCAGGTCGGGCAGGGAAGGTCCTGCCCCTGAAACGCCGCCAGGCTGTGCCAGGCCCCGCACTTGGGGCAGACCAGCCACCATTCGCCATCCGCGCCGGGGCAGGCCAGCCGCTCTAGGCGGGGCTCGCTCATTTGCCCTCCAAGCCCCGATCTTCCGCCGACCCACCCCGACATACCGGCCCGGGGGTGATCGTCCCCTGTTTCCTCGTTTCGGGGCGGTTGAGTGGGGGATTAAAACCCCCATGGATTCCCGCCCTGGCGGGGTTCTTGCCCATGCGATACCAGACCAGCGTGCAGATGTAGCCGTCCTCCTGGTGGCCGTTGCAGTCCCGGACCACCTTCACGTTCTCGGTCTGGCACTCCCGGCAAAAAGCCCGCATGGCCTTAACCGGCCCCAGTACGGGGGTTTCGGGCCGCTTGCCCAGCCGGTACTCCCACAAGGGGCACGGGTTGCGGAAAGTCGGAGTACGCACGCAGTCGATGATTAGTTCCCGGACCTCTTTGGTGTACTCATCGCCCATGCACCGGACGCACTCGCGGCGGATGGCTTTTATGGGGGGCAACTTCTCGGTGGGGCATGGAGCCTTTTTAGCCATGCGGCGCTCCTTTCGGCTTTGGCTTGAGGCGTAGCGGCTTCAAGCACCTCGGGCATAAGCTCTTTCGCAGAGCATCCTCGGTCCAGGAACGGCCGCATTCCCAGCAGTAGACGGTTACTCCCGTGCGCCCGAGGCAGTTCCCCGCCAAACTCATGCGCCACCTCCCTTTGCTTCTCCCGGCTCTACCGCCAGGGCATCCTCGTCCTCCAGTTCCAGCAGCCGGGCCGCCGCCGCCTCGGCCTGGTCCATCGGCACCCGCCCGTCCCGGCCAGCCTCAAGCCACCGTTCGGCCCGCGACCGCCGCGAGTTGTCAAGGATTACTTGACAGCTCATCAGACTGATTGCGGCGAGGGGGGAGGGATAGGCGCTTGCCTGGTCTTTTGGCTGCCATGCTCAGCTCCACTCGTGTCCGATGGAGTTCAATCGGGGCGCGACAGGTTCGGTGGCGACTGGCCGCAAGGCGAGATTCCACAACGCCTCCGCGTGAGGCCGCCGGTCCGCCAGTGGGCCAGCAGCCATGCAGTCCTCGTTTTCGCACACCACATGGGTAAGGACGTCCGTGGTAGCGAAAAGGCTAACCTTGCTCGACCCGCAAAACGGGCACGGCTTGAGTCCAGGCTTCCCCTTCTCGCCGAGACTATCGATTTCATTCCGCTTGTTTAAACACATCAGAACAGCCCTCCTTGGGGCTCGCCCTGCCGCGCATCCTCGAAGCGCACACACTCGGGGATGAACCTCATGTCAACCTGATTTTCTGTCCCACGAACACCCTCCCGGAACTTGGCTGGCACCACGACGGCCAGCCGCTTGTCTGGGTGCTTAGGGTCGTAGAAGGCCGGACGGTAGACGAACAAAATTATGTCGCTGTCCTTTTCGATCGACCCAGAGCCATACAGGTCGCTGAGCTTGGGCAAATGACCCTTGCGGTCCTGCCGGTCCAGCTCCCTGGAAAACTGGCTAAGGGAAATCAAGGGCAGGTTAAGTCGCTGGGCCATTCCCTTGAGCCCGTGGCTCATGGCGCTTATGTCTTTGGCGTCATCGCTGGCCGCGAACAGTTGCAAGTAGTCCACCACCACCAAGGCCAGCCCGGACCTGCCTTGCAAGCGCCGTGCGGCCGCCGAAACGGCCCTGAGCGCAGCCGGTCCGGTCGAGTCCACCGCCAACCAGTGCAGCGGGGCGCTTGCAAGTTCGTCTCGCTTCATGGATAACTGCCGGCGCTCCCAATCGTTGAGCTTCCCCGTGCGCCAGTGCAGGGTATCCACCCTGCACTCCCGGCAGAGGAACCACCCCGTCAACCTTCGTACCGTCTGCTCCTTGCTTACGAATAAAACCGTCTTGCCCTGGCGAACAGCCACGTTGGCGGCCACCCCCAACGCCCAACTCGTCTTGCCCATGCTTGATGCCCCGGCGGCGGTAATCACCTCGCCCGGCAGCATCCCACCTGTGGCCTCATCCAGAGCGGAAAACCCGAATGGCGTGGCCTGGGGATCATGGCCAACCCTGCACCTCTCCTCCAACTCGCCCAGCACCAGGGGTACCGATTTGGCGCACGGCACAGCCTCACCGCCCCGGGCCCCGTCCATCGCTATGCGGTTTACGGTCGCTTGGGCGAAATCGAGAACCTGGGCAGCATCTTGCCCGCTCCTCACCGACGTCAAAATGCGCTGGGCCTCAGCCTCCAGGGCGCGCAGGCGGGACTTGTCCACCACCATGCGGGCGTAGTGCTCAGCGTGGGACTCGGTAATGACGATATTCGCCAACTCGGCAAGGAACGTCGCCCCCCCCACGTCCGCCAAGGAACCTTGGTCCCGCAGGTAGGCCGTCACGGTGATCTCGTCTACCGGGGTCCCCCGGTCCCACAGATTGACCGCGGCCGACCAGATTAGGCCATGTCCCCGAGAGTAAAAATCTTCAGCTCTGAGGATATCCACTAGGTTGCCCACTACATCGCCGCCGAAAAGCAGGCACGCGCCCAAAACCCCCTGCTCGGCCGGTAAGTCTTGGGGGGGCGGGAGTTGCTGCTGCCTTGCTGGTGCGCTCATTTGGCTCGCTTACCCCACAGCAATTCGGTTTCGGGATCAACGCCAGCGGCACTTGCCCCCTGGCGCTGCGCTCTGTCTTGCTCGCGCCCCAGCCACTTGGACACGTGCGAACGAAACCCTGCCCTTGTCTTGCGATTTTTCGGATTATCCAAGTTCCACTGGCGCAGGCGTTTAAGTTCCGCGAGTACGTCAACGGCGGGGAAGGTGTCTTGCCACTGGTCCGCGTCAGCCTGGGTGATGTCGAATTGACCATCCCGAGGGACCAAGGGGACCGTGAGCAGGACGGGAGACGTGGGCGGGGACGGTGCCGCCTTGGGCGCCTCTCCGCAAGAATCTGAGCGAAGCGAAGATTTAAGAGAAGATGAAGAAGAAGATGAAGATGAAGATGGGGGCGTTACTTCTGTGTTACTAGTGCCGCCACCACGATGCTTCCGCACCCTTAACTTGGTGGCCTGCCTTTCTTTTTCCTCTTTCACCATGCGTCTGTTTTCCAGCGTTACTTTTTTGTTACTTTCCGTTACATCTGCAAAATTTAAGGCGCTCGCCTCAGCCAGAAATTCCTCCATCTCCCCCGTAGTCGCCCCCAGCAGCCGGGCCAGGCTTTCCCTGGTGCCGGTCAGCTTGCCGCGCTCCGGGGCCTCCCACATGAAGCACAGGGCATTAATCCAGATGCCCCGGGAGCTGGCGCTGGCGGCCTGGAGCGCCGGGTCGCTCAACCAGTCGCGCACGTAGAACTGGAACGCCGGAGGCTTATTCATAGTTGGGCATCTCCCGTGCGGCTGGTCCAAAGGTGCTGATCGACCCGGCGATAGGCCACCTAGCCCTCCATCACCACGTCAAATAGGCCCAGCCTGCCCTTGTAGGGCGTGGGCTCGTCAAAAGCCATAGGGTTGGCCAGCACCCAATGCCAGGCACCAGGCTCGGCCCAGGACGAACTATGCCCCTGAACGCAATCCGTTAAGTCGGCCTGGCCAATGATGGCCCCGCGGGGAACGCGCTCGGGAGAATAGTGGTGGTAATAGCCGGCGTAGAGGTCATGGTCTTCGAGGGCGGCTTGGCCGGCATGGTCGTAGCCCTGCGCCGCGTGGATCAGCAGCGGGCCACGGTATCGAGTGGCCCATGTGCGGTTCTCTACGGGCTTGATGCCGGCCACGATCAGCGAGGCCCAGGGCTGGCGGACGGAGAGAGCTTTCACCCCTACGCCTCCCGCTCGGCCGGCGCGGGCAGATACCAATACCTGCCGCCGATGTGTATTGCCCCAGCTAGCGGGTCTGGCGGTTTGTCCCATATGCAACATCCTTCGTCGTCAAGGCGGTTGCCTTGTTCACACCAAAGCGATATTGCATCGTATACGTACAGGGGCATGTCTCGCTTTGATAGTTCTCCGTTTCTTAGTGTTCTTGAAGGCCCAAACATTTCCGAAAACTCGAAATAATAGTAGATGCCCCGCACGACGATCTTGTGATTAACTCCATCATTAAAAGTACATAAAACTCCATAGGGTAATTGTATGCAGGGGCTCATTTCCTCACCTCCTCCATCTTCGCCAACCGCTCCAGATGCGGCAGCGCGCTGATCGCCAGCATGGACAAGCGTTGGAAGCCTAGGATTCTGAAAACCTCGTCACCGCAATGGAAAGCCAATTTTTGATTGTCCTGTATGTTCCCGATGAGTTGCTGCGCGGTGATCGGCGTGAAGCGAGTTTGGATGTGTTCTGGCTGAGCGCCAACGCCCTTTCGACTGAGCCACTTCAAGTGCGCCGATGCTTCGTCATTGGTCTGGGGCCCAGTGGCTCCACATTTTCCGCAAGAGATGAAGTAAGTACCGCCCATTTGGCAAACCTCGCACTTCTCGTTATCGCAGAATTGGCACTTCATTTACACTCCTCCAGGGCGGCGCGAGCGCGCTTCCCGCGGTCGCTGTTGATCGCTGTTATTTCGTAGTCGATTTGAGGATGACCTTGCGGCTCGTAGGTTTTTGGGTTGGCGTAGAACGCCAGCGCCTCCCGCAGCTTGTCGCGCTGGGACTCAAGCTCACCCACGCGGGCGCGGAGAGTAGACAGTTCTTCCGACATTGCACGGTATGCATCCTCATTAATCCACATAGCCATCACCCTACCTCCGACTGCGTAATTGGGAACTCCCTTATCGTTAGGTCCTTGGGGATTTCTTGGCCGGGACTGGCAATAATGATTTCAAAAAGGCTAGCTCCTCTTTGGCTGCCCGCGTTGCTTCTTTGAAAGAAATTGGACTAGACCACTTCCAGAAAGGCGTACCCTCGCAATTGTGCTTCCCGGTTTTCTGACACACCGGGCAGTCCTTGCAGCTGGAACCTAATGAACATAATGGACAGGCCCGATCATCAGCTTTTCCCTTGGCTCTATTGCCCCATATTTCGATAGCTAAGTTTAATGCCGCCAAAGTTTTAGCGTCCATTTTTCAACTCCAGAACTTTTTTGCGTTGGGTTAGGGCGTCCCACATTAATCTATGTGCGAGCCCTTGGATTATGCTTTGAACGCTCACATAATATTCATTGGGGTCGGCTCGCATTTCAAGGCCAGACTTGAACAAATCTTGGCTTATGGGTGATAAGACCCTAGCCTTTTTTATAACCCGCATGGTATTAAAGTTTTCACCAAAATAATTCTGTATAACACCATTTGGAGAATTTCTTTCCTTGAAATAAAGGGCCATTCTCGCGGCTAAATCATTAGGCGCTGCATACCATGCCTTATGGTAATCCATCCCCGGGACATTAAATCGCATGCCATTAGGGTCGTGCTTGTCTTTTTTCCATTCAGCCATGAAATCAGACCAGCTAACCTTTACCTCTATACGGTATAGGCGTCCATGTTTGTCTATGCCAAAAACATCTTCGTTGTGATACTCCTGGGCAACCACACAACCACCACCGAGCTTATCTATAAGCCAATAGGCGCAATCTTGTTGTAACTGCGCATGGGTGGGATAGTCTGGTTTGCCCGAAGTCATTTCGGGAACTCCCTTATCATCAAGTCCTTGGGAATATCCTCGCCAGCAGATTTTCTTGGGTCCCACTTAGCCATTAAGCCTCCAAACATTTCACCCTGTATAGGTCCCGAATAAACATGGTTTGGATAGTTCACAACGTCATCAAGCGCGGCAACGATTTCTCCCATGGCTGATTGCGCCGCGCTCGCATTGTCGGGTGGGGTAACTAAATACTTGATCGAAAGTTCGTAAGCCTGGCGCAAAGCCGCCGCTTGAAAATCATTGAGGACACGGCCCATGACTACCCCCTTTCGCACCACTCGATTGAGAGTCCCACATCATGCAGGAGTTGTAGGCACCGTAGTTGCGCCGCGCTAAGCTTGGCCATGATTCCCTCCTGTCTGCCATCATCAGGCCCGGGCGACACCCCGGACGACGCGGGCGGGGACCATTTTTCACATCCGGTAAATATGGTCAGCACCGCCCGCGTTTCGGCATAATCATCAAACGCCGTAGCCGTAGCCGTAGCCGTAGCCGTCGCCGTCGCCGTCGCCGTAGCCGTAGCCGTAGCCGTCGCCGTAGCCGTAGCCGTAGCCGTCGCCGTAGCCGTAGCCGTCGCCGTCGCCGTAGCCGGAGAAGCCCACGCTACTTTCCCCACGCATTGGAGCACCTCATGGCCAGCACGACCTCGCGGACGTGGAAGCTGATGTCCGGGCAGGCGTCCAGGACAGTGTTCTTCTGGGGGCCGGCCTCGGCCAACTCACCCAGGCCCTTGGTGGTGCCCCAGCGACGTATGATGGAGGCCCCCTTGAGACTCCCCACGTCCCCGTCCTGGGCGTACTTGCCCACGGCTACCCATCCGCGCTGCAACACGATGATCGCCCCTTTGCCGCTTGGCACCAGTTGATTGCTAGTCTTTCCCGCCATGGTCTCCTCCTTGCTAGTTTAGTTACGCCGCCACCGGCGGCTTCGTGTGGATTTCTCGCCCGCACCAGCAGCAATGCACCACATCTGGCAGCATGTTGGACGGGCGGGCGAACTTGGTCTTGCCCCTGCACCCCTCGGGACCTATGCAAATGACCTGGGACCAGCTTGGCCCTAGGCCGACCTGGACGCCGGTGACGGGCGCGTAGTAGAAGGGTGCAGGGGTCGCCATGGCTAGGCCGCCTCCTGGGGCTGGATGTCGCCCACCGGCTGGGGATCGCACTCGTCGGGCTCGGGCGGACAAGGCGCGATCTGGCTATCGCAGCCGCCCCGACAGCAAAGGGTGCAGTCATCGTCACCACACCAACCACATTCAGTTCGGCGCAATCCCATGGCATGGGAGCAAGACAGGTTGGACCTCGACGCTTGCCCCTCGCCATCCTCGGCCCCGGACGCCGGCTTCTCAGGGTACTGGCTGAGGAACGACTGCTGGCGCTCGGCGTCGGTGATGGCCCGGGGCTCGCCCTCAATCTCCATGGTGTCCTTGCGAAGGAGGGTGATGCAGTTGGGCGGGAAGATCACGGCATGGACAAGGCCGTCCTCGTCCGCAATCTCCAGCGTCACCGGCTCGCCCTGGAAATTCCAGACCTCCTCGCAGTCAACCTCGCGCTGGTCTTTGCCCTTGTCCAGGCTTGCGCGCATGTCCTTGATGGTCTTGCGCTCGGCCTTGAGCGTGGTGTTGATGTCCGCCCGGTAGGCGGCCAGGTCGCCCTTTAACTCCTCCTCGCGGGCCAGGGCCTTGAGCAGCCGCTCGGTGTTCTCCTCGCGCTCCTGGTCGTCAATGACCACCTCCAGAAGCTTCTTCACCTCGTTTCTCGTAATCCTCGCTTGCTCGCTCACCTTTCTTCCTCCTGGTTAATTCGACCCCGACCACGACCCCGACCGCGACCCCGACCGCGACCCCGACCACGACCCCGACCACGACCGCGACCGCGACCGCGACCACGACCACGACCGCGACCCCGACCGCGACCCCGACCACGACCGCGACCACGACCGCGACCGCGACCGCGACCGCGACCCCGACCGCGACCCCGACCACGACCACGACCCCGATTGTTCCCAGCCGGCCCTCAGTAGCGCTTGCATTACTTTTGCTCTCGGGGCAGAGACGGAATCTCGCAGGCGTCGATGATCGCCTGGCGACCGACGATGATGAGATCGGGGAACGGTTCCACCTCGTAAAAGTCGGCCTTTTCGACGGCCTGGGCGAAGCGGCCGGTATCGCCCACCCAAGCGGCGTCGGCGAGGACCAGCTCCGTGGGGTAGACGGCGACCAGTCGGCCAGTCTGTGCCATGGTGACGGTGCGTATGAGGTAGTTGGTACCCACCTTCCACGGCCCCTCGCACTCGGGCGACCTCCCTCCGCCGAACAGCGCCGCCAGTTCCCTGGCCTCTCCAATCGTCATGTCGTTGATGTTCGCCTTGCTCATCTGTTCCTCCTATCCTTCGTATTCGCGTTGGAATTTTCGTTCCGCCCGGGCGTCCCTCGCGGCGCAGGCCGTGCACAGGGTTTCGTCCTCGTCGCAGGGCCGGCCGCAGTCCATGCACTCGCCGGGGCCTTCCCCCTCGCCCTCTACGTCGGCCAGGGAGCAGCCGGGCGGGAGGTCCCAGCCGAAGGGGGTCATGCCAGCTCCCTCACGTGGATGTAGGTCCCCGGAGTTGCCGAATAGTGCTTTGACGCCTTGAGGATGACCACCTGGCAATCGTCTTGCCAAAGCACCCCGTTGGCGCAGTCCTTGACGAATTTCACCAGGTTGTCCAGGTCGGGCTTTTTGATGTGGCTCACAGTCTTGGCAGCCATGCGTGCAGCCTGCTTTTTGCTGGCCCCTTTTGGGATTGGCATCTCGAACGTGACGGTGATGGACAGCGGACCGGTCAGGGGCGTCCGTTGACCCCACTCGCGCAGCAACTCCCACCGGAACTTGCCTTCTTCCGTCTCCTGGCAGTTGAAGGCCCTGGCGTGGCCGTTGATGGTCGTGAAGCGCGGGCGCTTCTTGGCGATGGGTACGCCAGGAACGAAGCAAGACCAGAGGTGGGGGCCCGCCCCCGGGTCTCCGGCAGTCGTGGCCGCAGACCCAGGGGCGGGGATGGTGGGGGAGGGGGAAGGGGTGGGGTCTTGGGGGCTCATGCGTCAGCCTCGGCCGCCGGCTCCTGCTCGGCAGGCGCGTCCAGCAAGTTCATTAGGCGGATATGCTCAGC
>JAJZPI010000008.1 GCA_021811275.1 Deltaproteobacteria bacterium
TATTTATATCGAATTTATGCGCATCGGCTATTCTTTTTATCAGGGCGTTGAAGGTGCCCAAGCCATGGTCGCCATGGGCGGCCAGCTCGCCCAGGCTGAGCTGGCCCTCGTAGCCCCCGGCCATGAGCAGGTCGATGGTCGATATCTGGTATACCGCCTCGCCCTCGAAGTCGGCCTGGCCGTGGGCGCAGCCCCCCAGGCCGACGGCCAGGACGAGGGCCAGGACGAGGGCTGAAAGCCCCCGCGTGACGGCCTTGGTCAATCCATGCGGCATGAGTCGCCCCTCTCAATTCGGATTAAAGACGCGCGATCACCGCCCCGGTGGCCGCCGTGGTGTTGAGCGAGCCTCCCAGGTCGCCCGTGACCTCGCCCGCGGCCAGGGCCGCCTCCAGGGCCTTCTCCACCCTTAGCGCCGCCGCCTCCTCGCCCAGGTGCCTGAGCAGCATGGCCCCGCAAAGAATGGCCGCCGAAGGGTTGGCCTTGCCCTGGCCGGCGATGTCCGGGGCCGAGCCGTGCACCGGCTCGAAGAGGGCGTGCTCCGGGCCCAGGTTGGCGCTGGGGCAAAGCCCCAGCCCGCCGATGACTCCGGCGGCCAGGTCGCTCAGGATGTCGCCGAATAGATTGGTGGTGACCATGACCTGATACTGGGTGGGGTCCAGCACCAGCTTCATGGCCGCCGAATCCACCAGCGCCTCCTCATAGGCGATGTCCCGGTAGTCGGCCGCCACCTTCCGGCAGCACTCCAAAAAGAGGCCATCGCTCAGGCGCAGCACGTTGGACTTGTGCACGGCGGTGACCATGCGGCGGCCATGGGCGCGGGCGTAGTCGAAGGCGAAACGGGCGATGCGCTCCGAGGCCCCGCGGGTGATGACCCGGGTGGCGGTCACCACCTCCGGGGTCAGCCGGCTTTCGTGGCCGGCGTAGAGGCACTCGGTGTTCTCGCGCACGATCATCAGATCGGTTTTCGGGTGCAGGCAGGGCACGCCCTGGTAAGCCTTGGAGGGGCGCAGGTTGGCGAAGGTGCCCAGTTCGGCGCGCAAGCGCAAGATTACCTCCGCCGCGCTTTTGCCCACCGCCCCGAAGAGCACGGCCTTGGCGGCCAGGGCCCCGTCCAAGGTCTCCTGGGGAAGGGCCTTGCCGGTCCTCTCCAGGCAGTCGTCGCCGGCCTCGTAGGAGCGGAAGGCAAAGGCCACGCCGGTGGCCGTGAGGACTTGCGCGGCGGCGGCGGTGACCTCAGGTCCTATGCCGTCGCCTGGTATTACCGCCACATGATGGGGCGTCTTGGACATGATCACTCCCGGGGGGTCAGGCCATGCGCGACGGCCTGCCATGGTTCTTGGTGGGATTCCTCGTAGGCCTTGATCTCGGCCTGGCGCTCCAGGGTGAGCCCGATGTCGTCCAGGCCCTCCAGCAAGCGGCGCTTGTGGAAGGGGTCGATCTTGAAAACGCAGGCGAAGCCGTCGGAGCCCAGCATCTCCTGGCGGGCCAGGTCCACGGTGATGCGGTAGCCCTCGTTGGCCTGGGCCCGCTGGAGCCATTCCCGCATGAGCTGGCCGTCCATCTCCACCAGCAGCAGGCCGATCTTGGAAGCGTTGTTCCGAAATATGTCGGCGAAGGAGGGGGCGACCACCACCCGGAAGCCGTAGTCCAGGAGGGCCCATGGCGCGTGCTCGCGGCTGGAGCCGGAGCCGAAGTTCTCCCCGGCCAGCAGGATCGTGGCCCCCTGGTAGCGAGGCTGGTTGAGCACGAAACCGAGGTCCGGTGAGCCGTCTGGCTTGAAGCGCCAGTTGTAAAAGAGGTACTGGCCGAAGCCCTCGCGCTCCACCCGCTTCAGGAACTGCTTTGGTATGAGCTGGTCGGTGTCCACGTTGGCCCGGTCCAGGGGCGCGGCCAGTCCGGTGAGGACGGTAAATTTCTGCATGTCGGTTTCCTTAAATAAGTTGGCGCGGGTCGCTCAGGCGGCCGGTGACCGCCGCCGCCGCCGCGCTGGCCGGGCTGACCAAGTGAGTGCGCCCTCCCCTGCCCTGTCGGTCCTCGAAGTTGCGGTTACTGGTGGAGGCGCAACGCTCGCCGGCCTCCAGCACGTCGGGGTTCATGGCCAGGCACATGCTGCATCCCGGCAGCCTCCACTCGAAACCCGCCTCCTTGAAGACCCGGTCCAGGCCTTCGGCCTCGGCTTGGGCCTTGACCTGGCCCGAGCCGGGCACCACCAGGGCCCGCACGCCGGGGGACACCTTGCGCGCACCCACCACCGCGGCGGCGGCGCGCAGGTCCTCCAGGCGACCGTTGGTGCAGGAGCCGATGAACACGCAGTCCACCGCCACGTCCCTAAAAGGCACGCCAGGCTTGAGGGCCATGTAGTCCAGGGCGCGCAGGGCGCTGGCGCGCTCCTGTTCGCCGGCCAGACCGGCGGGGTCGGGCGCCGCGCCGGTTATCTCCGCCACCTGGCCGGGGTTGGTGCCCCAGGTGACCTGGGGGCCGATGGCTGTAGCGTCGAGGCTCACCTCGCGGTCGTAGCGCGAGCCGGGGTCGCTGGGCAGGGTGCGCCACCAGGCCGCCGCCCGCTCGAAGTCTCCGCCCTGGGGGGCGTAAGGCCGGCCGCGCAGCCAGGAGATGGTGGTCTCGTCCGGGGCCACCATGCCGGCCTTGGCTCCGCACTCCACCGACATGTTGCACATGGTCATGCGGCCTTCCATGGAAAGAGCCGTCACCGCCTTGCCCAGGTACTCGATGACATGGCCGGTGCCTCCTGCCACGCCCAGGCGGCCGATGATGGCCAGGATCAGATCCTTGGCGCTCACGCCCGGCCCGAGCGCTCCGCCTACGCGCACGGCCATCGTCCGAGGCCGGTCCTGGGGCAGGGTCTGGGTGGCCAACAAGTGCTCCACCTCGCTGGTGCCCACCCCGAAAGCCAAGGCCCCGAAGGCCCCGTGGGTGGCGGTGTGGCTGTCGCCGCAGAACACGGTCTGGCCGGGCAGGATGAGCCCCAGTTCGGGCATGCAGACGTGGATGACGCCCTGGCGGGGATCGGTGGTGTCCAGGAGCGCGACCCCGAATTCGGCGCAGTTGGCGCGCAGGGCCTTGAGCTGGGCGTCGGCCACGGCGTCGGCCAGGGGTTCGGCGCGGTTGTCGGTAGGCACGATGTGATCCACCACCGCGTAGGTGAGGTCGGTCCGGCGCACCTGGCGGCCAGCGGCCCGCAGGCCCGCGAAGGCCTGTGGCGAGGTCACTTCATGCACCAGATGGCGGTCGGCGTAGAGAAGGTCGGGTTGGCCGGCCTGGCTGCGCACCAAATGGCTGCGCCAAATCTTGTCGAGCAAAGTAGACATGTCGCTCCTGCTCCGTCCCCGGCCCGGATCGATCTCGGCCGGGCGCGGCGATGGGTCCAATGCGCCTGGGCAAGGCCGGCGCGCCGGCCCTCCAAGGTTGAAACCCGCCGGCGGCGAAATACGCCCCACCGTCTCAAGCTATAGCAAAAAGATCGGCGCTTGGCACCTGCCGGCCTCTGGTCCGCGCGGCGAGGGCCTTTGCTCCCCCGCCGCGCCGGTATTTCATCCCAGCCACTTCATCATGGCGCGCAGGCGGTCGCCCACCTCCTCCACCGGATGCTCAGCCTCGCGCTTGAGCAGGGCGTTGTAGCGGGGACGATTTGCCTGGTTCTCCAGTACCCATTCGCGGGCGAAGCTGCCGTCCTGGATTTCCTCCAGGATACGACCCATCTCGGCGCGGACGTAATCGTCGACGATGCGCGGGCCGCGGGTGATGTCGCCATACTTGGCGGTGTCGCTGATGTAGCGGCGCATGTGCTTCAACCCGCCCTGGTAGATCAGGTCCACGATGAGCTTCATCTCGTTGATGCACTCGAAGTAGGCCATCTCCGGGGCGTAACCGGCCTCCACCAGGGTCTCGAAGCCGGCCTTCATCAGGGCGCTCACCCCGCCACAGAGCACCGCCTGCTCGCCGAAGAGGTCGGTCTCGGTCTCCTCCTTGAAGCTGGTCTCGATCACCCCGGCCCGCGCCCCGCCGATGCCCAGGGCATAGGCCAGGCCGGTGCCCAGGGCCTGACCCGAGGCGTCCTGCTCGATGGCCACCAGACAGGGCACGCCCTGACCAGCGGCATAGAGGTCGCGCACCAGCTTGCCCGGGCCCTTGGGCGCCACCATGATCACGTCCACCTCCGGCGGCGGCACTATCTGGCCGTAGTGCACGTTGAAGCCGTGGGCGAAGAGCAGGGTCAGGCCCGGCTTGCAAACCGGTTTGACGAACTCCTCGTAAACCGCCGGCTGGCTGGGGTCGGGCACAAGAAACATGATCATGTCGGCGCTGGCCACGGCCTGAGCCATGGGCTCCCACTTGAGCCCGTCGGCCTGGGCCTGGGCAGCGGTCTTGCTGCCCTCGCGCAGCCCAACCACCACGTCCAGCCCGCTGTCGTGCAGATTCATGGCGTGGGCGCGGCCCTGACTGCCATAACCCAGCACGCAGATCTTTTTGCCCTTGATGATGTTCAGGTCGGCGTCCTTCTCGTAGTAAACCGTGGCGCTCATCGTGAGTTTCTCCTTACTTGAGCCTTAACAGGTTCGTGTTGTCGTCGTCATCGTCGTCGGGGTCCGCAAACCCCAGGGGGTCGCTTCCAACTTCAAAGTTTTGGTTTTGGTCGTAGGGCTGTCCGTGGGCTTCGCGCCGTCCGCGGGCCATGACGATCTGGCCGGTGCGGGCCATCTCGATAATGCCGAAGGGGCGCATCATCTCGATCATGGCCTGGATCTTTTTGGAGTTGCCGCTGACCTCCACCACCAGGGCGCGCGGGTCCACGTGGGTTATGGCCGCGCGGAAAATATTGGCCAACTCCACTATCTCCCCGCGCCTTTCCGGCGGGGCCTTGACCTTGATCAAGGCCAGGCCGCGCTCCACCCGCGGCTGGCGGGTGAGATCGTCGACCCTGAGCACGTCCACCAGCCTCCTCAGCTGCTTGACCACCTGCTCGCGCACGGCGTCGTCGCCGCTGACCACCACGCTCATGCGCGAGACCAGCGGGTCCTCGGTTTCGCCCACGGCCAGGCTGATGATGTTGAAGCCGCGCCGGGTGAAGAGGCCGGCGACCCGTGCCAGAACGCCGGGCTCGTTCCTGACCAGCACCGCTATGGGGTTCAGGCGCTCCATCAGCTGGCCTCCGTGCGGCAGGGCATGAAGTCCACGTTGGCCGCGCCGGCCGGCACCATGGGCAGCACCGGCTCCTCGGGGTCGACCATCACGTCCAGGATCACCGGCAATTGTTTGGCCCGGGCCTCCTTCATGGCCCAGCGCAGGGCCGGCTCCAATTCCTCGGGCCTTTCAACCCGCCGACCCAGGGCCCCGAAGGCCTGGGCCACCTTGTCGTAGTCTGGCGGCTCAAGATTGCTCTGGGAGAGCCGCTGCTCGAAGAACATGTCCTGCCATTGGCGCACCATGCCCAGGTGGGCGTTCTTGAGCACCGCCGCCACCACCGGCACCCGGTAGCGCACGGCGGTGGTCAGTTCCTGGATATTCATCAAAAAGGAACCGTCGCCGTCGATGAGGAACACGTTTTTCCCGGGCTTGGCCAGCTTGGCGCCGATGGCTGCTGGCAGGCCGTAGCCCATGGTGCCCAGCCCGCCGCTGGTGACCAGGGTGCGCGGGGCGCGGAAGTCGTAGTACTGGGCGGTGAACATCTGGTGCTGGCCCACGCCGGTGACAACGATATCGGTGTCGCCCATGAGAGAACTGACTCGCTCCACCACCTGCTGGGGCAGGATCACTCCGTCCTTGGCGCGGTAGCCCATGGGGAAGCGGGCCTTCCAGGTGGCGATGTTCTTGTGCCAGGCGCTGAAGTCCGGCCGGCTCTCCCAGGCGCGGGCGCCCTTGGTAAGCGCCTCCAGGACCGGTTTGGCGTCGCCCACGATGGGCACCGCCGCCGCGAGCGTCTTGCCGATCTCCGAGGCGTCCACGTCCACATGAATGATGCGGGCTTGGGGCGCGAAGGCCTCGAGCTTGCCAGTGACCCGGTCGTCAAGGCGGCAGCCCACGCACAGGATCACGTCGCTGTTGTGCAGGGACAGGTTGGCGTAGCCGGTGCCGTGCATGCCCGGCATGCCCAGGGAGAGCCGGTGCCGGCTAGGGAAGCAGCCCAGGCCCATGAGGGTGGTGGTCACAGGCAGGTCGAGACACTCGGCCAACTCCTTGAGCTGGGCGCTGGCCCCGGCGTGAATAATGCCGCCGCCGGCCAAAATAACCGGCTGGCGCGCGGCCTTGATCAGACCCAGGGCGCGCTCGATCTGCAGGGGATGACCGGCGCGCGGGGCCTTGCGGCCGTTGACGGCCGCCGCTACGGCGGTCATGATCTCGGTCTCGCCCACAGCCACATCCCGAGGCAGGTCGATGAGCACCGGCCCCGGCCGGCCGGTGGCCGCCAGCTGGAAGGCCTGGGCGATGACCGGAGCCACCTGGTCGGCATTGGTGAGCTGGTAGTTGTGCTTGGTGATGGGCATGGTGATGCCGCGCATGTCAGCTTCCTGGAAGGCATCGTTGCCCAACAGGTGCGAACTGACCTGGCCGGTAATGGCCACCACCGGGGTGCTGTCCATCATGGCGTCGGCCAGGCCGGTGACCAGGTTGGTGGCCCCCGGCCCGCTGGTGGTCATGACCACCCCCGGCCGTCCGGTGACCCGGGCGAAGCCCTCGGCCATGTGGGCCCCACCCTGCTCGTGGCCCACGATCAGGTGCTTGAGGCCGCCGTCGCGATGAAGGGCGTCGTAGACTGGCATGATCTGCCCGCCCACCATGCCGAAGATCACTTCCACTCCCTGGGCCTTGAGCGAGGCGATCACCGCGTCGGCGCCGGTGGCGCGGCTGCGGGGGTAGGCGCTCTTCTGCTCTTTGGCGTGGGCGTTCATTTTTTCTATCTCCATGTCTAGCAGCCTGTCCGGCAGCTTTTCGCGTCTATTTTTCCGCGCCGCCCAGGTCCAGCACCGCCCCCTGGGAGGCGTCGCTGACCAGGGCCGCGTAACGGGCCAGGACCCCGCGGGTGAACTTGGGAGCAGGCCGCTTCCAAACCGCGGCCCGGCGCTCAAGCTCCTTTGGCTCCACCAGCAGATCCAGGCGGCGTCCGGGGATGTCTATGGCGATCTGGTCGCCGTCGGCCACCAGGGCCAAGGGTCCGCCCCGGGCCGCCTCGGGCGAGGCGTGGCCGATGGCCGCCCCCCGGCTGCCGCCGGAAAAGCGTCCATCGGTGACCAAGGCCACCTTGCCGTTCAGACAGCCGCCGCTGATCAGGCTGGTCAGGGCCAGCATCTCGCGCATGCCCGGACCGCCGGCCGGCCCCTCGTAGCGCACCACCAGCACCTCGCCGGGCTTGACTCCCCCGGCGTTGACCTCGACCACCGCCGCTTCCTCGCCGTCGAAGACCCGGGCCGGGCCGGCGAAGCGCAGCAGGCCGGAGTCCACCGCGCTTTGCTTGACCACCGCCCCCAGCGGAGCCAGGCTGCCCTTGAGCACGGCCAGGCCGCCCTCGGCGTGCACCGGCTCGGCCAGGCTGTGGATCACCGGCTGGTCGAAAAACTCGGCCCCCGACACTTGGTGGGGCAGGTTCTCGGCCACGGTCTTACCGCCGACCGTGGAGGCGTCCAGGTGCAGCAGGGGCCGCAGGTGGGCCATGACCGCCCCCACCCCCCCGGCGGCCTGCAAGTGGTTCATGCGCATGGGGCCGCCGGGGCTCATGGAGCAAAGATGCGGGGTGGTGCGGGCCAGGCGGTCGAAGTCGTCGGGGCCGAAGTCCACGCCCGCCTCTCGGGCGATGGCGGTCAGGTGCAGGATGGAGTTGGTCGATCCGCCCAGGGCCAAATCCACCCGGACGGCGTTCTCCAGGGACTCGCGGCTGAGCAGCAGGCTGGGGCGAAGGTCGGCCTTGAGCGCGCCCATGATCGCCTGGCCGGAGGCGTGAGCCACCTCCTCCTTGGCCTCGTCCAAGGCCCCGGCGCAGGCGCAGCCGGGCAGGGAGAACCCCAGGGCTTCGGTGAGGCAGGCCATGGTGTTGGCTGTGAACATGCCGGCACAGGAGCCCGCCCCGGGACAGGCGCAGTCCTCCAGCTCGGTCAACTCATCGGCGCTCATCTGGCCAGCCTGGGCTTTGGCCACGGCCTCGAAAACCGTAATCAGGTCCACCACTTTTCCCTGGTGCTGGCCTGCGGCCATGGGCCCGCCGGTGACCACCACCGCCGGCAGGTCCAGGCGCGCGGCGGCCATGAGCATGCCCGGCACGATCTTGTCGCAGGAGGCGATGAGCACCAGGGCGTCGAAGCAGTGGGCCCTGGCCATGAGTTCCACGGTGTCGGCCACGACCTCGCGGCTGGGCAGGGAATAGTGCATGCCCTCGTGCCCCATGGCCAGGCCGTCACAGATGGCCATGGTGTGGAACTCCAGGGGAGTGCCCCCGGCCTCGCGCACCCCGCGCTTGACCGCGCTCGCCAGGCGGTCCAACTCGATGTGGCCGGGCACCACCTCGGTCCAGGAATTGGCGATGCCGATGAAGGGGCGCTCCATCTCGGGACGGCTGAGGCCCAAGGCCTTTAGCAACGCGCGTTGGGGGGCCCTCATTACGCCTTGTTTCATTTTCTGGCTGTTCAGCTTCATTTTTTCCTCGCCTCGCCGGGACGCCGGCCTGCCCCGGCCCCGGCGGGGGGCGCCTTCCGCCGGGCTCCGGATTAACCAGGGATGCCCTTTAGGAAGGACGGGACGGCCAAGGCCCGCGGCCTCGACATGAAAACCATTAATTTTTCAGCGGTGGAGTCGGCCCCTATAGGGGCAGGATAATCAGCAGGCCGGGAAGGCTGGATACCAGTACGGTGCGGAGAGGGGAGAAGGCGAAGCCGGAGAAAAGACGGGCGGGGGCGGATGCGGTTCGCGTTGCGCCGGCAGAATGTTCCCGTTGGCCGCGAGAGCTGGCCTGGGCTGTTTTGGACCTGGGTTTCATGGCTCGATTCTCCCTTTTTTCGGATTCCCGCCCCTCTAGGGGCTGGAATTTACCTATTTGGCCTGCCCGGTATAACCGAGGTTGGCCAGGGCCGGGGCCCGTAGTCGCTAACTTGGGATTTGGTCTGGTTTGCGGCCCCTTATAGGGGCAGGCTAATCAGCAGGGCCGGGGATACTACTACGAGGAGGATGGAAAGGAAAAAGACGGGGGCGGGAGCGGCGCTCCGGAAGTTACATTGGCGTTTCTGGCTTTGCGGCTGCATGGCCACGATCTCCTGCACGGAACTTGATGTGTTGATGTGTACCATGCTCTGAAAAGGATGTCAACGGGGGCTGTGAACCACGGGGGCTGAACCAGGCAATCGAAGCTCGGGCCGGGCAACATGGGGCATGTCCGGTCCTTAATGCCGGTCTGATCGCCGGTCAAACATCAATCTTTTTGACTCCGGCAGGCCCAGATGGTGAACCAGGTGTTCTCGGCCTCCCGGCGCTCGCGCACCTTGAAACCACGGGTGGCCAGCAGGCCCTCCAGGAGCCCGCGTTGGCTGCGCATGACCCCGCTCAGGATTAGGTCCTCTTTGCCGTTGAGCGGCTGATCCCGCTCCCAAAGCTCCTGCTGCACCTGCCAATGCACGTTGGCCATGACCAGATTCGCCGGACGCTCCAGGTAGGCCCGGGCCGGCCCCTCTTCCACGGCCAGGGGCAGGCCGTTAAGTTCGGCGTTGCGGCGGGTGGTGCTCACACACAGGGGGTTGAGGTCCACGGCCAGCACATCCTCGGCGCCCAGCAGCAGAGCGGCCAGCCCCAGAATGCCGGTGCCGCAGCCCAGGTCCAGCACTCGGCCCAGGGGTTCCCGCTGCGCGCGCAGAAGCAGCAGTTCCAGGCAGTGGCGGGTGGTAGGGTGCAGGCCGTTACCGAAGACCAGGCCGGGGTCCAGGCGCAGAACCAGCCGGCCTGGAGGGGCATGGTATTCCCGCCAGGCCGGCGCCACCGCCAGGCCCTCCAATTCCAGGGGCTCCATGGCGAGGCCGCCCTGCCACTGCTCGTAGGTGAGATGGTGGCTGGCCAGGAGCCGCAGGCCCGGTCCGCGGGCCAGGATGCCCGCCACCTGCTCCTCGGCCGGGCTGGAAAAAAAGATGAAGCTGGTGTCGCCCTCCAGCCACAGGCCCAGGAATTCCGCAAGCCCTGAACCCAGAGCCGGGCGGGCGTCGCCGGACACTTCGTAGATGAAGAGCTGGTCGTAGGGAGGGGAATCGGTCATTTATTAAAAACCAAGGGGCCTTCCCGGGAAGGCCCCCTCGCGCCAGCGGGCGACGGTTAGGACTCGAGCACGAAGATGACTTCCAGACGCACGCGGTACTCGGCGATCTGGCTCTCGTCCACCGCCACCCGCATGTCCGTGACCCTCATACCCGTTATTCCGCGCAAGGTGCGCGTGGCGCGCTCGAAACCCACCTTGATGGCGTCATCGAAGCCGATGGGAGAGGCGGCGATGATGTCGGTTACCCGAGCCACACGTTTCTCGTTCATGTTGACCTCCTTCGCAGGCTTGCCCCGGCTCGATCCATGACCCAACCATGGACCGCCAGCCTTTTGGACTGGGCTAAGCTATCATACCGTCTCAGGCCCCGGCAAGGGGCTACAGCACCCGTGTCCCGGCGTGGTTTTTGGTAATCAAGGACTCCTGAGGTAATATTTAGACAGAGTTGGCCCGGCGGCGCGCCTGGATCGTTTTGCCAAGGACCGATTTTGCCCAAAAACGGCGACAGACAAACCCCGACCTGGCTGGCCCCCCTTCTGCTGATGCTGCTGGCCGCGGCGGTGCGGGCCGCGGCCATGGCCTATCCCACCCCCGACGCGGACATGGCCATCATCGGACTGATGGCCCGCCACATCCTGGACGGGGAGTTGCCCGTCTTCTTCTACGGCGAGGCTTGGGGGGGCAGCATCGAGTCCTTCATCGCCGCCCCTCTGTTCTGGCTCTTCGGCTCCTCTGCCGAGTCCCTCAGCCTGGCCCCCGTCCTGGTTTCCCTGGTCTTCGTCTGGGTGGCCTACCGGGCCTGCGCCGACATGTGGGGTCGTCCAGCCGGCCTGATGGCCATGGCCCTGGCCGCCTTGCCTCCCTATTATTTCGCCTGGCACTCGGTGCTGCCCCGGGGGTCCTACATCGAGATTCCCCTCCTCTCCCTGCTCTTGCTCTGGATAACCTTCCACCTGGCGCACCGTCAGGCAAAAACCTGGCTCTGGCTGGCCTACGGCCTGGTGGCCGGCCTGGGCCTGTGGACCCATTTCCTGATCATTTTCGCCCTGTCGACCAGCGGTCTTTATTTGCTGGCGGCGGACTGGCGGGTGCTCATCAGGCGCTCCCTACCCCTTATGCTGGCCGGCTTCCTGGCCGGCAGCCTGCCGCTTTGGGTCTTCAACCTGCGTCACGATTGGGACAGCTTCCGCTCGTTGCTCGCCTCCGGCTCGGTGCTGGGGGCCTGGGAGGTGGCGGGCATCTTCTTCACGCGGGGCCTGCCGGTACTGCTGGGGGTGCTCAACGACGGCGCCTATACGCCCGTTATCCCCGGCCTCTCCTGGGGCGTGGGCGGCCTGGCCCTGGCCGCCTTGGGGTATCTGCTCTGGCTGCGTCGCCGGGGGCTGGCGGGTCTGGCGCTGCTTCGGCCGACCCGAGGGGACGGCTCCGAGCTGTTTCTGATGATGGCCCTTATAACCTTTATCATATTGGTATTGCAGGGTGATCCCCTTGGCAGCAGCCGGCGACACATGGTTCCCCTCTACGTCGCGCTATTGCCCCTGGGCGGTTATGCCTTCGCCAAGTTGCGGGAAAAATGGCCCGCCTTGGCCTGGGTGCTGGCCCTCGCGGCCCTGGCCTCCAACCTTGCCGGCATCACCGTCAATGCCCCCCTATTCAACGACAGACTCCGCCAAGAGGCCAATGCCTGGCGGAGCCAGAATTTTTCCACCATCCAAGAATTCTTGGCCAGGGATATTCACGCGGCCTACGCCCTGGACTTCTGGGTGGCTCCCCTGCTCAGTTTCCTGTCGCAAGAGCGCCTGGTGGTCACCCGGGCGCAGCTGGACCTGGACGATTTTCATGAACCCAGCCGACGCCTGGTGGAGCGATCAGGCCGCGTAAACTGGGTCTGCAGAAAGGACGGCAAATGGATCGAGGCCATGCTCAACACCATGGGAGCCTCCTACCAACCTCTGCGCGTTGGGGAATACCTCTGCTTTCTGGACGTCCAGCCTAGCTTCGCCGGACTGCGCCGGGTGCCGCGGCAAGGCTGGCGTGCGGGGGCGAACCACATGACCCAGGACGCGGATCTGGCCCTGGACGGGGACGCCCTTACTCGCTGGTCGCCCTTGCGGCCGCAGAAGCCGGGCCAACAGTATTGGCTAGACCTCGGCCAGGTGGTGGAGGACCTGTGCCTGGTTCGCCTGGCCCCGGGCCTGGTGCAAGACCGGCCCCAGGGGCTAGACCTGGAAATCTCCCTGGATGGCCGGCACTGGAATTATGTGGCCCGGATGGGCCTGGTGGCCCAGCCCTTCCATTGGGATTCCGGCCGGACCATGGCCAGCTCCGACACCCCTCGGCTGGACATCTACTTCCGGCCGCAAGCGGCCCGCCACCTGCGTCTGACCCAGAGCGGAGAATCCCGCAAGCACTACTGGTCGCTGCAGGAGATCAATCTCTACTCCGCCGCCCCGGCGCAGGGTTTCGACCCCGCCGCCGCGGTGGCGCTGGCGCTCAAACAAAACGTGCGCACATTGTATGCCGACACCCACTTGGCCGCCTTCGCGCCGAGGGCTATGCGTCCCCCCGTGAAGATGCCTGCTTCCTCATCCTCCTGGCCCCTGGACCTCGACAACCGGGGGACTCTGCCCGAGGACTTGGCGGGCGTGGGGGTCGCCGTGACCCAGGCCGACGCAGAGGACGTGGCCGGGTTCCTTGCGCGGCGGGGGATCGGCTTCGCCCGGGAAGCGGCCGGGGGCTACGCGCTCTTTCATGACCTCACGCCGCGGCGGTCCCAATCGCGCCCCCTGTCTCCATCCCCGGCCGAGACCTTATCATCCAACCCCGGCCAGGAGGCCATGGCCTTTGACGGCGACCCCGACACAGCCTGGCAGACCGACCGCCCCCGCCGCCAGGGCGACTTCTGGCAGGCCGACCTGGGCCGGGAAATTACATTGCAGGGCCTGACCCTGGAAAGCCTGCCTTCGCCCACCGACCTGGCGCGGGATTTCTCCCTTGCTGTCTCCCTTGACGGCCAATCCTGGCGCGAGCTTGATTGGGAGACCGTGCCCGAGGGCCCCATCTACTTCGCCGGAGACCGGCTGCTGAACGCCCAGCCCTACCGGCTGCGCATAGGTTTCCCCGCCCAGCCAGCCCGTCACCTGCGATTGACCCTGACCCGGGGCCACCCCGTCTTCCACTGGGCCATATCGGAATTGCGCCTTGTCGCCGCTCCAGAGGAGAGATGGGAGGGCAGGGCCGAGCGTTCATTGCAGTGAACGATAAGGCGTTCCAAATGAACGCTTGACCCTACGAGCGCATCCTGATAAGCTAGTTTTCAACTAGAGTCACTCGTTGTATTTTCAGTGACTTCCCCTGTCACCCCAGCCATGAGGCAGGAAAAGTGGCCAAAAAAACAATAGAGCTTATAGTGAACGGAGACCACTACGAGGTCGCCATAGACCCCTGGCGGACCTTAGCCGAGGTCTTGCGCGAGGACCTCAGGCTCACCGGCACCAAGATCGGCTGCAACCAGGGGGACTGCGGGGCCTGCACGGTCATCGTCGATGGCCGTACGGTAAGCTCCTGCCTCACCCTGGCCGTGGAGTGCCACCACCGCGAGATCACCACCATCGAGGGACTGGCCAAGAGCCCCCAGGAACTGCACCCCCTGCAGCAGGCCTTCATCGACAAGGGCGCGGTGCAGTGCGGGTTCTGCACCGGGGGCATGATCCTCTCGGCCAAGCACCTTTTGGACCGGAACCCCAACCCCGACGAGGAGCAGATCCGCAAGGGTCTCTCCGGCAACCTTTGCCGCTGCACGGGTTACAACAAGATCGTCGAGGCCATCGGGCACGCGTCCCGCCAGATGGCCTCCTGCAAGGAGGGCTAGCCCATGGCCATGCCCCACTTCACCCTGCACCAGCCCAGCAGCCTGGAAGAGGCCCTCGACCTCATGAGCCGCCACCGGGCCAGCATGAAGGTCCTGGCCGGCGGCACCGACCTGGTTCCCAAGATGCGGGCCGGGGCGATCCAGGTCGAGCACCTCATCAGCCTCAACCGCTTGCCGGGCATGAACCGCATTTCCTACCTGGATGACGACGGTCTGGTCATCGGCTGCGGCGCCCGCTTGAGCGAGGTGGGAGCCAATGCCGAGGTGAGGCGTTACTACCCCGCCCTGGCCCACGCCTGCTCGGTCATGGCCACCACCCAGATCCGCAACATGGGCACCGTGGCCGGCAACCTGGTCAACGCCGCCCCCAGCGCCGACACCGCCGCACCGCTCTTGGCCTACAAGGCCAGCGTGGTCCTGGTGGAGCGCGGAGGCCGGCGGCAGGTGCCCCTGGAAAAATTCTTCGAGGGGCCCGGCAAATGCGCCATCGAGCACCTGGAGCTGTTGGAAGCCATCCGGGTGCCCGTGCCCCTGGACCGCTCCGGTTCCTGCTACGAACGCCTCTCGGCCCGCAGCCAGGTTGACATCGCCGGCGTGGGCGTGGCCGGCTTCCTGGCCCTGGACATGGAGGGCAAGATCCTGGCCGCGCGCCTGGCCCTGGCCGCCGTGGCCCCCACCCCGGTCCGCTGCGCCGAGTGCGAAGCCCTGTTAACCGGCCATGAGCCCAGCCCCGACCTTATCGCCCGGGCCGCCGCCGCGGCGGTACGCTCCGCGCGGCCCATCGACGACGTGCGCGCCACGGCCGGATACCGCCGGGCCATGGTGCACGTGCTGGCCAAACGCGTGCTGGAAACCTGCCTCAGCCAGGCCCAAGGAGGCGCCAGATGAACAACAATCCAGCCATCATCGGGGCCAGTCTGCCCCGCCTGGACGCTCGCGACAAGGTCACCGGCCGCTCCATCTACGTCGATGACATGATGCTGCCGGGCATGCTCTACGGCGCGCTGCTCAGAAGCCCCCTCCCTCACGCCCGCATAAAGCGCATCGACGTTTCCAAGGCCAGGGCCTTGAAGGGCGTCAAGGACGTCATCGTGGGCGCGGACACCCCCCAGATAAGGTACGGCAACTGGCGTCTGGTGCCCCAGAGCCAGGACGAGCTGCCCCTGGCCGTGGACAAGGTGCGCTTCCTCGGCGACGAGGTGGCCGCGGTGGCCGCCCTGGACAAGGAGACCGCCGAGCGCGCCTGCCAGCTGATCGAGGTGGAATACGAGGAACTGCCGGGGCTCTTCACCGTCGAGGACGCCACCGCCGAGGGCGCGGCGATCATTCACGACGACAGCCCGGGCAACGTCAGCCTGAACCGCAAGATCACCTACGGCGATCTGGAGGCCGGCTTCAAACGCGCCGACTACGTGCGCGACGACGTCTTCACGGTCCACGCCGTCAGCCACGCCTACATGGAGCCCTGCTCCAGCATCGCAGCGCCCGACGAGGGCGGCCGCGTCACCCTCTGGACCAGCACCCAGGTGCCCTACATCGTCCAGTGCCTGCTGGCCGCCACCCTGGGTTTGCCCGAAAACCACGTGCGGGTGATCAAGCCCAACGTGGGCGGCGGCTTCGGCGGCAAGATGGAGCTTAGGCCTTGGGAATTCTGCGCCGCCTTCATGGCCCTGCGCACCGGCCGGCCGGTGAAATTCACCCTGAACCGCGAACAGGAGCTGGCCTTCGGCCGCCGCCGCCACGCCATGACCATCCACTCCAAGGTGGGCTTCACCAAAGACGGCAAGATCACGGCCAAGGATTTCAATGTGCTTCTGGACGGCGGCGCCTACAACTCCATGGGCCCCACCGCCACTTTCCTCTGCGGCAACTTCGGGGCCATGCTCTACCGCTATCCCGCCTACCGCTATCTAGGCCGTCACGTCTACACCAACAAGCCCCCGGCCGGGGCCATGCGCGGCTTCGGCGCGCCCCAGGCATTGTTCGCCGCCGAGAGCCAGATGAACATGGCCGCCGCCGAACTGGGCATCGATCCCATCGAACTCCGGATCATCAACGCCATGGAGACCGGCGACGAGATACCGGAGGTCGCCACCATCAGCTCCTGCGGCTTCAAGGAGTCGCTGGTCAAGGTCCGCGAGATGAGTGGCTGGGATGCCAAACGCAAGGAGAAAAGTCCCGGCCGCGGCATCGGCGTGGGCTGCTACAGCTTCATCAGCGGCGGCGTGTTCAACTGGTTCAACACCAAGTACAACTTCGCCACCGCCGAGGTGAGGGTCTTCGAGGACGGCACCGCTCACCTGTTGACCATGGCCACGGACATCGGCCAGGGTTCGGACCACACCCTGCGCCAGATTCTGGCCGCCGAGTTGGGCATCGGCATCGAGAAGATCCGCCTGACCGCCGCCGACACCGCCGTCACCCCCAAGGCCGACCTGGGCACCTGGGGCAGCCGGGTCACTCTCATGAGCGGCAACGCGGTAATCGATGCGGCGCGCAAGATCAAGGAGATGCTGATCCCGGTGATCTTCAGCCAGTTCGACCTGAACCAGATCCACGACGTTGCCTTCGAGGGCGACCGGGTCTTCGCCAAGGCCCGCCCCGACAAGGGGCTCACCTTCGGCGAGTGCGTGTACAAGGCCCTGCGCGGCCGGCGGGGCGAGCCCCTGACCGCCTTCGGAGCCTATACCCCGCGCAACCGCGGCCTGGTCAGCCCGGCCTTCTCCTTCGGTGCCCAGGTGGCCGAGGTGGAGGTGGACCAGGAGACCGGCCTGATCAAGGTGCAAAAGATGTACACCGCCCACGACTGCGGCGTGCCCATCAACAAGATGGGCGTGGAGGGCCAGTTGGAGGGCTCCATCCACATGGGCCTGGGCTACGCCCTGATGGAAGACTTCGTGATGAAGGACGGCCGCACACTGAACACTAACTTCCTGGACTACAAGATTCCCACCGCCCAGGACATGCCCCCGGGCGAGTCGGTGGAGATAGACACCTACGAGCCCGAGGGACCCTTCGGGGCCAAGGAGGCCGGCGAGGGTCTGGTCAGCCCGACCGCCCCGGCCATCGCCGAGGCTGTACACCACGCCACTGGCTATCGCTGCATGGATCTGCCCATAACCCCGCCCAAGGTGCTCAAGGGTATCGGCAAGCTCAAGTAGGCGATCAAGTCATCCTTCAAGCAAACGGGCGGGGGCAACCCCGCCCGTTTACTTTCCCACCCAGCCGACAGCCTTCCCGCGATCATTGCCCGCGCTGGCCCCACTGTTCAAGTTGACAAAGAACAGCTTGTATGCTGGATTGAAAAACAACAAGGGTTACGGTCCAGCGATAATCCTGCCGCCGGGAGGATGAGGCATGAAACGCAAGCTGTCAGGATTGCTTCTCGCCCTGCTTTTTACCCTCGCCCTTGTCTCCCTGGCGCCGGCCGCCGACAACTACCTCACCACCTCACACTACAAAATCTACTACGACCAATGGGAAGATGTCGCCCGAGCCATGAACGGCTCCTATTTCGACACCGCCTACGATACCGCGACCTCGGTAATGGGCAAGGGGCTGGACAACCTCATGTCGCTCTACTTTTACAGCGACTCCAGCTCGAGCACCAACGGCACCTATTCCCCCAGCAACAACAACATAAGGCTCAATATCAGCAAGGGCGACTCCACCTCTTCCAGCGTCCTGACGGCATACGCGGCCGTCCTGGCCCATGAGACGACCCACGCCATCTTCAACTACATTTCACACGACTCCAGCGATGGAGCCAACTGGCTGGACGAAGGGTTGGCGTTTTACGTGGGCGATTGCGCCTATCCAAAGTCTGACGCCTACACCAAGGCGTACCTCGGCGCTCAACTGCGATACTACAGCCAAGACGGCGAAACCAAACTAAGCTGGTACGACACCGGCATCGACTACCTGCGTGACGATACGAGTTCCTTGGCTATGTGGCAGTTGCCGGCCCTGGGCAACTTCCTTTACAACACTGGTGGTTCGAGCGCGATCCTGAGCACTCTGCAAAGCCGGGGTCGTGGGAATGATTTGGAGTTGTCCCTCCAGACGGCTTTTGGCAAACCCAGCGGCATGAACAGCACGGACACCTCCGCCGACACCCTATACGCCGCCTACTACAAATATTACTACGGCTCCAGCTAGGATCCTCCCGGCGGGCATGGGCGGGGTTAGCCGCCCCGGCTCCCAGAGTCAAGCTGGGGATGATACACTGACGATAGCCCGAGCGAGGGCGGGGTTCATCCCCGCCCCTTGCTTTTGGCGGGCCGGAGGAAGGCGGGTTGTACCAGTCGAGGTGGCAAAAGGTTTTTGGCGATGATCAACCTTGAAGAAATCCTGGCCCGTCACCCAGGTCATTGAGGGTGGCCACAGGGACGAGGGTCTTGGCCGCCTCACTCCTCCAAGTCAAGCGCGTTTTCGATTTGCTCGATGCACTCGCAGAAAACACGGACCAAGGGTTCGTCCAGCTTGCCCGCCTTGGCTTCCTCGCGAAGGATGGCCAGCGCCCTCTCGCGCGGCATGGCCTTTTTATAGGGCCTGTCCTTGGCGGTGAGCGCGTCATAGATATCGACGATGGCCAGGACGCGGCTGTAGGCCAGTATTTCGGGGTCGGTGGCCCCGTCGGGATAACCGCTGCCGTCGAGCTTTTCGTGGTGCTGGCGTACGATGACGGGCACCCGGCGGTATTGCGGGGGGAAGGGTATTTCCCCCAGAATGCGGTGGCTTTCGGCAGGGTGCCGTCGTATCTCGTCCCATTCCTGCGGCGTGAGGTTGCCACGCAGGATGAGGAGCCTTTCGCGTTCCTCGGGACCAAGCAGATATTGCTGCTCACCGCAGACCGTGACCTGCTTTTCGGCCAAGGCGCGGATAAAGGCTGCGTCGTCGTCGGAAAGGAGGTTGGTGCGGTTCACCCCTTCTAAACGGGTAATCTCGGCACGCAGGTCGCAACCGGCCAGATCGCCCCAGAGGGCCATGCGCATCCTGACCGCCTCTGCCTGGCCCTGACTAAGCCGCGTGCTCTTGGTCAGCACCTCTTCGCGCACGCCTATCTTGCCTACGTCGTGCAAAAGACCGGCAAAGTAAATTTCGCTCGGCCCGGCCGCCACCGTGTCCGGGGCCGCGGGCAGCAGCGACCTCTCTATTGCCGCTTTGGCCAGCGCGTCGGCGTAGCGGGCCACCCGTTGGGAATGGCCGGCGGTGCAGGGATCCCGGGAGTCGATGGCCGTGGCCAGGGCGCGCAGGAGGGCCTGGAGCATGCGCTGGACCTGCGCAAAGTGATGGGCGTTGGCCATGGCGGTGGCAGCCACAGAGGCGATGGTGCTCATGCGGGTCAGGTCCGCCGCGCTGAAGGAGCCGCCTTGGCTGGTGGAACCCATCACCAGGCCCCCAGACCAGTGTCCAGGAGATTTGAGGGGCAGGCATAGCAAGCTCACCAGGCCCTGGACCTCATTCCTCCAGCGGTGGTCTGCGTCCAAATCGTTGACGATCTCTCCACGCCCCTGACGCATTACGTCCCGGAAAAGCTCACTATCGGCGATCAGGTGCAACGATATCTCGTCGGCCGGGCCAAATAAGCCCAGGTGCTCGTATCGTCCCACCTCCTTGTCATAGGTGAAGACCATGCCCAGCTCGGCCCCGCCCGGTCCGTTCTCGCATTCGGTCAAAAGGGCTTGGGTGACCTCGGGCAGATGCAGAGACTGGTTCAACGTCGTGGCTGCCCTGTGCAGGAGAGCAGTCTCGCGGTACTGGTCCAGGGTCTCGGCGTTGGCCGCCCTGAGGGCCAAGCCCCGCGCCACCGTTTCTCGCAAGGAGAGAGAAAGCAGGCGGCCCAGCCCTCCGCAGAACCCTCGGTCGGCCTCCGGCCCGGGCAACAGCTGGAGCCTGGCCAGACCCGTCGTCTCGCCGGATCCAATATCATAGGAGAGGACTTCCTGCGGTGGCCAGACAGCCGTATTTGTGTCTGGACCGCAGGCGGCCAAAATTTCCTGGCCATCCAGTACGGCCAAGCTCAACCGGTCCCCGGCAACGACACGGGCTTCATCCAGCCATGAGGCCAGAACCCGCGGCTTGAGCAAACGGCGCAGAACACTCATGCTGTCTCTTCCCTACCAGACGGATCAGGTTGGGTTATGTCAATCCCAGCACCTCCTTGGCCACCGCCAGAATCTCGTCGGGGTCGAAGGGTTTGGTCATGTAGCGCAGAGCCCCTGCCTCCAGCCCCTCCTTGCGGTCCACCTCCTGACCCTTGGCGGTAAGGAGGATAATGGAGGTGCCGGCGAACGCGGGGTCCGATTTCACCTTGCGGCAAACCTCGTAGCCATTCATCTTAGGCATCATGATGTCCAGGAACACCAGGCGCGGGACCTCGGAGCGAATTTGGTCCAAGCCTTCCTGCCCATCGGAGGCGGAAATAATCTCCACCCCGTGGTCGTCCTCCAAATCCTCAAGAGTCTGTTCCAGCAGTGAACGGATATGTGCCTCATCATCAACGATCAACACCTTATCGGACATCACACCCTCTCTTTTCCTCTGGCGCCTCCCGACAGGCTGGGGATGCCAGGGGTTCGAGTCGCAGCCCGAGCTCAGCGATCACTGAACCGTGATCAACGCTTGCCCCCTAATTCGCGCCATCGCGGCCCTAGCGGCTTATGACCTGATTCACCGCTTATCCGCTTGCCACAATAAATGCCCCGCATCAGCCTTTTCCCCCAATATTTTTCGCGCCAGCGAATTGCCGAAAACACCAAATCATTGCGCGCTCGTCCTTGATGCGATCGCAGGTTGTCCAACCAAAACGGCATGCCAGCGGCAAGCCCGGCATAAGCCATCATGTAGCAGGAGCGGGCGGCAGCTCGACAAAAAACGAACTGCCTTGCCCCACCTGGGATTCGACCCAAATACGGCCGTGGTAGTGCTCTACGATCTGCTTACAAATTGACAGTCCCAGGCCTGTGCCCTTGGGCTTGTCTCGCAAGGTGTCGCTATGCACCACCTGATAAAACTGGTCGAAAACTTGGTTCAGGTTTTCCTTGGGAATGCCCGGTCCGGTATCGGAAACTTCGACCCGCACCAGGCCTTCCGGCGTGGCCAGGGCATGAATCCCAACCTTGCCTTCAACCGTGAATTTGGAGGCATTGTTAAGAAGGTTGATAAGGACCTGAACCAGGCGGTCCTGGTCTGCCAGCACCGGGGGCAAGGGATCATCCACCCGCATTTCCAGCCTGACAGCAGGCCGGTTGCTGAACTCGCCGCTTACCGCATGGGCCGCCTGCTCCACAAAATCCTTGACGGCGCATATCTGGTCGCGCCACTCGACATGACCCGATTCGATCTTGGCCAAATCCAGCACATCATTTATCAAGCGGGTTAGGCGCTCGCCTTCGTTGGCAATTATTTCAAGGTTGTTGCTTATGCGCGTCGCTTGACGCTGGGCCTTGGGGTCGCCCTGCGCCAGGGGGGCGAAGGTGTTTCTGAAATCCCTTTGGATTATTTTTGTGAAACCGATAACCGAAGTCAAAGGCGTGCGCAGCTCATGTGATACCGATGACAGAAGCTGCGACTTCACGCGGTCCAGTTCCCGCAAGTCTTCCTTTTGTCGCTCGATGATCCGCAACTGCTGGTGGGCGTGGGCCGCCGAGGCGTATAGCATACGTCCCACGGCCAGCGCCAGGAGCGACATCGCCGCCCCGTTGATGGCCAACCCCGGCGTCCCTAGCTGATTGTGTTGTTTCACCAGCAAGGATAACACCAACGCACAGCACCCCGGCAGGACCACCGCAAGCGACTTCGTCCCGTTATAGCGCATGAACGCAACGATTATGAAAAGAGTGACCAGATAGACTGTGATGCCGGTGTAGGGGACATACCCCAGACCGCAATGAAAGGCGGCGATGAGCAGGGGAGTCATGCCCGCCACCGACTCGAAAAGGTGGTGCCGAGGGCTAACGCCGGCGGCTGTTTCGGGCAGGCCGGCGGCAAGCCACCAGACGGACAGCGCCCATACTAGCCAGATAGCCCTCATGGCCGCCAGCCCCATGACCTGGTCGCCCATGAGGGCTTTCGTCTCTTCCCAGTTGAGCAGCTGGTGAATCAAGAGCGCGGCGGAAATGCCAATGACGATGTTTGACAGCACGCGCCCCCGGCGCATGTTGGCCAAGAGCAACAGGTCATCCATCTCCCGCCTTTGCTCATCGCTCATGGCGGGGACAAACAACTCGCCCATGGTCTGGCTGACGACAGATTGTTTGATCATGGTTGCATTCCCGACAAACTCGACGGCGTCAACGCCACGGTCGCCAAGGCGGCCCGGGGCAAGCGGCTGGCGGAACTTTTCACGCCGCCGCGCTCGGCTCGGTAGGCAGTTCAAAGATGAAGGAACTGCCTTGGCCCAAAACTGATTCCACCCAGATACGGCCCCCGTAATGCTCCACTATCTGCTTGCAGATGGACAGCCCCAGCCCCGTGCCTTTGGGCTTGTCGCTCAGGGTGTCCCCCCTGGTTACCTGATAGAATTGGTCGAAGACCTGCGCCAGATTATCGGGAGGTATGCCCGGCCCGGTGTCGGTGACCTCGACCCTGGCCCAACCTGCCTTGGCGGCCTTCGCCTGGATGGCCACCCGGCCCTCCACGGTAAACTTGGAGGCGTTGTTCAGCAAATTGATGATGACCTGCACCAGACGGTCGCGGTCCGCCACCAGCGGCGGCAATCCACGATCCACGGTCATTTCCAGAGTCACCTCGGGCCGGTTGGCGAACTCGCCGCTAACCGCCTGTACCGCCTGCTCCACCAAATCAGGCAGCGAGCAGGTTTCGTCACGCCAGTTCATGCGCCCGGACTCGATCTTGGAAAGATCCAGGACGTCGTTTATCAGCCTGGTCAGGCGCTCGCCTTCGCGAACGATGATGCTCAGGTTTTCCTCAATGCGCCGGGCCTTGCGCGCCACCTTGGCGTCGTTTTCGGTCATGCCAAAAAAATTGTTGTGGAACTCGCGTTTGATGAGCTTGGCGAATCCGAGCACGCTGGTCAAAGGCGTACGCAGTTCGTGGGAGACGCTGGAAAGGAAGTCGGATTTCATCTTGTCCAGCTCCTGCAGGTGGCGATTGGCCTCGGCCAATTCCGCCGTGCGTTCCTCCACCCTCCTCTCCAGTCCGTCATGGGCGCGCCGTAGCGCCTCCTCGGCCTCCTTGCGCTCGCTTATGTCACGGGCGATCCCGCGGAAGCCCACGATAACGCCACCGCCGTCATAGATGGGCGAAACCGAGGTTTCCACGAAGACCTTGCTTCCGTCCTTGCGCACCAAGAGCCAGTCCAGGGCTCTGGTGGCTTCGCCGGTGCGGAAGACGCGGTTGAAGGTGTCGAAGACCATTTGGGCATTTGTGGAGTTTATGTAGGCGCGATAGTTCATGCCCAGCAATTGCCCTGGCTCATAGCCCAGCATCCTGCACATGGAATCGTTGAAAAAGGTGAAACTGCCCTCGAGATCGACTTCGTAGTAGCCGTCTTCAATGCTGGCCAGGATGGTACGATAGCGCTCCTCGCTGTTGCGCAGGGCCTCCTCGGCGCGCTTGCTTTCGGTGATGTCCTCGTAGAGTACGAGGTGCCCTCCGCCCTGCAGGGCCACGGGGCTGAAGTGGACACTCTTGTGTGAGCCGTCGCGGCAGACCACCTCATAGGTTCTGGAGGTGTGCTGGCCCACGCTGATGGCCTTCTGTTCGTTGAGCCAATCGTCGATAACGGCATGCCGCATTTCAGGGTCCGGGAAGACTTTGCGAAGCCATTCGCGTCCCCACAACAGCTCCGTGAGGCCATAACCGAATATCTTGACGAAGGCCGGATTGACGTATTCGAAACTGCCGTCAGCCCTGAGCAGAGAGACCCCCAGGGGCGACTCCTCCACCAGGACCTGAAAGCGGCTTTTCTCCCGCTGCAGTTCCTCCTCGGCCCTCTTGCGCTCGGTGATGTCGCGGGCGATGCCGCGAAAGCCCGTAGGGGTTCCGCTGGCATCCTTGATTAGGGAGACCGATGCCTCGATGAATCCTCTGGAACCGTCCTTTTTGATTACCTCCCAATCAAAGACCTTGGCCGCCTTGCCGGTCTTGAATACGGCTCCAAAGGTCTCCGCCGCCGCCGCCAGGTAGTCGGGGCTTACGTAATCCCGGAAATCCAGGCGCTTCAGCTCCTCTTCGCCATAACCGACCGCCTTGCGGATCGATTCGTTGAAGAAGGTAAACTTGCCGGTCAGGTCCAACTCATAGTAGCCGTCTTCGATGTTCTCCAGAATGGTGCGGTAGCGTTCCTCGCTGGCCTGGAGCGCTTGCTCGGCCTGCCTGCGTGCAGTCACGTCCCGACTGATAACAAGCATGCCCTCCATGCGCCCTTCGTCGTCCATGTAGCGTGCGCTGTTTGTCTGCACCATCAGCACTCGGCCATCCTTGGTCAGGCGCTTGGTCTCGAACAAAACCCTCTCGCCCCTGATGGTGCGTTCGACAGCCTCGCGGGTGGTCTGCTTTTCGCTCTCTGGCACGAAGTCAAGCTGGTTTCCTTGGATTTCCTCAAGGGTCCACCCGAAAATCGTGGTGAAGGCGGGGTTTACATAAACCACGCGCCCCCCTTGGTCGTAGACGATCACGGCGTCGGGAGTGGCGTTCAAGAGCAAACGATAGCGATCCATGCTCCGATGGTAATCTGCCTGGGCCTCTTTCTCCGCGGTGATATCAACCAAGGAGCCCTCATAGCACTCGATTTCGCCATTTGGACCGGTCACCGCCCGCCCGGAGATGGAGACCCAAATCTCACGCCCGTCGCGGCGCCGCATTTTCGTCTCGAAATCGGTGACCCGGCCCTGCTGCTTCATAATTTTCTGAAAAGCGGCGCGCTCCGCGGGGTCTAGATAGGCCTGGCTCCCCACATCGCTGACCTGTTCGAGCACCTCCTGCGGTGAATCGAAGCCCCAAATTTCGGCCAGGGCTTGGTTGAGGCTGAGCAAACGCCCCTCAGTCGTGGTCTGGAAAAGGCCCATGATCGAATTTTCGAAAATGCTGCGATATTTTTTCTCGGAACTCTTCAACTGGCTGCTGTAGGTTTCCAGTTGGGACATGAAGTCGTTGAAATACTCACTGAGCATACCGATCTCGTCGCGGCTGGAGACCTGGCAGCGGGTGGCGAAATCTCCCCGCCCCCCCCTGGCCATGCTTTCCATAAGGGCCTTCAGGGGCTTGGTCAGCGAGGAGCTGATCCATAGGGATAGCAGGAACACCAAAAGGGCAGTGCCGGCCAGCGAGGCGATGATGCCGTATTTGATTGTATGCAGAGGGCCGTAGTAATCGTCGAGATAGCTGGAGGAGGCCACGATCCAGTCATATTCGGGGATGTACCGGAAGACGGCCATCTTCTCCCGGCGCTCGCTCTCGCCCGGATTGCACCAGGAATAGATGAGCCGTCCATTCTTCATGGCGCAGATGTCCTGAATTATCTTGCGCCCCTGCTCGTCGGTCGCCTCAAATACGTTTTTGCCCTCCAAGCGGGGATGGATGATCAGATTGCCCATGCTATCAATAATATAAGGATAGCCGGTGTCACCGAAACGCAAGGTAAAGATAACATCGCGCAAGTGATCCAGATTCATCGAGACCTTCGGGAAATCCTCGCACCTTACCGTGGCCGCGATTATCCAGTTCCAGGGCTGATAGCGGTAGAAGCAGGTGGCCCACTGCCCTGTTTCGCCTTCCCTGGAATTCCGGCTCTCTTGGATGAAAAAGCCGCGGGTTCCCTCCATCATCCTGAGCACGGTCGGGTCTAGGGAGAAGTCCCGCCCCAACCAGGCGGCGTCCGGACCGGCCAGAACCGTGCCCATGTCGTTTAGCAACCAGACATATCCCTGGCCATCCACGGTTTCTTGGCTGAGAATCTGCAGGGTCAGGGCCTTGGCGTCCTTCTCGGAGAGTTCTCCCTTGGCGCGTAGCATGTAGAAATGGTCGGCCAAGTGCAGGCAGGACTCCACCTTGTCCACGAGTCGTTCCTTGACCAGGTTCTGGACCGTGGTCTTGGTGAGCTTCAGGATGGTGGAAGTGCTGGTTTGGAGCTGTTCCTCGATGCCTCGCTCGATGGTCACCCGGGCCAGGCTATAGAGCGCAACCCCGCCCGCCACCCCGGATATGACCGAGGCCGCCAAGAAACCGGCCAGGAGCTTCGTGCGTATGCCCCAGCCCTTACGGGCTCTGCTCCCCATAGCCATGGCTCTCCTTCCTGGCCGGCGACTTCCCCCACCCCCACGCCGACTAGGCGGCGTGGGCAGCCCTAACCCCCTATTCCAGGGGCACGATCACGGTCTGGATGCGCCGGTTCTGACAGAGCCGCCCGAAGTCCACTTCGCGGGACAGATCCTGCGGCACCACCACCGTGCCCTCGAATCCCTCCCCGACCCGCCGCCAAAGATCGTCCAGGCTGCAGAATTGGGTTGTTCCGCCGCATACCTTGAGCCGGGGCCCCTTGAGGGGCACGCGACCGGAATAGACCACCAGGCAGGCCCCGGCCCGGGCGTGCTGCTCGAACAGCAGGGCGTTGAGCACTTCGAGCAGGCGTTGCTCGTCCAGAGGCTTGGCCAGGGCCGCGTCCCCGCCGACCGAATCGATATCCTGCAGGGCCGAAATGACCACCACCGGAATATGGCTTAGGGCCGGGTCCTCGCGCAGATGACGAATGCAGGTCTGGCCGTCCATTACCGGCATGGCCAGGTCCATGGTGATGAGATCGGGCATGTGCTTTCGGGCCAGATCCAAGGCTTCGTCGCCATTGCCGGCGGTGACGACCACCAAGCCCTCGTTCTCCAAAAACTCCCGCAGGTATTGCAGGACCGCCAGTTCGTCATCGACCACCAGGATTGTGGGCGGGCCCGCAGGCTTCCTCCCGGGGTGCGCTGGAGCAGCCTCGCAGGGCTGGCTGGACTGCTCCTGAGCAACGACCCCGGCGCTAGGTAGGGTGAAAAAGAAGGTGCTGCCTTTGCCCTCCTCCGACTCGACCCAGAGCCTTCCGCCGTAGTGGTCTATTATCTGCCTGCATATGGACAGCCCCAGTCCGGTTCCTTGGGGTTTGTCCTTCAGGGTGTCGTCCTTGGTCACCTGATGAAAATGGTCGAAAATTTTTTCCCGCTCCGCCGCGGGGATGCCCGGGCCGGTGTCGGCCACGCTCAACAGCAGCGTGGAGCCGGAACTCTCGCCGTCAAGGGCGGCCCGCACCGTCACCTGGCCGGACGTAGTGAACTTGCTGGCGTTGTTCAATAAGTTTACGAGAACCTGCACCAGGCGGTCCGGATCGGCGGTGACCATGGGCAGGCCGGGGGCTACTTCCGCCACCAGTTCAACACCGGCCTTAAGGGCGAACTCCCCGCTCACCGCGCTCTTGGCCTGTTCCACAATGTCGGCCGGGACGACCAGGCGGTCCCGCCACTGAACGCGCCCGGACTCGATCTTGGCCAAGTCCAGCACGTCGTTGATCAGCCTGGTCAGCCGCTGGCCCTCATCGATGATGACGCCCAGATTGCGGTCCATCGAGACCGCCTTGCGCGCCAACTTAGGGTCCGCCTCAGCCGCCGCCTGAAAATGTTTGGCGAAATCCTTCCGGATGAGCTTGGCGAAGCCCAGGATGGAGGTGAGCGGGGTGCGCAGCTCGTGGGAGACGGAGGACAGAAATCCGCTCTTCAGGCGATCAAGGTCGCGCAGGTGCTGGTTCAGCCGCTCCTGCTCAACCAGCATCTCGTCGAGCTTGACAAACTGTTCCACCACCAGCTTGGCGGTGATCTCCGAGGCGCGCCGGGCAACCAATACCTCATCCATGAGGAGCCGGTTCTCCTCCTCCAACTGGCGTAGGCGCCGAGCTATTTCATCAGCCAGGTGGCGCAAGCTAATTGCTCCAGGTTAAATGGCGACACGCCCGTGAACCGATGACGCCCTGTCACCCGCCCTCCAGGCGTGCACCGTGCAGACCAGGCAGGGATCAAAGCTGCGCACCACATGACCCACTTGAACCAGGTTGTCCTGATCCGGGGCGGGCGTGCCTATGAGCGCCTGCTCCAAGGGACCTCGCCGCCCCTGATCATCCCGAGGCGAGGCGTTCCAAGCGGTTGGGGTAATTATTTGGTAGCTGGCGATGAGCCCATCCTCCAGACGCAGCCAATGTCCCAGGGCTCCGCGGGAGGCGTGGGTCAAGCCGAATCCCTCGCCATTGCCTATTTCACCTGGCGAACGATAGAGCAGCTGATCCTCGGCCATCTCGCTCAACCAAAGTTCCATGACCGGCAAAAGCATCGCCGGTCTGATCAGCCGGGCCAACTCGCGGGTAAAGACCGAAACGCCCTTTTCCGCCACCAGGCCGGTCAGAAGCTTGTGGCCGCCGATAAGCATCTCGGCCAGCGGCCCGGTTTCGGCGGGTTGGTCATCGTATCGGGGTGCCTTGGCCCAGGAATATTTGCGCCCCTCGCTACCCACGGCGTAGGGTTGGGTTTCACCGAAAAATGGATGCCGTCCGCCAGCGTAGTCGCGGAACCAGGAGCAGGCCACCTCTTCGCGCACGCGGGCTTGGTCGAACTCACGGGTTTTCTCGCCAGGACTCAAGAAGCCGGCCGCGATTATTTTCTGCTGGTCGGAGGCGCCGGCCGCCGTCGAGTCCGCCGGGAGGTCCAGGGCGCCATAGCTCAGGAACCCGCCCGGCCAGGAGCCCAGCCGGTCCAGCCCCGCCTGACCGGCGAAACGTAGAAAAAAGCCCAGGTCGCCCTGGCGGTGCGCCTCGGCTTCCAGCCAGGTTTCCAGGGCCTGGGGGCTGTCCACCTCGGCCCAGCGCTCCAGTGAGCAGCCCAACACCCTGCGTTCATACCATTGCCGGTAGCGGCGCAGGGCCAGGCTGCACTGCAACAAGTCGGCCTGGCTGAAGATGGTGGCGATACCGCCGGGGACCATGTAGGAGGAGTGCGGCCATTGGCCGCCCAGGATGGCCACGATTTCCAGCACTCTGGCGGACTCGCCCAGTACCTGGGCCACGGTGGCGCCCTTCAAAGGCTGGTAACGCGCCAGGGCCTCCTCGTACAGGGGATGCCCGGCGTGGGCCGGGTTGGTGAAATCGGCGGCGAACAGCAGCGCGTAATGGCGCACGTCGCTTTGCAGATGCTCGGTCATCAGGGCCAAGTTGCGCACCCGCGTGGCTGCCGGGGGGACGTCCACCCCCGCAACCATGTCCAGCGCCCGGGCGGCGGCGGTGAGATGGCCGGTGGTGCAGATACCGCAAACCCGGGGCGTGATGACAAGACCGTCCAAGGCGCCTCGGCCTACCATGATGCGCTCGAAGCCTCTGTACATGGTGCCCGCGCACCAGGCGTCGCGCACCACCCCATCCTCAATCTCTATGCGCACCTCCAGGTCGCCTTCCACGCGGTTCAAGGGGACCTGCAAGCTCGTTACGTTGTCCATGGCGTTTGATCCCCTTTTCTTCAAACTCTCGACTTGCGCGCGATCAGACGCTGGGGAGCCGCGGCGGCGGCCATGCCCTTGTAGGCCAGATAATGGGCCCGGTCCACACCCTCGGGCAGCTCCACGGGGATGTCGGCGATGTTGCGGGTCTGAAAGAAAGGATAGGGCTGAGGGAATTCGGGCTGCGTGCAGCCCAGGCAGGGCACCCCGGCCCGGGTCTTGCTGTTGCGGTGGTTCCAAAGAATTTTGTTGCAAGGCCCGTGCGTGAGAGGTCCCCGGCAGCCCATATGGAAAAATAAGCATCCCTGCTGGCCGAACTCGGCGTCTTCCACGCGGTACTCATGGTACTCGTTGCGGGTGCAGCCCTGATGAACCAGCATGCCGTACCAGACCACCGGCTCCTGCAACTCGTTGAGCGCCAGTTCCCGGCCCGTGGCCAGCGAGGCCAACACCCCCACCAGCACCTCTCCCTGGCAGGGGCAACCTGGGAGGTTGATCACCGGGTGACCTCCGGCGCTCAGGAAATCCGCCCCCAGGAAACCGCCGCGTTCGCGCCCGGCGAATTGCAGCCCCGTGGCTTCCACCTCGCCATCGGCGCCGATGCCGCCAAAGCTGGCGCAGGTGCCCGCCGCCACCACCCAGGTGGCTTTGCGAGTTAGCTGTGCCACCAGGTCCTTTTTGGGCCCCAGGCAGGAGGAGTCGTAGCCTCCGCTGCCGCCGGGCCCCCTGATGACCGCTCCCTCCACGAAAAGGATGTCCAGGCACCGCTTGCCCGCGACGAGATCTTGCACCAGTGCTTGGTAGTCGGCGTGGCCGCCGGTGGACAAAGAGGGATGCCAAAGAGGGTTTACGTCAAGCGCCCCTATCATTTCCGGCAAGGTGGGCGATGTCACGTTCATCATGGCCCAAGTGTCGCCGCCGCAGCCACCCGCCTGCATCCAGAAGATATTCATTGTCAATGAAATGCTCCCTTGTTGACTAGCGCACGACCGGGCCGAAGATATCCGCGGCGCTGCTTTGCGAAGGAGTTTCTTCCACCTCCAAGTCGCCGCATATATCCAGGAATACCGCCACCACGTGCGGGTCGAAGCGGGTTCCGCTGTCGTGCTTGAGCCTATCCAGGGCCTGCACCGGTCTGAGCCGCTTGCCCTGCTGGTTACCCTTGGTATAGCGGTCGTAGGCGTCGGCAACCGCGATCACGCGAGCCATGACCGGTATCTTGTCGCCCTTGAGCCGGAAGGGCAGCCCGGTGCCGTCATAGTTCTCGTGGTGGAACATGACTCCTTCGATGACATCCTTCATGTGCGCGATGGGCTTCAGAATCTCGGCGCCGGCGCGGGTGTGGCGCTCGATTATCATCCGCTGGTAGTGACTGGGGAGGTTTTCCGGCAGGCCTATTTTGCCGATGTCGTGCAGCACCGCGGCCAGCTTCAGGCGCACCAACACGGAGCCCGGCAGCTTCATGCCCTTGCCGATAGCCAAGGCGTGGTTGGCCACCCGCCTGGAGTGTCCCTCCTGGTTCTGGTCAAGCTTCTCGATGGCCGCCACCAGGCTGTCGATGGTGCCGGTCAGGTTGCGGCGAAGGTCGGTGTAGTGCTTAGAGTTGGCCAACGCCAGCGAGGCCTGGAAGCCCAGGGCCGAAGCCAGTTTCAGATCGCGCGAGGTGAAGGGGGCATCCCCAGTGCGGCTGAGGTTGAGCACGCCCATGTTGCTGCCGGCCTGGCGCAGGGGGATGCAGATCAGGTGCCTGATTGGAGCCGGGCCCTTGACATAGCGGGGGTCCTTCAAGGCGTCGTTTACCACCTCCGGGCGGCCCGAGGCGAACACGCTGCCGGCGATTCCCTCGCCTGGTTTGAGCAAAAGCTTCTCCTGGGCGTCCTGGCCCCGCCCCGCCGCCGCCATAAGGCCTAGATTGCCGGGTTGCAACAGCATCAGCGATGAGGCGTCGCAATCGACGATCTTGGTCAAGTTCGCCAGAATCTTGTCTATCAGCTCCTCCCACTCCAGGCTGGTGGCCAGGCTCTCGCCCAGATTGTAGAGCAGGCTAAGTTCCCGATAAGTATCCAGGGTCTCGGCCGCCAGGGCCCGGGAGGCCACCTGGGGTTCGACCATCTTGCCAAGCGCCTCGGCCAGAACCTGCGCGCCCTTGTTCCCCACCACCCAACCCATGACCTCTTCCCCCACGGTCACAGGGGCGCGAGGTGCGTCCAGCGGGCTGGGCTTTCCCCACAGCAATCCGCCGTTCAGGTCGACCACGGCCACCGGCTCGCCGGTCAAGTCCGCGAGCTTCAGGAAGGTCTCGCTCAGCCCACCCTTGGCCAGCAACTTTTTCAGGCTTGTCTTCATGGGAATGACCGCCAGTCAGCCTCCTGAAAGTTAGGAGGTGAGGCGGCGGCTGGAGGCACATGAACCCGCTGCCGCATACCCCCCTTGTTACTTATCCAAGGCCGCCTTACTGGACAGATGCGCACGGCGACAACCGCATCACCGTAATTTTTCCTGTAAATGCGACTTCATGAGCACCAGATTCGGCCAAGACGCACGGCACCCGCGAGGCCTTATCCGTGGTTCAGGAGGGGTGCATTTTCAAATGATAACGAAAATCGCTTTGTTTCCATTGGTGTTAGCATAATAGCCTATCGGCTTCCCGCCCGTCAACCTGTGCATAAATCTTAGGCTTGTGCTGTTTTCCCGTCGCTAACGCAGCCTCCGCACCTCCGGCGAAAATCATATTTTACTATAAAATATCAAATAGTTATGCCCTGAAGTGTAGCGGGGGTTTGAGTAGAGAGGTTGGCATGGAGCCCCACATGCAGCCCGTTATATTCGCCCTCGATTGCAAACCTTAACAAGGCATTGAGGCCGCGTGGCGAGCCAACGGCATTCGTTATTAATTGGGTGGCCTGCGCGATTTTTTTCAGCGGTTTGCAGAAGAAAACGCAAGATTTATTTATTGGCTGTCCGAAGGAATCGATCGCCCGCCAAGGAGCAGCCTGGCGCCTTGATCTCGCGCACTTTACTTGCCAAGGTCATTCCCAATTAATAACCTGGGTTCAGCTGGGAACCCTTACCGCGGATATTCCTGAAAACTCACGGGGCGCCGGGGGCGTGGCCAGCTTCCCGGTCGCGCGCCGAAGAGGAGGGATGTGAAGATGCTGGCCGGCGCAGGCGGGTGATGGATCAACCCTCGCCATCCAGGGCCCGCCTCACGCCTTGGGCCAATTCGGCAAGTATGATGGGCTTCAACACCAGACGGCTGACCGCCAGTTCTTTGAGGAGCCCGGGGGTGACGTGTTTTTCATCGGCGAAGCCGGTGGCCAGGATGATGGGCATGACCGCCCCATCACTGCGCACCCTCCTTATCAGTTCGATGCCATCCATGTGCGGCATGGCCAGATCGGTTAGCAGCAGGTCCGTCTCGCCCGGCCTTTGGCGCAGCATGTCCCACGCCTGCTCACTGGAGTTGCTCACCGTCACCTGGTAGCCCAGGCTTTCCAACATGAACCGCTGCGACTGGGCTACCGTCTCCTCGTCATCCACCACAAGTATCCGCTCCTGTCCGCGGGGCAGCGCCCGGACCTCCAGGTCATCGCTCGCGCCATCTCCCTGATGCTTGGGCAGCAGGACCCGAAAGGCGGTTCCCTCGCCCAGGGAGCTACTGACGCTAATATGCCCTCCCAGCTCCTTCACGATGCCGTGCACCACCGACAGGCCCAGGCCGGTGCCCTCACCCTTGCCCTTGGTGGTGAAAAAGGGCTCGAAGATGCGTTCCATGGTCTGAGGGTTCATGCCGCAGCCGGTGTCCTCCACGGTCAGGCTTATATACTCTCCAGGCGGCGGCTGCTCCTCGCCGGCGTCTTGGCCGGGGGCGATAGTCACCTCGTCCAGCCCTACCTTTAGTTCCCCCCCCTCGCGTCCCATGGCCTGGGCCGCGTTGGCGCACAGGTTCATGACTATCTGGTGCAGCTGGCCGGGGTCGGCCACGACCTTCCCCGTGGTCTCCTTGAGGTCCGACTGCATGGTGATGGTGGAGGGGATGGTGGCGCGCAGCATTTTGAGTGCTTCCTTGACCAACAGCCTCAGCTCCAGCGGAGACTTCTCCAGCTTGGTCTGGCGGCTGAAGGCCAGGATTTGCTGCACCAGCTCCCTGGCCCGCAGGCCGGCTTGGTACACTTGCCGGACGTGGTGATGAGCCTTGTCATCCTTGGGCAGGCGCATCAGGGCCAAGTCGGCGTATCCCAGCACCGCCGACAGAATGTTATTGAAGTCGTGGGCGATGCCTCCGGCCAGAGTGCCGATGGCCTCCATCTTCTGGGCCTGCCGCAAACGGTCCTCCAGTTGCTGCTTCTCCCTTTGCGCCCTCTTGGCCTCGGTTATGTTCACCAGCACGCTGAGAAGGCAGTCCTGACCCTCGTATTCTATGGGGTCGGCCGACCAGAGCAGGTCGAGCTGGCTGCCGTCCTTGCGCCGCATGGCCACTTCCCTTCGTACAGACCTGCCGGTTCTGAGGTGATCCTCAACCTCTTGGGCTCTCAAGCCGGGATCGACGTAGAGATTCAGTTCCTGGACGGTCTTGCCGATAACCTCCTGGCGTGAAAAGCCGATTTCGGCCAAGGCGGTGTCGTTTAGCTCCAGCAGGCGGCCCTCGGTCTTGGTGCTGATGGCGAGCATCACCGGGCTGGCGTAAAAAAGTTTTCGGAACTTCTCCTCCGATTGCAGCAGCGCGGCCTCTCCCCTTTTTCGCTCGGTTATGTCACGGATAACCCCGACCGCGTGCATGCGCCCACGCAGCGTCAGGGGAGCAACCGAAAGCTCCACGGGAAATTCCTCGCCGTTCCTTCGGAGCGCGTTTAGCTCGATTATCCGGCCCACCGCCTCGCCCTTGCCGGTGCCCTGAAAGCTGGAAAACGCCTCGCGGTAGGAATCGTGAAAGCGGGAAGGCGCCAGCAGCAGGTGCATGTCCAAGCCCATGACCTCCTCGGCCGCGTAGCCAAAGATATTCTCCGCCGCCCGGTTCCAAAAGGAGATCCGCCCTTCCTTGTCTATCATCACGATGCCGTCCAGGGCGTTGGCGCTGATGCCGCGGAATTTCTCCTCGCCTTCGGCCAGGGCATCCTCGGCCAGCTTGCGGCGGCTGTCGGTCCTGATGTTGCGCCAAGTGATGTAGCCCGCCAGCAAGGAGACCAAGACCATCACCCCCGCTCCGACCAGGGTCAGGTTACGGGTCATGGCATCCATTTCGCGTTGGACGTCGTCCGTGTAGATACCGGTGCCTACAACCCAGCCCCAGGGTTCGAAGAGCCTCACATGGGACAGCTTGGGCACCAGGCGCGTGGGGTCGTCCTTCCATTGCCAGATATAGGTGACGTAACCTTGGCCTCGCTCTCGAGCCACATCGGCCATCTGCTGGAACAGGCGGCTGCCATGGCTGTCCGTGTACCTGGACACCTCCAGACCTTCCATGTCGGGCCGGAAGGGATGCATCAAAACCCGGGGGGCGAGGTCGGTCACCCAAAAATAGTCCTTGCCGTCCTCGCCGTAGCGCATCTGGCGCAAGCGGTCCAGGACCCGGGCCTGGGCCACGTCCCGAGGGAGCAAGCCTGATACTTCTTGTTGGTGATAGGTGGAGAGCAGCGACCAGACCGAAAGAGTGAGTTCGCTCAGCATCTCCTTTTTTTTGGCCAGGATGGCTTCCTCGGTCCTCGGCAGGACAAGCCAGAAGACCGTAACCCCGAATAGGACCACGCTAAGCAAGGCCGGCAGAAAGGCGCCCGCGTATCTCTTCATTTCCGGGCCCTCCAACTTCCCCCGGCGTACGCCGCGCTTGTTCAGGAACTGGCCAGCGATTGGCGATCAATGGTCCAATAATCTCGTCTGAAATAGGCCGCGTCAACAGGATTACCGGAAGGGTGGGACGGAAGGCGATAGATGGAGTCTGCCTCATCCATCAGGGCGTGAGGAGGGGCGGAGCGAAGGGGAGGCCGCCGCCCTGGCGGCCTCCCCTTAAAGGCATCAGAAGTCGATGAACTCCCCCTGTCCCTGGTTAGGCGCCTTTCTGGCATCCTGGGGGCCCACCCCTGCCTTCAGAGCCATGGAATGGACCGCCGGGCCGAGAGCGTCCCGCCGGCCAGGCCCGGGCAGCGAAACCCGCCCGGCGGTGAAGCCATTCCCGTCCGTCTCGCCATTGACCACCGCCAGGAGGTCGTCAACAAAGGTCAGCATGCTGCTGGCCTGTGAATTCATCTCCTCGGAAGCGGCGGCGGTCTCTTCGGCGGTGGCTGCCGCTGTCTGGGTCACCTTGTCCATTTCACCCATGGCCTGGTTGATCTGCCCGATGCCCTGGGACTGCTCTTGGGAAGCGGCGGCTATCTCGGCCACCAGTTCGGACACCCTTTGCGCGCTCGAGGAAACCTCGCCGAATATCCCGTTGGTGCGTTCAACCAGCGCGCTGCCCTCCTTGGTCTTGCTGATGGTGTCCTCGATGAGCCCGGCGGTGTTCTTGGCCGCCTCGGCCGCCCTTTGAGCCAAGTTGCGCACTTCCTCGGCCACCACGGCGAATCCCGCCCCGGCCTCGCCCGCCCGGGCCGCCTCCACCGCCGCGTTCAAGGCCAACAGGTTGGTCTGAAAGGATATCTCGTCGATGGTCTTGATTATCTTACTGGTCTGCTCTCCGGCCCTGGTGATATCCCGCATGGCCTGGGTGAGTTCGGCCATGGCCTGATTGGCCCGGCCCACCACGTCCTTGGCCTCGCTCATGAGTTGGTTGGCCTGGACGGCGTGGTCGGCGTTCTGCCGGGTCATGGATGATATCTCTTCCAGGGAGGATGAGGTCTCCTCCAGGGCCGCGGCCTGCTCCGAGGAACCCTGAGCCATCTGCTGGCTGGCGGCGGCCACCTGGGAAGAGGCGGCGGCCACCTGGGAGGATGCCTCGCTAAGGCCCTCGGCAACCCGGTTGAGGGGACGGGAAATCGCGCGGGACAGCAACATCACCAGAAGTACCGAGGCCAAGAGGGCCAAGGCGGCGATGACAGCCACCCCGTTGCGGATATCGTGGGCCCCGGCCATGAAATCGTCGGTGTCCTGGGTGGCCACCACGCTCCAGCCGGTGAGCGGCACGGGGGCGAATCCGGCCACCTTGGGCGTGCCCTTGAATACGTAGGACTCCACGCCGGTCTGTCCGCCCGTGGCCCGGGCGCTGATTTTTTCCATGCCCTCCACGGTCCTTATATTGAGCTTGAGCACGAACTCCGGCTTGGGATGGGCGATGATGATCCCGTCCTTCCCCGCCATGAAGGCATAGCCGGTATGCCCGATCTGGAAACTGGACACCCTGCTTGTCAGGAAGTCTATGTTGAGCACCGCGCCCAGCACCGCGGCCACCTCGCCGCCTTCACCCTTTACCGGCGCCGCGATCACCGTCACCGGCTTTTGCGAGGACTTGGAAAACACCACCTGTCCCATCGTGATCTGACCGGCCAGGGCCTGGCGGAAATAGTCGCGGTCACCCACCTGGACGCCCAAGGTCGAGCCACCCACGGCATCGGCGAAGATGGCGCCGTTGCGGTCGGCCAGGAACATGGTTTCGTAGTCCTTGCCCACCTCGGCGCGGAATGCGCTCAGCATACGGCTCGCGGCCTCGACTTCCGCCCTGCCCTCCTCGCGGCCGGCCGTGGCCGCCGCCGCGCGGGTGACCGGCTGGGCGGCCAGCCCGCCGGCCACCTTCATCTCTTCCGCCAACGCCACCTGCACCATATCGGCCACACGCTGGGCGGTGGCCACGGCGCCTCCCTGCCCCAGCTCGGCCATGGATGCGGACGACTTTTGGTAGGAGTAGATCCCGACCCCCAGCAGGGGAATGAGCACCAGGGCCAGACCGCCGATGATCAGCTTTTTGGCCAGCGAAAACCTCATGGCTACCATCTCCTTGACCGTCCGGGCTACTGCCTGCGGGCAGGCCGGTCCGGCCGCATTTATTTCATCCCAGGCTTTACCCCGCGCCTTGGCAGGGCCGGGAATCCCTACTCCTAACCATTTGGCCCAGAACCTGGGCTATCAGCGACGGCGCGTCCGACCCGCCGGCTAAAAAACGCGGGGCCAGACGGTGGCCCAGGGCGACCATCGTATCGTCCTGATTGGGCAGGATAAGCAGCAGCCCCAGGCGTGAAAGTTGATCTCCGAAAGGCTCCAGCACGCGCAGGTCAGCCGGCGATCCAACCGCCGCCACCACCGCCGCCCACTCCCGCCCTGGCTGGGAAACCAATTTGGCCAGATGGACTAGGTGGCGGCAAATCTCCCAATCCACCCCGGAGACCTCTCCGCTCAAAACCTCGGCCAGGGCTACCTCGTCCCCTTGCCAGCCGTCCACATACAAGAGCACCTTCATTAACCCTTGATCTCCGCTTAAGTGCGTCCCAGGGCTAAGCAGGAAGAATGCCAGGTCGGCTTCTCAAGACAATGACAATTAATTTTAGCTATTTACCAATGAGGGCCCTGTGAAGGACAAGGTGTGGGCGGGAGAAATTCTCAAAATTTGATAATTATCCTATCGTCCCTTGATAAATCCAAAGGCAAAACCGATGGCTGGACAGAGCGAACGACCATGATTCCCGGGCGGATGATTGCCAAATTTTCAGGATAAAGCCCACAGCGCTACGAGCGCTTTCAAAACGGTCGGCCTCCCCTCCGGCGAAAGACCGGAGGCAGTGCGGCGTATGTTGGCGATTGGGGATGGGGGCGGCGAGAAAGAAACCTCCCTCCGCACCCCCGACGGCCGAGGTCAGCTGGTCTCGGACAACCTGCCGAGCAGCCGCAATATCCCGTCGAGAATGGTCAGGGGATGGGGCGGGCAACCAGGGATGAAGAGGTCCACAGGCAACATGTCGCCGACTCCATCCAAAACTTCTTCATGGCCGGCGAAGGGCCCGCCGGAAATTGCGCACGAACCCACCACGATCACCACCTTGGGCGCCGGCACCGCCTCGTAGGTCTTGAGCAGGCCCAGGCGCATATTTTGGGGCACCGGGCCGGTGATCAGCAGGCCGTCGGCATGCCTTGGCGAAGCCACGAAATTGATGCCGAAACGGCCGAGGTCCCACCCTATGGTGGTGAGAACGTTGGAGTCGGCCTCGCAGGCGTTGCATCCGCCGGCGCTCACCTGCCGCAGATTGAGCGCGCGCGTGAACAGACGCCTTCTGGGGGCGTCCAGGGCCCCGGCCAAGCATGAGCCCTGGGCATCCGTAACCAGGTCGGCGCGCCGGCTGGCGGCCATGCGATAGTCGAGCGTGAAGCTAAGCCGTTGCGTGGGGCAGACGGGGACGCATTCTCCGCAGAACAGGCACCGGCCCATGTCCAGGCCAAGGCGATCCTGATGACGATTCAGAGCCGCGGTGGGGCAGGCGTCCAGGCAACGCTGGCAGCCGAAGGGGCAATCGCCCGGCGCAAGCTCTGGCCGTCCCAGGTAATTGCCGGGCAACTGGGGCGCGGGGCCATCCGGGTACTTCATGGTCCGGTGCTTCTGCTGGATTCTGGCCAATAGAATATCTAGCATCCGCCTAAAGACCTTCCCAATGCGGTTAAGGAGGGTTTCACGATATTACCTTTGCCCCCAAACATCCGTCACAAGTCGTGGCCGCAGTACGACAGGTTGAAGCTCTTGTTGCACAGTGGGAAATCCGATATCTGCTGGCCGCGCAAGGCATGGGCCAGCCCGAACCAGTTGTGAAAGGAAGGGTCCACGATCTTGTAGCGCGAGAAATGCCCATTGGCGTCCGTGAGAGCCACGTGGCAGATCTCCCCCCGCCAGCCTTCCACCATGGTTGCCGCCAGACTATTGGGCTTCAGCGGGCTCAAGGGCGTCTGGATCTCCCCGGCCGGGAGATTGGCGAGGTGTTCCCGGACAAATGCGATTGACCTGATGGTCTCCAGCCAGCGAACATGAGCCCTGGCGTAGACATCCCCCGAACCGCAGGTGGACACCGGGATCTGCGCGAACTGATAGATGCCTGAGGGCATATCCGAACGGATATCCCTCTCCACTCCGCAGGCCCGGGCGGCCGGTCCCACCAGGCCCATGGCCTCGCAGTCCTGACGGCTGATGCCTCCCGTGCCCTCGAAGCGCGCCATGACCGAGGAGGTCTTCCAGAGCAAGCCCAGGGCCACGGCCAGATCCTTTTCCAGGGCATCGAGGCGTCGCTGCAGTTCCGAAGCCTGGGCCCGGTCGATGTCGTAGCACACGCCGCCCGGCCGAATCATCCGGCGGCCGAACCTGTTGCCGCAAATCAGGGCGGTAAGGTTGAGAAAGTCTCCCCGGATGCGCCCACAATAGGAGAGCACCGGCAAAAAGCCCACGTCCCCGGCCAGGGCGCCCAAGTCGCCCACATGGTTGGCGATGCGCTCCAGTTCCAGAGCCAGGCCGCGCAGCATCTGCGCGCGTGCGGAGACCTGATCGCCGGAGAGCGCCTCCAGGGCCTGACTATAGGCCGTGGCATGGCCGATGGTGGTGTCGCCGGCCAGGGTCTCCATGAGATGGATGGAGCGCGAACCGGGTCCGCCAATCAGGTTCCGCTCCACGCCCCGGTGCTGGTAGCCCAGGGAAATCTCCAGGTGCAGGACCTCCTCGCCATGACACTGGAACCGGAAGTGCCCCGGCTCGATCACCCCGGCATGCACCGGCCCCACCGCCACCTCGTGGACTTCCTCGCCCTCCACCTGGAAGAAATCCGTCACCCCGATTTGCGGGCTGGGTTTGGAATCGGCGGCCGAGGGGTTATGGCGATAAGGCGCGTGAAAACGAATGGGCTTGAGCCAGGGATGCCCCCGGGGCTCCATGCCCCATTGTTCGAAGACCTCTCTTTCGAACCAGTGCAGCTGCGGACAGCGCGGCGTCAGGGACGGGTAATGCCAATCGTCGAAATCGGCGCGATAAGGGAATAGCAGCGACTGGTTGTCCAGGGCCAGCAGCGCCCACAGGCGCAACCGCCCGTCCTCCAAGGGCTGGCCGAAAAACGCCGAGGCCCGCATGCCCTGCTCGATGGCCCGGGCCACGGATTCCAGGAACTCCGGCACGGCCATGGCCGGTATGTCGGCGACATCCACGGCCTGACCGTTTGCGATGCCAGGATGCCCGGAAGCTGAATTGGCCATGAAGTATGATCCCCTACTCATTTGGAACCCGACGGTCGCATAGGCCCGGCAGAGACGGTTCCCCGCGCCTCTATCGTCCGCTATTGCACCCCCACCGCCTGGGCCGCCTCCCCCAGAATCCGCCACAAAGGGGGCGGGACGTAGAGCCCCAGCAGCAGGGCCGCGGCTCCCAACAGCATGGGGGGAAAGAACGAAAGGCCGGACTCCCCGCCAGGCCAGGGCGAGAGGGCGAGACGCGCCGCGCCCTCCCGGAGGCCGGACGAGTTTTCCGCAGACTCCCGGGGCATCCCCTGCGCCATGCGCAGCACGATGGCGCCCATGCCCACGAACACCACGCAAAGGATGGCCAGATAGGCCACCGCGACAACCGTGCGCCCCTGGTCCAGGGCCGACTTCAAAATCACCAGCTCGCTCATGAAGGTGCCGAAGGGCGGCGACCCGGTGATAGCGAAAAATCCCGCCACCCACAAGACTCCCGAAATCGGCAGCATGCGGGTCACGCCCTGGACGTCGGCGGTGGATTTGCTGCGGTAGAACGACAGGATGTTGCCGGCCACCAGGAAGAGCATGCCCTTGGTCAGCGAATGGTTGACCAAGTGGAGCATGGCGCCGAAGTCGGCCTTGCCCCCAAGGCCCATGGCCAGGGACAGTATGCCCATGTGTTCAACGCTGGAATAGGCCAGCAGGCGCTTGAAATTGGCCTGACGCACGATGAAGGCCGCCGCCACGGCCATGGAGAGCAGGCCGAAGCCCAGGAGCAGGTCGCGGCCAAATTGGCCTTCCCCAGCCGCCACCGCCACCTGCTGCACCCTAAAAATTGCCAGGAAGGCGCAGTTGAGCAGTGCGCCGGAGAGCAGCGCCGAGACCAGGGAGGGCGACTCGCTGTGCGCGTCGGGCAGCCAGGTGTGCATGGGGGCCAAGCCCATCTTGGTGCCATAGCCCACCAGCAAGAAAATGAAGGCGGCCTTGAACCACAACACGTGGAGGCTCTGGGCCCGCCCGACCAGGCTGGCCAACAAAAGGGGCACGTGTTCGCGCTCGCCCAGGGTGGAGGCCACGGCCAGGAAGAAGTTGCCCAAAAGCGCCAGGGCGATCCCCACGGAGCAGATCATGATGTACTTCCAGGTGGCCTCCAGGGAACGGCTGTGACGATGGAAGTAGATGAGCGGCGCGCTGGCCAGGGTGGTGGCCTCCACCGCCACCCAGAGCAGCCCGAAGTGCTGGCTGACGGTCACCAGGGTCATCATGCCCAGGAAGATGAGCAGGCAACCGGTGAAGGAGGGCTCCCGGGCGTTGGTGAACAGGAACCCCTCCTCGAAATCCTCGCGCCTGCCCCAGTCCTCCCGCCGCAAATAACCAAGGGCATAAATGGAAATCATCAGAAAAAGCCCACTGGTCACGCTCAGGAACAACAGGCCGGGCGCATCCAGGAGCAGCCAATCATCCAGGGCGGCGGGCGGCCTCTGAACCCAGGCCAGGGCGGTCAGGCAGGAATGGCCCATGGCCGTGAGCAACAGCAGGGCCCGGCGCGCGCCGTCGTGCCGAAGGAAAAAGGCGGCCAGGCCCGCTAGCAGCGGTAGAAGGACCAGAGTTAAGATCATGGCGCTCAATCTTTCAAGACGCTCAGCCGATCGGTGTCAATGTGGTCCAACTCGCGGTTTATGTGGAAGATCATGATTCCCATGATGAAAACCGCCATGAAGACGTCAAGGAGGGTCCCCAGTTCCACCAGCAGGGGTTCTTCCAGGGCAAAGGCCAAGCCGAAGGCGTAGATTCCGTTTTCCATCACCAGGTATCCCAACACCTGGGTGAGCGCCTTGCGCCGGCTGACCAGCACGAACAGTCCGACCATGGTATTAAACAACGCCAGGGGCACCACCAGCGGTGACTGGGAGGGCACCGGCAAAGGCAACTGCCGTCCCATCCAAACCGAAGCCGCCAACAGCCCGACGCCCACCAGGATGGAGGTGGTATAGCTTACGAAAGGCTCCATTTCGCGGTGGACGTTGGCCGTGCGCAGCACCCTGAGCAACAGCCAGGGGAAGATCACGCCCTTGACGGTCATGGTCAACAGCGCCAGCGCCACGATGCGCGGGGTGAGGTGCCCCGCCCCCGCCAACATGGGCACCAGGCTCAGCAGAATTCCCTGGAAGGCCACCACCTGGATGCAGGCCCTCAAGCGGCTGGAGCCCAGCAGCTTCAAATTGGTCAGGATAATCAGGACGACCAGCGTGTCGAGCCAAAGTGCCATTTCACACCCAGAAGGCCAGCAGGAGCGCCACGATGGCCAGCACCCCGGCGCCTGTCAAGAATTGAGGAACGCGCAAGAGGCGCAGCCGGGCCAGGCAGGACTCGATCACCCCGATGGCCACCGCCAGCAGGAATATCCCGCCGATGACGGCCCCCGCATCCAACCAGGCGTTGCCCGAGCGCATGGGGATCAACAACCCGGCCAGCAGGGCGCACAATATCCAAAGCTTCATGGCCGCCCCGTAGAAGATCATGGCCAGGTCCGGCCCGGAATGGTCCAGCACCATGACCTCGTGGATCATGGTCAGTTCCAGGTGGGTGGTGGGGTCGTCCACGGGAATGCGGGAATTCTCGCACAGCACAGCCACCATCAGGGCGGTGGCCGCCAACAGCAGTACCGTGCCGTAGCGCATCCACATGGTAGCGGTAAGGCTGGCGTATATTCCTTGCAAGGAATATGGCGATCCTGCCTCGACGCCGGCGGGGAGGGGCAGGTGGCCCAGTTTAACCAGGGCCGCCAGGCTCACCAGCATGGTGAATTCGGTGAGCGCCGAGAACTGCGCCTCGCGGCTGGCCCCCATGCCTTCGAAGGCGCTGCCGGTGTCCATGGCGGCGCTTATCGTGAAAAAACGCGCGACTCCAAGCAGGTACAGCAACAGCACGGGGTCGCCCGCGAAACTGAGCGGAGGCCTGGCTCCACCCAGAGGCAGGACCGCCAGGGCGGTGAGCACGCAGGCCAGGCTTACCAGAGGACCCGCCCTGAATACCCAACTGGTGGTGCGGCTGTAAACGGCGCCCTTGCCCATGAGCTTGGCCAGATCGTAATAGCCCTGCAACAAAGGCTGGCCCTGCCGGCCCGCGAACCAGGCCTTGGTGCGATTGATCACCGCCGGCACCAGGGGCGCCAGCACCACGGCGGCCAGGGGTAGCGAAAAAGAGGTCGGATTCATCGGCTCATCTCAGATTCCACAACAGGAGAACCAGTACGGTCACGGCCACGTAGAGCAGGTATATCTGCACCCGCCCCTGTTGCAGATTGTGGGCCCGCAGCATAAACCACTCTATTCCTTGGAAAATAGGCGCATAGAAACCGTCGCGGAACACGTCGTCGCCATGGGTGCGCAGGCTGGCCCGCTGGGGGAAAAAACCGTGGGGCTCCTGGCCTTGGCGGCGTATGCGCAGGATGACGTTGAACATCCGGGTCAGGGGCTGGGCAAAGGACGAGGCCGAATACTGCATGCGCGCGCCAGGCCGGGCATAGCCACAATCCCAGGTGACGCCTTCGACGACCGGCCGGCCCGCCAGAAGCCTGCGGCGGCCCCAAGCCAAGAGGGCCAGCACCAGCAGGAACAGCGCGGAGAGCAACACCACCGAGCGCAGGGGATACATGACGACCGAAATGGCGTTCTGGAGGCCTTCTCCGGAAGGACCGGTCATCACCTCCAGGACAGGTCTCAGCAGTTGGATCATTTGCGGCGCCAGGAAGGCGATGGCCAGGCAGGCCGAGGCCAAAAGTATCATGGGGATGCGTAGGCCCCAATCCACCTCCCGCGCCTGGGCGGCCTGGGCGCTGCGCGGCTCGCCTTGAAAAACCACCCCGAAAGCCTTGGTGAAGCAGGCCACGGCCAGGCCGCCGATCACGCCCAGGCCGCCTATGGCCGCCACGGCGGCAAGGGTTGTGGACGATGACCACAACCCCTTGAACGCCGCGACATAGATCAGGAACTCACTCACGAATCCGTTCAGGGGCGGCAGCCCGCAAATCGCCACGGATCCGGCCAGAAACATGGCCGCCGTCCAGGGCATACGCTTGATCAGGCCGCCCAGCCGGTCGATTTCGCGGGTGTGCGAGGCATGCAGCACCGCTCCCGCGCCCAGAAAAAGCAGGCCCTTGAACATGGCGTGATTGAGCACGTGCAGGAGCCCGCCCCCCAGCCCCAGCACGGCCATGACCGGTTGATCCAAGGCCATGCCCAGCACGCCCAGCCCCAGACCCAGCCCGATGATGCCGATGTTCTCCACGCTGTGGTAGGCCAACAGCCTTTTCAGGTCATGCTGGGCCAAGGCGAACAACACGCCCATAACGCCCGAAACCAGCCCCAGGCCAATCAACAGCCACCCCCACCAAGGTTCGGGGGGACCCAGAAAGGTCAAGGTCCGCAGCAAGCCGTAGATGCCGGTCTTGATCATGACGCCCGACATCACGGCCGATACATGGCTGGGGGCCGCGGGATGGGCCTCCGGCAACCAGACGTGGAAGGGGACGAAGCCGGCTTTGGTCCCGAAGCCGATCACGGCCAAGGCGAAGGCCAGACTTGCCGCGGTAGTTCCCGGCAGGCTCGCGCGGGTCAGGCCGTCGAAATCCATGGAGCCGGTTCCCCGGCTCAACAGGATGAAAAGGATAAACAGAAAGGCCGTGCCCAGATGGGTTGCCACCAGGTAGGTCCATCCGGCCTGGCGAACGCCCTCGCGTTCGTTTTCAAACGTGACCAGGAAGAACGAAGCCAGAGACATGGCCTCCCAACACAACAAGAAGAGCACGCCGTTTCGGGCCAGGACCACCAAGGCCATGCTGGCCACCAGAAGGTTGAAGAAAAACCACGCCGCGCCAAGGTTTTTCCGGTCGCGGTAGCTGAACAGATATCTGCTTCCATAAAGGGCGGCAACGGCGGAGAGCCCCAGAATGGGCAAGAGGAAAAAGGCTGAGAGGGCATCCAGATACAGGAAAAAGGAACCATAAGGAACCGGCCAGGCCCAATGGATGGCCTCGGTTTGGCCGGTCCACAATATCATCGCGGCGGGAACGATACCGATCAGGCAACCCAGCAGGGCCCCTCCCACCCCCAAAAAATTGGCGCGGGATGGTTTGCCGCCCCAGAGTAGGGCAAACAACCCACTGCAAAGCAATACAACCACCGCCACCAAAATAAGATGCATGACCACCCCTTCATCAGCCGGGGAGTTGGGGCAATACAACAAAAATGCCGTGTAGTGCCTGAATCACCGAAAGGCGGGCGCGGGGGGTAGGATCAGGTCATGGATCGGTCCTTGGCGCTCTTCTGGCTGTAACCCGGAACGGACAACCGCAGTTTTTCTTCCACCTGCCTGGCGGCGTTCAAGATCATTTCGCGGGAACCATGACTGGTTACCGCGTCCTTGAACACAGCGTCGCGCAAGGCGTGGGAAAGTTTTGACAGCAGGTGCAGATGGGCGCGGACGGTGGGGCTTATGAGGGTGAACAGAATCCCCACCGCCTGGCCATCCAGGGAGCCGAAGTCCACCGGATGGTCCAGGAAGCAAAGTGCGATCATGGGGCGCGGGATATGCAGCACAATGGGATTGCGCACATGGGGAATGGCAATCCCGTCGCCGATACCCGTGGACCCCAACGCCTCGCGGGCGAGCAGGACCTGGTAGAGAAAAGTTCGGTTCACCTCGGCCGGCAGGTGCATGACCGATACCACCGTCTTGAGGACGGAAGCCTTGTCCGTGCCGCCGACCCGGTAATTGATTCCTCCGGCCTCCAGGGCCTCGTCGAGGAGGGGCAACGGCAGGTCGGTGGTTTCGGGCTCGCAGATCAGGTCCGGAGAAACCTTGATCCGGGAGGCGGTGGCCCACTCCAACAGTTCCGCCCGGTTGAAGCGATATTGTTCATTTACTTGATAATAGGGAAGTTTTCCTTGGCTGATCCAGCGATAAATGGTTTTTTCGGAAAAATTAAGTATTGCGGAGACATCCCGGACCGTCAGCTGCATGAATCCCTCAATCTTCTCACCAATGGGACATTATGAGACAAAATGGGACATTTAAGGACATCGGTGAAAGTA
>JAJZPI010000009.1 GCA_021811275.1 Deltaproteobacteria bacterium
AGCGGGCCCCCACCAAAGCCAGGATTCCGCGTAGCACCTCGAGGTTGGTTCGTTCGGAGTTGCCGCCGATATTGTAGACCTCCCCCGGCCGGCCTCGGCGCAGAACCAGGTCCATGGCCCGGCAGTGGTCGAGAACGTAGAGCCAGTCGCGCACGTAGAGGCCATCGCCGTAGACCGGCAGTTCGCGGCCGGCCAGGGCGTTCAAGATCATCAGTGGGATGAACTTCTCGGGGAACTGGAAGGGGCCATAATTGTTGGAGCAGCGGGTGACCATGACCGGCAGACCGTGGGTATGGTGAAAGGCCCGCGCCAGATGGTCGGCCCCGGCCTTGCTGGCGCTGTAGGGGCTCTTAGGCTGCAAGGGCCAGTCCTCGCGGAAGCCGCGGCCGTCGTCGATATCGAGCGCGCCGTAGACCTCATCGGTGGACACGTGCACGAAACGACGCCCGTCCGTCTCGCCACCCCCCGCTCCCCAAGCCAGGCGTGCGGCTTGCAGCAGGGTCTGAGTGCCCAGCACGTTGGTGCGCACGAACTCGGCCGCGTCCTCGATGGACCTGTCAACGTGGCTCTCGGCGGCGAAGTGCGTCACCGCCTCGGCCTCGGCCACCAGACCCAGGGCCAGCTGGCCGTCGCAAATGTCGCCATGCACGAAGCGGTAGCGGTCCCGGTAGTCGGCCTCGACATCGGCTAGGTTCTCCGGGTTGCCGGCGTAGGTCAAGAGGTCGAGGTTGACCACCTCGTCGGCAGGGTGCTCGGCCAGCAGGTGACGAATGAAATTCGACCCGATGAAACCGCAGCCACCGGTGACTAGTACGCGCAAGTACCGCTCCTGTCGAAAAAATGGAAGATCGCCTGGGTTAAAGGTGCATTATGGACAAGGCCCAGGGGCAAGTCAAGGCCCGGCGGCCTTGCCGGAGGGCGGCGGCCATGCTACAACGCCTTAGAAACGCCAGGGAATCGCCATGCCGGAAATTAGCCGCTGCCTCAATCATCCCGAGCGGGAAGCCGCCCTCAAGTGCGAAAAACACGGCCGCGGCCTGTGCGCCCGCTGCCTGCAGGAAAATCCCCGCTGTTTCGATCCGGAGCTCTATTGCAAGTTCCGGCCCCAGTGCCTGATTCACTTCCAGGAAAAGGAGCTGCGCCGCCAGGCCGCCCGAGCGGGCCAAGCGGGGTAACTACCAAGGAGCATCCTGACATGAGTCAGCGAACGCCTTACGCCGACTTCATCCGCGCCCTGCCCCAGGCCAACCTGCCCATGCCCGGCATCACCGCCTTCCTGCTGGCCGCTCCCCAGGGCCAGGCGGTCTTCTTCGAGCTGCCGGCGGGAACCTCGGTGCCTCCCCACAGCCACGGCGCCCAATGGGGCATCGTGGTCCGGGGAGCGATAGACCTGACCATCGCCGGAGAGACGCGCACCTGCCGCGCCGGCGACAGCTATTTTATCGGCGAGGGCGTGGAGCACAGCGCCACTCTCAAGGAGCCCTGCTGGGCCATCGACATCTTCGCCGACCCCAAACGCTACCAGCCCAAATAAGGAGTCCGCCATGAGCAAGGACGTCGCCTACGCCGACTTCATCCGCGCCCTACCCCAGGCCGACATTCCCATGCCGGGGGTTACGGGGCACCTACTGGCCGCGCCCCAGGCTCAGGCCCTTTTCTTCGAGATTCCCGCCGGAAAGACCGTGCCTCCCCACAGCCACGGCGCTCAGTGGGGGGTGGTGGTGGAGGGCGAGTTCGAGTTCACCATCGACGGCGCGCCCAGGGTCTACAAGCGGGGGGACTCCTACTTCGTGCCCGCCGGGGCCGTGCACAGCGCTGTCTTCAAGACTGATTGCCTGATCATTGAGGTCTTCGCCGACGCCGACCGATACCAGGCCCGTGGTTGAGCCCTGGCTCGCTGGCGACCCCGACGCCCTCTACATGGCCGCGCCGTTCAAGGCGGCGCTGGCCCTCTCCCGCCTGATACCGCGCGGCCGGGTGCTGGAGCTTTGCTGCGGAGTGGGCGGCCTGACCCGGGGCCTGGCCGCCGGGCATCCGGTGCTGGCCGTGGACCGGGACCCCTCGAGGCTGGTCCAGACCGCGGCCAACCTTGGCGGAGCGGGGATCGAGGCGCGGGTGGATCTGATCTGCTGCGACTTGACCCGGCCCTCTCTGCGTCCGGGCGGGGCCTGGGCCGCCTGCGTGCTGGACCCCGACTGGTCGCCGCCGGGCCAGCCGCCCCGGGCCTGGGCTTCGAGCCTAGAAAAGATGCGGCCCCCGGCAGGGACCCTGGCCCGCTGGGCGCGGGGCTTCAGCCCCCGCCTGGCCCTGCGCCTGCCGCCGGAGACGGATCTCGCTCCCCTGGCTGGGCTGGGCCCGGTCCAGGCTTGGCCTATGCTCAAGCACGGGCGCGAGGCCTTTTGTTTTGCCCTGGTCGGAGATTGGCCGGAAAGCGAGGCGGTGGAGCTTTAGCTCACCTGGCCTTGCCGGCCCTCGATTTTTTCGAATGCCGCCAGGGCCACGTTGTGCAGCAGGTGAAGATCCACCGGCTTGGTGAAGTAGTCGTCGAAGCCCACCTCCTCGGCGGCCTGGGTGGTGAAAAGCTTGTGATAGCCGGTCAGCGCGTAAATACGGCTCTGGGGCTGGCTGGAGCGCACCCGGCGGCAAAGCTCCAGGCCGTTCATGCCCGGCAGGTTGAGGTCAAAAAACATCACGGGTATGGCCTGTTCATTCACAATCTCGAGCGCATCCTCGGCGCTGGCGGCGGTGGCCACCTGGAAGCCGAATCCCTCGAAGAAATCCCGCAGGATGTAACGCAGGTCCTCCTCATCGTCAACCACCAGGATTTTTCGGCTCATGGGGGTCATCTCCCTAACTTCGTTCTCTTATGAGCCTACGCCGCAGCGGTCCCAATTGCAAGACGGGCCGACCCCCACTCTTCTGATAAGCCCTGGCCCTGGCCGCCTGACCTGGGGTATGCTGGGCCCGTTTGATACCAATAAGCGTTCAGAGGGATAACTTAGAACGCTTATTGGTATGCGGGCCGAAGCTCACCCCAGCCAACAAGTTGGCCGGGGACCCCGGCTCACCCCAGCCAACAATTTGGCCGGGGACCCCGGGGATGGCCCGCCGGATGCGCAAGCATCCGGGAGGTAGGGCAAAACCGCGCTTTGGCCCGACCGACAAACATGCAAAGCCATGCATGGCTTTGCATGCAACTTGGTATTGGTATGAAAGATGGCCAGCGGCCGGGAGGGCTTGTCCGGCATGAAAATCATCCCTGACCGCAGCGTGACTCCGGTCTTGGTCCTGTCCCTAATCGTTGGTTGGTTGATCTGCCCGGGGCCGGCCGCCGCCGCTCCGCCGCCGCGGCCCGCCCAACAAGGATGGTCCGGCAAGGTCACGGCGGTTCCCGAAGCCGCCGCCTTGGAGGTTTCCCACGACGGCCGCAGCGAGAGCTTGCGCCTGGCCGGGGTGGCCCCGCCGGAAAAGAACCAGCCCTGGGGACGCCAGGCTCAGGAGTTCGTGGAGACGGCCGCCCTGGGCCAGTGCGTGACCGTTGAACCCCAGGGCCAGGATCACAAGCAGCGTCACCTGGCCCACATCATACTACCCGACGGCCGCGACCTGGGGGCGGAGATGATCAAGGACGGCCTGGCCTGGCACTACCGCCGCTGGTCCAAGAACCCGCTCCTGGGAGACCTGGAAAAGGACGCCCGCGACGAAAAAAGGGGTCTGTGGTCAGACCCCGATCCGGTCGCACCCTGGGACTGGCGATCCCCGAGCAGCGGCAACTCACCGTCCAAGCGTAAGCGGCACCAAACTCGGGCGGCCTCGCGGCCCCTCATCCCTCCAAGCGCGCCTTGACCGCCAAGGCGTGCACGGGCAGGCCCTCAGCCTCGGCCAAAGTGGTCACGGTCGGCGCCAGCGACATGAGCCCCTCGCGCGAAAGGTATTGGAAAGTGGGCTTCTTGATGAAGTCGTCCACCGATAGCCCGCTGAAGGCCCGCGCGCCCCGGGCCGTGGGCAGCACGTGGTTGGTGCCGCTGGCGTAATCGCCCACCGGCACCGGGGCCCAGGGGCCCAGGAAGATGGAGCCGGCGTGGCGGATGGAGTTGAGGACCAGCATGGGCTCGGCGGTCACCACCTGCAGGTGCTCAGGGGCGTACTCGTTGCTGAAGGCCACGGCCTGGGCCAGATCGTCGGCCACCAGGACCGCGCAGTAGCGCTCGGCTTGGTCCATGATCTCCCTGCGGGGGAGGGAGGGATAGACCGACTCGATCTCCCGGCAGACCGCCTCGGCGATCTCCGGGGAATCAGTCAGCAGCACCGCCGCCGAATCGGGGTCGTGCTCCACCTGGGAGAGGAAGTCCAGGGCCAGCCAACGGGGGTTGGCCGTGGCGTCGGCCAGGATCAGGGCCTCGGAAGGCCCGGCGGGGGAGTCGATGTCCACCTGCCCGAAGACGAGAAGCTTGGCCGCGGTGACGTACTTGTTGCCCGGCCCCACGATCTTGGCCACCCGGGGCACGACCGGGGTGCCGTAGGCCAGGGAACCCACCGCCCAGGGTCCGCCCAGCTTGTATATCTCCTTGACCCCGGCGATGTCGCAGGCGACGAGAGTGTATGGGCTCACCTTGAGCCCAGGCCCCGCCGGGGTGCAGACCGCCACCCGCTCCACCCCGGCGGCCAGGGCCGGCAGCACGGTCATGAGCACGGTGGAGGGATAGGCCGCCCGGCCGCCGGGCACGTAGCAGCCCACGCTGTCCAAGGGGGTGTGCTTGCGCCCGGCCCAGATGCCCGGAGCCACCTGCATCTGCCATTGGGGCCGCTCCAGCTGGGCCTGGTGAAAGGTCTTGATGTTGGCGGCGGCCTTTTTCAGGTGCTCCGCGACCTTATCCGGCACTTCGGCGTAGGCGGCCCGGAACTCCTCGGGCCCAACTTGGAAATCCTCGGCGGTGAGCCCTTCCTTGAGCGGGGAGTGCTCCTCCAGGCTGGGCTGGTCACCGCGCGCCTTGATATCGTCCAGGATACCGCGCACCCGCTCGAAGACCCCGGACACGTCCGCCAGGGAGCGGCCCAGAATGGCCTGACGGCGCTGGGGGCTCAGTTGGCCTAGTTTCTCGGGTTTCAGCTGCATGGGGCTCATCTCCGGCCAAGCGGTTGGGTGTTGCATTAATACCAGGGGCGGGGGCGTGGATGCAAGGGGCCGGGGCCGGCGGGGGCGCTAGTTGAGGGCGGATATCTCGAAGTGCTCCCGGTGCAGCTCGCGGTCGGGCAGCACGTGGATGGTCAGGGCCAAAAGCTGCTCCAGCTCTTCCAAGGCATAGCGCTCCTCCATCAAGAGCACGTCGGCCACCCGGGGGTTGACCCGAAGCGTGACCTCGCGGGCCTGGGAGCCCCGGAGCTCGCGCTCCAGGGTGCGCAGCACGTCGTAGCAGACCGTGGAGGGTTCCTTGAGCACGCCCACGCCGTCGCAGTAGAAGCAGGCTTCGTTGAGGCTCTCGCCCAGCGACTCGCGCACCCGCTTGCGGGTCATCTCCACCAGGCCCAAGGCGCTCATGCCCAGCACGTTGGTCTTGGAGCGGTCGCGGGAGAGCGCCTCCTTCAAGGCGGCAACCACCCGGGCGCGGTTGGCCTCGCGCTCCATGTCGATGAAGTCGATGACGATCAGCCCGCCTATGTCGCGCAGACGAAGCTGGTAGGCGATCTCCTTGACCGCCTCCAAGTTGGTCTTGAGGATGGTTTCCTCAAGGTTGTGACCGCCGGTGTAGCGGCCGGTGTTGACATCGACCGCGGTCAGGGCCTCGGTCTTTTCGATGACGATGTAGCCCCCGCTTTTCAGCCAGACCTTCTTGCCCAGGGCGCGGGTAAGGTCCGGCTCCACCCCGTAGGCGTCGAATATGGGCTCCCCGCCGTGGTAAAGCTCCACGCTGGGCAGCAGGCTGGGCATGAAGGCGCTGACGAACTCCACCACCTGGTCGTACTCGGCCTTGCAGTCGATGACCAAGCGGTCCACCTCGCGGGTGAAAAGGTCGCGCACCGCGCGCAGGCTAACCGAGAGGTCCTGGTGCAGCAGGCTGGGCACGCCGGCCCGCTCCCGGCGGCGGTTGATGGCCCCCCAGAGCGAGCATAGGAAGTTCATCTCAGCCCGCAGCTTCTCCTCGTCCTGTCCCTCGCTCACCGTGCGGGCGATGAAGCCCGCCCCGGCCGGGCGCATCTCCTGAAGGATGGCGCGCAGGCGGGAGCGTTCCTTTTCGTCCTCGATGCGGCGGCTGATGCCGACGTGGTTGATGGTGGGCATGAAGACTAGGTTGCGTCCTGGCAGGGTGATGTGGCTGGTGATGCGCGCGCCCTTGTTGCCCAGGGGCTCCTTGGCCACCTGCACCATCAAGTCCTGGCCCTCGCGCAGGAGGTCTTCGATGCGGGGGGCGTTCTCGCCTCGGGGCGGGCGTTGGGGCGGGGTCTCCGCCGGCGTCAGGGCGTAGAGGTCTGGGGCCTCCTGCACGTCGTTGACATAAAGGAAGGCGGCCTTGGGCAGGCCGATGTCCACGAAGGCGGCCTGCATGCCGGGCAGCACCCGAGCCACCCGGCCGAGGTAGATGTTGCCGGCCAGGGGCCCCTGCTTGTGGCGCTCCACGTAGACCTCCACGCACTGGCTGTTTTCCACCAGGGCCACCCGGGTCTCGTAGGAGCGGGCATTTATCAACAAGGTGCTGGACATTATAGCAATATATCAGATTGGTCAAGCTTGTCACCCCGCCAGCGCGGAAGCGCACTTTAACCTTGGCCGTGTCCGGCGGCGATCTTGAGCGCCCGTGCCGCCTGGGCTTCCTGGGGGCTCAGGCCGAAGACCGTCTCCAGCACCTCGGCCGGCTTGGGCCGCCCTCCGACCCTTCCCACAACCAGGGTCAGTCCAGCCTCGATCAGTTCCAATGCCTTGATAGTGCTCTTTAAATCAATTTCGCGCCGGCCCTTGGGGGTTTCGCGCACCAACACCAGATTCTCGGCCTGCTCGAAGCGGCGCAGGCGCTCCGGGTCCAGGGCCGCCTCGCTGCGGATCAGATAGGTCACTTCATCCGGCTCGGCCAGGCTCTCGCCGGGGCGGGACGGCCGCGCCTCGGCCACCTTGAGGCCCTGGGGCAAGGCCTGGTTGAGACGCTCGCAGAGCTGGTCCGCAGCCCAGGAGCCAAGCATAGTGGCCTCCAGGGTCTCCACCAGGCTTTCCACCCCCAGCGGCAGGGCCGAGTCGGTCTTGAGCAGAGGGTGGGGATGGAAGCCCTGGCTGTGGGCAAGCTCCACCCCGGCCCGGCGGAAGGCGCGCTGAAGCTGGCCCATCATTTCCAGGTGGCCCAGGAAGCGGGCCGGACCGGTCTTTTCCAGCCGGAAGCGCACGGCCTGACGCTCCCCCTCGGTGAAGGCGCGGCGCGGCGTTTCCCGGCCGGGACTGCGTGGCTCCAAACGGGTTTGGGCCAAGCGCGGCTTGATCAGCTTGTGATCGCAGACCCCGCAGTCGTGGCAGCGGCCCCGGCGGCAGTCGGCGGTATGCTCTCCGGCCCGGGCCCGCTCACGCTCGGCCAGGAGAAACGCCTTATCCACGCCCACGTCGATGTGGTCCCAGGGCAGAATCTCGTCGAGGCCCCGGGGCCGCAGGTACTCATCCGGGCTTAGGCCCGCCTCGGCCAGGGCCGTGAGCCAGCCGGCCAAGTTCAGCTCCTCGCTCCAGCCGTCGAAACGGCAGCCGTGGTCCAAGGCCAGTTCCAGGGCGCGGCCCAGACGGCGGTCGCCACGGCTTAGCACGCCTTCCAGCAGGCTCTGCTCGGGCGAGTTCCACTTGGCCTTGACCCGGCGGTCGCTTAAGTTGGCCTTGGCCAGGGTCAAGCGGCGCCTGGTCTCCTCCAGGCCGGCCTGGCCCTCCCATTGGAAGGGCGTGTGGGGCTTGGGCACGAATACCCCCAGGCTGGCGTGCACCAGGGGCTTTCCTCCGCCCTTGCCCCCCCTGCCCCGCCGACCGGCGCAATCGGCCACCAGGGAGCAGAGGCGGCCTATGGCCATGAGGTCCTCGTCGGTCTCGCCGGGCAGGCCCACCATGAAATAAAGCTTGAGCAGGTTCCAGCCCAGGGAGAAGACCGTGCCCGCGGTGGACAGGATCTGCTGCTCGCTCAGGTCCTTGTTTATGGCCATTCGTAGGCGCTCGCTGCCCGCCTCCGGGGCCAGGGTGAAGCCGGTCTTGCGTACCCGCTTGATCTGGGCCACCAGCTCCGGGGAGAGGGAATCCACGCGCAGCGAGGGCAGGGAAAGGCTGACCTTGGCCTCCTCCAACGCGTCCATGAGCGCGGCGGCCAGGGGCTCGATGCAGGAGTAGTCGCCGGTGGACAGCGACAGCAGGGCCAGCTCCTCCAAGCCGGTGGCGGCGATGCCGGCAAGGCCGGCCTCCAGGACGGACCGGGGTTCGCGCTCCCGCACCGGGCGATAGATGTAGCCGGCCTGGCAGAAGCGGCAGCCCCGGGTGCAGCCTCGGGCCACCTCCAGGCCCAAGCGGTCGTGCACCGGCTTGACCGTGGGCACCACCTGCCTGACCGGCGGCGGGAAGACGTTCAAGTCCGCCACCACCCGGCGGCGCACCCTGGCCAGGCTGGGCTCCAAGGGCCGCACCTCGAGCAGGCGGCCGCCTTCGTAGACCGGCGCGAACAGAGCCGGGGCGTAGACTCCCTCCAGGCGCGAGGCCTCACGCCAGAGCCGGTCCCGCTCCCAGCCCTCCTCCTTGGCCTGGATGAACAGGTCCACCAGGGGATGAATGAGCTCCTCGGCCTCGCCCACCACGGCCAGGTCCAGGAAGTCGGCCATGGGCTCGGGGTTGACCATGGAAGGACCGCCGGCGATGATCAGAGGATGGCCGGTTCCGCGCCGCTCGCGCCTGAGCGGCACTCCGGCCAGCTTGAGCATGTGCAGCACGTTGGTGTAGGTCAGCTCGTATTGCAGGGAAAAGCCGATGACGTCGAAGGCCCCCATTTCCCGCCCGCTCTCCAGGGACCAGGGCTGGACGCCCTTGGCGTACATGACCTCCATGAGGTCCAGCCAGGGCGCGAAGACTCGCTCGGCCGCCACCTCGGGCCGGCCGGCCAGGGACTCGTAGAGCACCTTCAGGCCCAGGTGGCTCATGGCGATCTCGTAGACCTCGGGAAAGGCCAGCGCCAAGGAGAGCCGCACCCGGGCGGGGTCCTTGACCACGGACAGGGCCTCGCCGCCCAGATAGCGGGCGGGATGGGCCAGGCAAGAGATGAGGTTGTCGCGCTCCACGGGCTAGGCCTCGCCGGAAGGCGCGGCGCCCTCCTCCAGCCCTCGCAGGGCCTTCTCCAAGGCATGGAGCCGTTCCTCGCCCAGCACCAGGTCTCCCCGCTCCAACCGCCGGGCCAGCTCGGCCAAGCGGGCCGAAACCTGGCCGGAGCGGAGGCTGGGAGCCGCGGGGGCGGGGACCGCCGCCGCGGTGGGAGCCGCCGAGGTCAGGCCCAGCACCTCGTTCCAGCGCGGCAGATAGAACTCCACCTGGGGGAAGCGCTTGGCTGCGATCTCCATGAAAGCCATGCCCGTGGCCTCTTCGGTGTGGACCACGTTGACCCGGAGCCCGGGGTGGGCCAGGCCACCCAGCCAGGCGAGCAGCTCATCCCGGTCGGCATGGGCGGAGAAACCGCCGATGGTGTGCACCGTGGCGCGCACCGCCACGTCCTCGCGGAAAATCTTGACCTTGGTGGCGCCGTCTACCAGAAGCCGGCCAGTGGTGCCCTGGGCCTGGAAACCCACCAGAACCACGTGGCTGTCCGGCCGCCAGACGTTGTGCTTGAGGTGGTGCTTGATGCGCCCGGCGCTGCCCATGCCGTTGCCGGCGATGATCACCGCCGGCCCCCGGTGCTCGTTGATGGCCCGGCTCTCCTCGGTCGAAGGAGTGAATTTCAGGTTGGGAAAGTCCAGGGGAGTGTCGCCGTTGGCCAGCAGTTCCTTGGTCTCGTCGTCGAAATATTCGGGATGGGCGCGGAATATCTGGGTGGCGGCAATGGCCAGGGGGGAATCGAGATAGACCGGCATGTCGGCCGGCAAATCGCCGGCCCGCCAGGCCGCCGAAAGGGTGTAGAGCAGCTCCTGGGTGCGCTCCACGGCGAAGGCAGGGATGACCACGTTGCCCCCCTGGCGATAGGCCTGCTTGATCACCGTCATCAGCTCACGCTGGCTGTCGGCCCGCGACTTGTGCAGCCTGGTGCCGTAGGTGGCCTCCATGAACAGGGTGTCGGGCAGGGGCAGGCGCTCGGGGTCGGGGATGATGAGCTGGCCGGGCCGGCCCAGATCGCCGGAGAAGCCCAGGCGATGCTCTCCGCCCGAATCCCGCAGGGTCATGAGCAGGCTGGCCGCGCCCAGGATGTGGCCGGCCTGGACGAAGCGCACCCTCACCCCTGGCAAAAGCTCCTGCTCCTTCTCCAGCTCCAGGGGACGAAGAAGCTCGATGGCGGCCTCGGCATCGGGCGTCTCGTAAAGCGGATCCACGCCCTTTTTGCCAATGCGCTTGTTCTTGCGGGTCTGCCACTCCGATTCCATTTCCTGGATGTGGGCCGAGTCCAGCCAGAGGATGCGCAGCAACTCGCAGGTGGCCTGGGTGGCGTAGATGGGGCCCTGGTAGCCCTGCCGCACCAGGCGAGGCGTCAGCCCTGAGTGGTCGATGTGGGCGTGGGTGATGAAAAGCGCTTTGAGTTCGCGAGGCTTGTAGGACTTGCTCAGCCAGTTGCGCTGCTCGATCTGGCGGTTGCCCTGGAACATGCCGCAATCAACCAGAAAGCGGAATTCATGGTCCATGTCGAGCAGGTAGGATGAGCCGGTGACCGTGCGTGCCGCGCCCAGGCAGGTTATTTTCATCTAGCGCTCCAGGTTGGCCGTCCGGCGCCGACTGGGGCCTGGACGGTGTTGATAATTTTGGGTTGCACTATACTATAAGGCGGTTGAAGCTTAAGCAACCCGCCTCCGCAGCGGCCCTCCGCTAGGCGGGGCGGTGCTGGCCGAAAAACGCTTGGAACATCTCGCACAAGGTGGGTAAAGGCCATGATGCAGGACCCCCGTGAGCGGCAGTATGTGCTCGACGCGCTGAGCGCGCGCGAATCCTGGCGAATGTTGCGCATCCTGAGCGAGTTCGTCGACTCCATCGACACCATGTCCAACGTTGGCAAGGGCGTGAGCATCTTCGGCTCGGCCAGGGTCAAGCCCGGCAGTGAGATATACCTGCAGGCCGAGGAGATCGGCAAGCTCCTGGTCCAGGCTGGCTTCGCGGTCATCACCGGCGGCGGAGGAGGGGTGATGGAGGCCGGCAACAAGGGCGCGGCCGAGGCCGGAGGCCAGTCGGTGGGGCTCAACATAGAGCTGCCCTTCGAACAACGGCCCAATCCTTACGCCAACGTGCGCCTGAGCTTCCGCTACTTCTTCGTGCGCAAGGTGGCCTTCGTCAAATATTCGGTGGCCTACATCGTCATGCCCGGCGGCCTGGGCACCCTGGACGAGCTGGCCGAGGCTCTCACCCTGATCCAGACTCACCGCATCAGGCCCTTCCCGGTGGTGCTCATGGGCAGCCAATATTGGAACGGTCTGGTGGACTGGTTCAAGGACCAGATGCTCACCCGCGAGCTGATCAGCCCCGAGGACCTGGACCTGATCCGCATCATGGATGAGCCCGCCGACGCCGTAAGGCTAATCCGGCAGATGGTCATCCTCTAGGCTGGCCCCCGGAATGCCTTGGTTCATCCTGGCCGCCGTCGGCTGGGCGAGTGATCGTCTTTGGCTAATTTTGTGGTAAAAATGAAAGCCGCGGGGAGCCGATCCCCGCGGCGCAACTTTATACGGGAGAAGAAACCATGAACTCGCGCCTCCTGGCGACGATCCTGGGCCTGATTCTCATTCTAGCCACTGCCGGGTCATGGGCCCAGGCGGAAAGGAGAAACCCCTTGGTCAAGCTCACCACCAGCATGGGTGAAATAACCCTGGAACTGTACCCCGACAAAGCACCCGAGACGGTCGCCAACTTCCTGGAGTACGTCAAGTCCGGCCACTACGACGGCACCATCTTCCACCGGGTCATCAACGGCTTCATGATACAAGGCGGCGGCTTCACCGCCGACATGACCCAGAAGCCCACCAACAAGCCCATCAAAAACGAGGCCGATAACGGCCTGAAGAACGAGTCCTACACCGTGGCCATGGCCCGCACCCAGGACCCCAACAGCGCCTCCGCCCAGTTCTTCATCAACGTCAAAAACAACGACTTTCTTAACCACACCGCCAAGAACCTGCAGGGCTGGGGCTACGCCGTCTTCGGCAAGGTGGTCTCCGGTCAGGGCGTGGTCAACAAAATCAAGGCCGTGCCCACCGGCCGCAAGGGCATGTTCGACGACGTGCCGGCGACCCCGGTGGTGATCGAAAAGGCCGAGGTGTTGGAGCAGTAGGCATGGCCGCCCAAGGGCGCCTTACCGCCGAAAAGAGCCGGAGGCAGGGCGGCTTCGCGCCGCCCGAACCGGCCCGGGTGCGGGCCATTCTGAAAGCCCTGGACCGGCTCTATCCCGACGCCCGCTGTAGCCTGGATTTTCAGGACCCGCTGCAGCTGTTGGTGGCCACCATCCTCTCCGCCCAGTGCACCGACGAGCGGGTGAACCTGGTTACCCCGGCCCTGTTCAAGCGCTACCCTGGGGCCGTCGACTACGCCCAAGCCCAGCCCGAGGAACTGATGGAGATGGTCCGCTCCACCGGCTTCTTTCGCAACAAGGCCAAGTCCATCCAGGGCATGGCCCGCTCCCTGGTGGAAAACCACGGCGGCCAGGTGCCCGCCGACCTGGACGCCTTGGTGAGGCTCCCCGGAGTGGGGCGCAAGACCGCCAACGTAGTGCTGGGTTCGGCCTTCGGCCTGCCCGGCATAACCGTGGACACCCACCTGGGCCGGGTGGCCTTGCGCCTTGGGCTCACCAACTACCAGGACCCGGTCAAGGCGGAGCTCGCGCTCATGGAGGTCATCCCCCGCCAGCGCTGGACCAAGTTCAGCCACCAGGTCATATGGCACGGCAGGCGCGTCTGCCATGCCCGGAAGCCCGAATGCCCCCGCTGCACGCTGCTGCCCCATTGCCCCCACGGGCAGGCCGGCGCCGGGGCCTGACCGAAAGGCGTATGCCCATGGAAAAGGAACGCGTGTTCGTGGTGGTCATCGGCGCGGACCAGAAGGGCATCATCGCCCGCATCAGCACGCTTTTGTTCGAAAACGGGGCCAACATCGAGGACGTGCAGCAGAAGGTCATGGACGGCACCTTCGTCATGACCATGCTGGCCGACGTGAGCGGAGCCAAGGTAGGCCTGGCCGGCCTGCGCAAGGCCCTGGAGGAATGCGGGGCGGCCATGGGCCTGACGGTCATGGTGCACAACGAGGCCGTGATCAAGGCCATGCACAGGGTCTAGCCGGAAGGGTTTTGCCATGACCATCGGGCTGGAAGAGGTCTTCGAGACCTCGGGCATGATTCTCTTCAACCACTTCGACATCCGCGCGGTCACCCTGGGGGTGAACCTCAAGGACCTGGCCCACCCCGATCACCTTCGCCTGGCCGAGGCCTGCCGCCAGCGTCTGAGCGACTGGGGAGGCCGCCTGGTCCGCGAAGCCGGGGAGGTCAGCCAGGCGCTGGGCATACCCATCGTTAACAAGCGCATCTCCATCACCCCGGCAGCCTGGCTCATCGAGCCCTGCCCCGAGCCCAGGGCGGCGGTGGTCCTGGCCCAGGCGCTGGACGCCGCCGCCGCCAGCGCGGGCATCGACTTCATCGGCGGCTTCGGAGCCCTGGTGCAAAAAAGCGCCACGGCCGCCGACCGCCGGCTCATGGAGTCCCTGCCCCAGGCGCTAGCCACCACCAGCCGCCTCTGCGGGTTCCTGAACCTGGCCAGCACCTCCGCCGGGATCAACATGGACGCCATAGCCCGCCTGGGCCACATCTTGAAGGACATGGCCGGGGCCAGCGAAAACGCCCTGGCCTGCGCCAAATTCGTGGCCTTCGCCAACGCCCCGGAGGACAACCCCTTCATGGCCGGGGCCTTCCACGGCGCGGGCGAGGGCGACTGCGCGCTGAACGTGGGTATCAGCGGACCGGGCGTGGTGCGCGCGGTGGTGGAGCGCCACCCCGACTGCGACTTGACTATGTTGAGCGAGATCATCCGCCGCACGGTCTTCAAGATCACCCGCGCCGGCGAGATGGTGGGCCGCGAGTTGGCCAAACGGCTGGGGGTGGAGTTTGGGGTGGTCGACATCAGCCTGGCCCCCACCACCGCCGTGGGCGACAGCGTGGGGCGCATACTGGTGGCCATGGGCCTGGAACAGGTGGGCGCACCGGGCACCACCGCCGCCCTGGCGCTGTTGATCGACGCGGTCAAGCGCGGCGGGGCCATGGCATCCGGCCACGTGGGCGGGCTTTCCGGCACCTTCATCCCGGTCAGCGAGGACTTGGCCATGATCGAAGCGGTGGAGAGCGGGGCGCTCAATCTGGAGAAGCTCGAGGCCATGACCGCGGTCTGCTCGGTGGGCCTGGACATGTTCGCCGTGCCAGGCGACACGCCTGCCCATGCCCTGGCCGGGCTCATCGCCGACGAACTGGCCATCGGCGTGGCCAACCACAAGACCACCGGGGTGCGAGTCATTCCCGCTCCGGGCAAGCAGGCCGGCGACAGCGTGGATTTCGGCGGCCTCCTGGGCCGGGCCCCTGTGATGCGGTTGAACACCTTCAGCGGCGAGAAGTTCATCACCCGGGGCGGTAGGCTGCCCGCGCCGGTGCTGGCGCTGAAAAACTAGTCTCCCTGAACCTTGCCCGGGGCCTGTCCTCGCGCCTTCGAGTAGGCATGCAGGGCCTGCATGGTTTTGACCTCCACCTGCTCGCGCACCTCAACCAGGGCCTCGGTCCGGGACTCCTGGCTGACCTCCACCAAGCCGCGCTGGATAAGCACTTCGAAGAGGTCCTCCACCCCGTGGCGGCCGGCCTCGGGCATCACCTTCAAGGTCTGGGCCATGATGGCGGCGAAGCTCAAGCGTCCATTGACGAGGCTCAAAACCTGATGGGCCAGGGCGCGGGCCAGGTAGGACTTGCCCCGGCCGGGATGGTCCAGGCGGTAGACCAGGCGGCCTTGGCGTTCGGCGGGGGTGAGAGTCACCCCCGGGGCCAGGGCCGGCACCAGCCGCCCCCAAGGCCGCGCGCCCTCGTCCTCATGCCCCCGGGCCACGCTGAGACAGAGTTCGCGGGTCGCCCCGCGCTTGGTCAAGGTTATGCCCTGGGCATAGTGCTTGACCAGGTGCAGGCCCAGGCCGTCCTGATGCTCGCCCTCCAGCACCGCGCCCAGAGAGTAGACGGGGTCCTGCTGGGGGTCGTAGTTCAGATGGTCGGTGACGAAGCACAGGTTGAGGCCGTCGGCGGTGACGGTCAGTTCCAGGCGGCATTGGTCGCGGCGGCCCACCTTGCCGCACTCGGCGGCGATGTTGTGGAATATCTCCTCGGCCAGAAGCCGGCAGCGCCCCGCGCCGTGGGGGCCGAAGCCCGCCAGGCGGGCCGCGGACTCGGCGGTCTGGGTGACCAGGTCCAGATAGCCGGGCTCCGAGGGCACGGAGAGGACCACCTGGTCGCCCACCAGGTTCGGAGGGCAGGCGTATTGCTCCTCGCTCATCGCTTAAACCTCTGCCGTGGTTCGTGAGTCGGCTGCCGCCGCCTTGGCCAAGCTAGCACCCGAAGACCTTCTGCTCAATCATATTAGCCTGCGCCGGGCGGCAATAAAATAGGGCGGGTGAAGCCCCGCCCTATTCGCATCCAATGTCAGGCGATCTCACAAAAAGCTCTTCACCTTGGCCAGGCTGTCCTGCAGACGCCCGATCTTGGAGTCGGCCTCGCCCACCTTGGCCTTTTCCTTGTCCACCACCTCGGCCGGAGCCTTGGCCAGGAAGCCCTCGTTGGTGAGCTTCTTGCGGCTGGGGGCGATCTCCTTCTCGAGCTTGGCTATCTCCTTGGCCAAACGCGCGGCCTCGGCGGCGAAGTCCACCAGGCCGGCCAGGGGCACATAGAGGGTCACTCCGGCCAAGGCCGCGCTGGCGGCCTTCTCCGGGGCTCTGCCCGCCGGCACATCTTCCACGCTGGAAATCTTGGCCAGGCTTTGCAGGCGTCCGGCGTGGCCCAGGAGCATGCGGCGGGCGGAATCCTGGTCGAAGGACAGCACCACCGGAACCTCCTTGCCGGGGGCCACGCCGGCCTCGGCCCGGATGTTGCGCACGGCGCTGATGGCGCTCATGATCAGCTCCATGCCGGCCTCGGCCTCAAGGTCTATCTCGTCCGGCCGCCCTTCCGGCCAGGGGGCCTTCATGATGCTTCCCTCGACGCCGGGCAGGCGCTGCCAAAGCTCCTCGGTGACGAAAGGCATGAGCGGGTGCAGGATGCGCAGCAGCCGCGAGAACACCTCGGCCAGGGTGGCCCTCGCCCGAGCCTGGCCGGCGGGGTCTTCCTGGTTGTATAGCGGAGCCTTGATAAGCTCCAGATACCAATCGCAGAACTCGTGCCAGGCGAACTGGTAGACCGCCCCGGCGGCGTCGTTGAAGCGGTAGTCGTCGATGGCCGCGGCCACCTCGGCGGCGGTGCGGTTGATCCGGCTCAGTATCCAGCGATCCTCCAGAGTGGGCGCCAGCTTGTCATCCTCCCCGGCCTGCCCGCCCCCGGCCTCGAGGTTCATCATGGTGAAGCGGGCGGCGTTCCATATCTTGTTCACGAAGTTGCGGTAGCCGGCGATGCGCTCCTCGCTCATCTTAATGTCGCGACCCTGGGCGGCGAAGGCGGCCAGGGTGAAGCGGAAGGCGTCGGTGCCGTACTGGTCCATGATGATCAGGGGGTCCATGACGTTGCCCTTGGACTTGGACATCTTCTGCCCGTGCGCGTCGCGCACCAGGGCGTGGATGCACACGTCCTTGAAGGGAACCTCTCCCATGAACTTGATGCCCATCATCATCATGCGGGCCACCCAGAAGAAGAGGATGTCGAAGCCGGTGACCAGACAGGAGGTGGGGTAGAACTTTTTGAGTTCCGGAGTCTGATCCGGCCAGCCCATGGTGGAGAAGGGCCAGAGACCGCTGCTGAACCAGGTGTCGAGCACGTCGGTCTCCTGTCTCAGATCACCCCCCCCGCACTTGGAGCATTTGTCGGGCGTGGCGCGGCTGACGATCACCTCGCCGCATTCGCAGTACCAGGCCGGGATGCGGTGCCCCCACCAAATCTGGCGGCTGATGCACCAGTCGCGGATGTTGGTCATCCACTCGTAGTAGGTCTTGGTCCACTGGGCGGGTACGATGCGGGTGTCGCCCTGCTGCACGGCCTTCAGGGCCTCGGCGGCCAGGGGCTCCACCTTGACGAACCACTGCTTGCTCAGAATGGGCTCGACCATGGTCTTGCAACGGTAGCAATGCCCCACCGCGTGCAGGTGCTCCTGCTGCTTTTCCAGGAGCCCCTGGACCTGCAGATCCTCCAGGACCTTCTTGCGCGCCTCGAAGCGGTCCAAGCCGGCGTAGGCCCCGCCAAGTTCGTTGATGCGGCCGCTGTCGTCCATGATCCGGATCACCTCCAGGCCGTGCTTGCGCCCCAGGTCGAAGTCGTGGGGGTCGTGGGCCGGAGTCACCTTGAGCGCGCCGGTGCCGAAGTCCAAGGCCACGTAGCTGTCGCGGATGATGGGCAGCTCGCGTCCCACCAGGGGCAGGACGACCTTATCGTCGGCCAGATTCTTGTAGCGGGGGTCCTCGGGATTAACCGCCACCGCGGTGTCGCCCAGCATGGTCTCCGGCCGGGTGGTGGCCACGGTGATCCAGCCCTGGCCGTTCCTGAACGGGTAGCGGATGTGGTAGAGCCCGCCCTTGACCTCCTCGTGCTCGCTCTCCAGGTCGCTTAGCGCGGTGTGGCAGCGGGGGCACCAGTTGATGATGTAGTCGCCCCGATAGATCAGCCCCTCTTCATACAGGCGCACGAAGACCTCGCGCACCGCCCGGCTGAGCCCCTCGTCCATGGTGAAGCGCTCGCGCGACCAGTCGCAGGAGGCGCCCAGGCGCTTAAGCTGGTTGATGATCTTGCCCCCGTACTCCTCCTTCCACTTCCAGACCCGCTCGATGAACTTCTCACGTCCCAGGTCGTGGCGGGTGAGCCCCTCCTTGGCGATCTCCCGCTCCACCACGTTCTGGGTGGCGATGCCGGCGTGGTCGGTGCCCGGCATCCACAGCACCTCATAGCCGCGCATGCGCTTGAAGCGGCAGAGGATGTCCTGGAGGGTGTTGTCCAGGGCGTGGCCGATGTGCAGCTGGCCGGTCACGTTGGGCGGGGGGATCACTATGGAATAGGGCGGCCGGAGGGAAGAGGGATCGGCGGTGAAAAGGGCGTTCCGCTCCCAGTATGAGTACCAGCGCGCCTCCACCTGTTGGGGGTCGTATGATTTGTCCAAGGTAGCGGAGGTCATGGCGCTCTACTCTCCCGACCGGGACCGGCCCGGTTCTCATCGCGGTTGGTTTGGCGTGGACAAAACAAATGGCGGGGGGCTACCCCGCCATCCACCGGCCCGCCGGGCCGGTCGGCTAATCTACTACTTCCTGGGAGGCCTGCCGCTTGATCGCCTCGATTTCCCGTTCCACCAGCTCTGCCACCAGCTTGGGGACCATCTCGCTCACCAGGCGTTCGATCACCTCGCGGGTGACCCGCTCGAAAATGGCCTTGGCCTCCTCGGGGGGCAGGGCCGAAAGCACCGCGTCGCTGTAGGCCCGCACCGCCGCCGACTCGCTGACAGGCGCGGCCGCAGGGGCTTGCGCGCCTGCCTCCACGGGGGCTTCCGAATCCAGCTCGGCCAGAAGGGCATCCAGGTCCTCGCCAGACGGCTCCCCGGCCGCCGCGGCCGGCGCAGCCGGGGCAGGCTCGGTCTCCAGTTCCTTGAGCAAGGAATCCAGGTCCTCTTCTTCCGTAACGGGCTCGGCGGACGGGGGGGGCGCGGGGGCAGGCTCGGGCGGCGCGGCCGCAGGAGCCTCCAAATCCTTCAGCAGGGCATCCAAGTCATCCTGGCCCAAGTCGGCCTGAGGCGCCTCAGCCTGGGCCGGCGGCGCGGGCGCAGGCTCGGGCGGCGCGGCCACTGGCGCTTCCAGGTCCTTCAAAAGGGCGTCCAGGTCATCCTGACCCAGGTCCGTCGACGGGGCAGCGGCCTCCGGCGCGGGCGCGGGCGGGGCCGGCGCGGCTGGTTGGTCGCCGCCCAGCTCGGCCAACAGGGCATCCAAATCGTCCTGACCCGTGTCAGCCTGGGCCGGGGCAGCGGCCTCCGGCGCGGACGCGACGGACGCGGCGGGCGGAGCGGGGGTGACGGGGGCGGCAGGAGCGGCTGGTTTGTCGCCGCCCAACTCGGCCAGAAGAGCCTCCAGGTCGTCCTGACCCACTTCGGCACTGGCGGCGGGCGCGGACGGGGCCACGGGCGGGGCCGGGGCGGTCGGTTTGTCGCCGCCCAACTCGGCCAGAAGAGCGTCCAGGTCGTCCTGGCCCGCCTCGGCCCCGGCGGTGGGCGCTGACGGGGCCACGGGCGGGGCCGGCGCGGCGGAGGTTGCGGGCGCGGGCGCCTCAGACGCTATGGCTGCGGCGGACGCGGCCTTAGGCGGCGCCTCGCCGGTCAGCTCGGCCAACAAGGCGTCCAAGTCATCGCTGCCAGCCGCGGGGGCAGGCTGGGAGGCCGGCTTCTCCTCGACCACTTCCACCAGGTCGATAATATCAACCCCAGGCGGGGGTTTGGGTTTGCCTACCAAACGAGCCTCCAGCAAGAGAGTGCCGCAGAAAAATTAGCATACCTGGGGTCAAGTGTCAAACCTCTTGCGTCCCTGGCCAGTTAGCCCCTTGCGGGCCATGACGCGCCCCTGGCCGCCAAGCCCCGCGCCAGCGCCAAGTCACCCAGACGGCCTTGGGGCGGGTCGGCCGGAGTCTCCATGACAAGGGCCGCGCCCCGCAGACGGGGTTCGCTCACCAGGGCCCGCACCCCGGCCCGGCCCAGGCGTCCCCGCCCAAGGTGCTGGTGTTCGTCACGCCGGCTGCCCAGGGGGTGGATGGTGTCGTTGAGGTGCCAAAGGGCCACCCGCTCCAGTCCCAGAGTCCGTTCCACCTCCCCCAGGAAAGCGCGCACCCACCGCTCCCCGTCCAAACGGTAGCCTGCGCCCCAGGCGTGGGCCGTGTCCAGGCATGCCGCCACCTCAAGACCGGCCAAAAGGCGCAGAAGCTCGGCCAATTCCTCAAGGGTCGAGCCCACCTGGGTCCCCCCGCCGCAGGTATTCTCCAGCCAACAGGCCGCGCCCTTACCGGCAAGTTTTAAGGCCCGCTCCACCCCCGTCGCCACCCGTGCGAGACCGCGGGCCGGCTCCTGACGGCCTCGGCTGCCAGCATGCACCACCACCGCCGCCGCCCCCAGGGCCCGCGCCCGCAGCAACTGTTCCGCCAGCGCTTCCACGGACTTGTTCCAGAGGGCCTCATCTGGGCTGGCCAGATTAATCAGGTAAGGCGCGTGCACCGCCACCGGCTTTAGCCCCTTCCGCCGGGCCTCCAAGGCGAACTCCGCCGCCAGGGTCGGGTCCAGGGGCTTGGATGACCATGAGCGCGGATTGCCGGAGAAAATCTGCAGGCAACCCAGGCCCAGCTCGGCCGAGGCCCGCACCGCCCCAAGAAGGCCGCCGGCCACCGGCATATGAAAGCCCAGGCGCAAGGCCGCCCGCCTAAAGCGCTGCCCAGGGCCGGGGCAGGAAGACCTCCTCGTAGAGCTGCAAGGCGTAGCGGTCGGTCATGCCGGCGATATAGTCAGCCACCCGACGCACCCGCTCGCCGGAGGGAGGCAGAGATCCCACCTTTCGCAAGTAAAAGACATCATCCTCTGCCAGCCGGTTGAACAGCTCGCGCACCACCTTGGAAGCCTTTATGAAATCAGCATGGACCTCGGGGTTGTCGTATACTCGTTCATAAAGGAAATCGCGCAGGCCCCACATGGCCTCCTTCACCCGGGCGCTCATACGCAGCACCCGGCCACCGGCTTCGGTGGTCTGGGCGATAAGGTCGCGCACCATGGTGTCTATCTGCCGGCTCAGGCGGGAGCCCAGAACCTCCTTGACCTGGGCGGGCAGGTCCTCCGGCGAAATGACCCCGCCGCGGGCCGCGTCATCGGTATCGTGAGCTATGTAGGCGATGACATCTGCTGCCCGCACCAGATGCGCCTCCAGAGTAAGGTCCTCGGCCGGCCTCTCCTCGGGCAGGAAGGGGCCCCGGCCCTTGGAGTGGGACAGGATGCCCATGCGCACCTCGTGGGTTAGGTTCAAGCCCTGGCCATCCTTTTCCAGCACGTCCACCACCCGGAGCGACTGCTCCCAGTGATGGAAGCCCTCGGGCAGGAGCTCGGCCAGCACCGACTCGCCGGCGTGACCGAAGGGGGTGTGGCCCAGGTCGTGGCCCAGGGCGATGGCCTCGGTCAAGTCCTCGTTGAGTCTTAAGGCCCGGGCCAGGGTGCGGGCTATCTGGGCCACCTCCAGGGTGTGGGTCAGCCGGGTGCGGTAGTGGTCGCCGGTGGGGGCCAGAAAAACCTGGGTCTTGTGCTTCAGACGGCGGAAGGACTTGGAGTAGAGGATGCGGTCGCGATCGTGCTGGAAGGCCGGCCGCAGGCTGCACTCCGGCTCGGGTTTCAGCCGCCCCCGGCTGGCCGCCGAGCGGGCGGCATGGGGGGAGAGCAGATACTCCTCGCGCTCCTCCAGACTCTGGCGCAGGTTCACTTCAACCCTCCTTTACAAATGACCGCCCAGCCTTTAGACTCCCAGGCATGCCTCGGGCAAGGATAATACAGCGCTACCTATTTTGGGAGATGGTCGGCCCCTTTTTCACCAGCTTGGGGGTCTTCACCTTCGTCCTTTTGATGGCCAAGATCATGGAGCTCACGGACCTTGTGGTGACCAAGGGCGTGGGCCTGGACGTTGTGGTCAAGCTCCTTCTTTACACCCTGCCCTACTTTTTCGTCTTCACCATTCCCATGGCCACCCTGCTGGGGGTGCTGTTGTCCTTTCTCCGCCTGTCCTCGGACAACGAGATCACCGCCCTGAAGGCCGCCGGCGTGGGCCTGATGCAGCTCTTGCCTCCGGTGGCCCTGCTAGCGGTTTTGGCCTGGAGCCTGTGCAGCGCCCTGGCCATATGGGCTCTGCCCTGGGGCAACCACAAGTTCGAGAACATGCTCTACCAGGTGGCCCGGGCCAAGACCGACCTGGCCCTGCGCGAGCGCGTTTTCCTGGACACCTTCCCCGGCCTGGTCATCTATATCAACCGCCTTCCCGGCGAGGGCGCTCTGGAAGACATCTTCATCGTCGACGAGCGCGACCAGTCACGGGTGCACACCATCGTGGCCAAGCGCGGCAGCCTCTACCCGGTTGTTGAAGGCAAGATCCTGCTCAGGCTTTACGACGGCACCTTGCATTCGGTGGGCAGCGGCCTAAAAAGCGCCCAGACCGCCACCTTCGAGACCTATGACGTGCGCATGGACGCCCCCGGCGGCACCACTGCCGCCCGCACCAGCAAGCATGAAAAAGAAATGTACCTGGACGAGCTGCTGGCGGAGATGGACAAACACCCTCCACGGTCCAAGCAGCACAACCTTCTTGACATGGAGCTGCAGAAGAAGTTCACCCTACCATTCTCATGTCTGGTCATGGCCCTTATCGGCCTGCCGCTTGGAACCCACACCCGCAGCGGACGCTCCTGGGGCGTGGCCGTGGCGCTGGCGGTCTTCTTCTCCTACTACCTCATGCTTTCGGCGGCCTGGTCCTATGGCGTCTCCGGCTCCTATCCCCCCCGCCTGGGTATGTGGCTGCCGAACATCATCTTCGCCCTCCTGGGCCTCCTGATGTTCAACCGCGAGTTGAACGAAACCCCCATCCCACTGCTGGACAGCCTCAACAAGCTGCCCGCGCTCATCAGCCGTCTGCGCGGCCTCCACGCCAGCGGGAAGGATTAGGGCGTGCGCATCCTAAGCCTCTACATCGCGCGCGAGTTCCTGAAGATATTCGCCTTCATGGTGGTTTCCTTCGTGGCTCTCTACACCATTTTCGATTTTCTGGAAAAGGCTAACAACTTCGGCGAGTCCGGCGTTCCCACCGCCACCATGATTTCCTTTTTCATACTGCAGATTCCCGAGATAACCTCTCTCATGGTCCCGGTGGGCGTGCTCATGTCCACGGTCATCACCCTGGGCCTGATGGGCAAGCGAAACGAGATCGTGGCCGTCAAGTCCAGTGGCGTGAGCATGCTGCGCTTCACCATGCCCCTCCTGCTCATCGGCCTGGCACTGACCGTGATGGTGGCCCTGCTAAACGAAACCGTGGTGCCCAAGACCAAGGCGAAGACGAACTATATCTGGAACGTGCTGGTGGAGAACCAGCCCGGCCAGCTTCTGCACAAGGAGAAATTCTGGTTCAAGGGCCAGAACTCGATCTACCGGGTGGGCTTCTACGACCAGGAGAGCCAATCGCTCTCCGACGTGGTCTACTATCGTTTCGACCGCGACTTCAACCTCTCCCTGCGGGTGGATGCCAGGCGCGCCCGCTTCCTGGCCGGCCGCTGGGTCTTCTTTTCCGGGCTCTACCAGGAACGCATCGGCGCGGGGGCCTACACCGCGATGCCCTTCGAAGAACGGGTGGTGGACCTGCCCGAGCGGCCCGGCGACTTCAGCCGGCTTTCCAAGCCCAGCGAGGAGATGAGCTTCGGCGAGCTGGTCCGCTACGTGCAGAAGATAGAGGCTGAAGGCTACGACACCAGGCGCTACCGCGTGGACCTGCAGGGCAAAATCAGCTTCCCCTTTGTCACTCTCATCATGGCTCTGGTGGGCGTGCCCCTGGCCCTGTTCAAGGAGCGGGGTGGCTCCCTGGCCATCGGCGTGGTCTCCGGTCTGGCCTGCGCCCTGCTCTACTGGATCAGCTTCTCCTACGTGCGATCCCTCTTCGGCTATTCCGGGGTTCTGCCGCCCTTCCTTTCGGCCTGGCTGCCCAACGGCCTTTTCTTCCTTGGCGGCCTATGGTTCTTCAGCCACATCCGCCAATAGGCTTCACACCAAGTTGCACTCAAAGCCATCCATGGCTTTGATCACCAATCGGCAGGGCAAAAGCATGGTTTTGCCCTCCCTTTCGAGCGCTTGCGCGCTCGGCGGGCATCCCCTGGGGTCCCCAGCCAACTTGTTGGCTGGGGTGGCTCCTTGGCCCGCATGCCGATTAGCGCTCAAACCAATCGTTTGACGCAAATTGGTATAATTGGCATCAGCCCTCAAAAACGGAGGCCGGAGCCGCTTTCGCGGCCCCGGCACCTAGGGGCTCATCCGCCGCCAGAATCGGCCCGGTCCGGACCCTACTGCTCCCTCGATTGCGGCACCGCGGTCTCCAGGGCCATCTTTATCTTGTTCTTCAATTCGGTCAGGTCGAAGGACTTGATGACGTAGAAGTCGGCGGCAATGGACTTCATGTCCTCCTTGAAGGTGTCGTAGGCCGTGCAGAGAATCACGGGAAGGTCGTAGTATTTGTTGCGGATGTCCTGCAACAGGTCCAGCCCGTTGTAATCGACCATCTTGATGTCCAGGATCACCAGATCCGGCTTCTCCTTTTCGATGCGCTCCAGGAGCTGATACCCCGAATCGGCGGTGATGACCTCGAAGCCCTCGTCGGTGAGCTCCTCGGAGTAGAGGAAGCGAATGTGCTCTTCATCATCAACGATCAATATCTTGGCCATGACGTCACCTCAAAGGGGCCCTCATTCGCCCCAGCGGTCCAGGAGGTAGGGCTTGGTCTCCTCGAAAACCATGCATTCGTTCTCTATGAACTCCTCGGCCTGCTGCACGCTCATGCGTTCGGTCTTGCGAACGTAGGACAGGGTCTTGCCGAAGTAGAGCGGGATAAGCGAGTTGAGCAGGTCCTGCTCGTCAACCGTGCGGTGGTGATAGCTGGCGGCGTACTCATACAAGGTCTTGGCCCAAAGCTGAGTCGGGAAATCAAACTGCTCCTTGGGAAGCTGGCCGATCTCCAGCACCTTATTAAAGATGTCCGGGGAAAGGATCCTCCGCCAAATCTCCCGGCAGGTGTCGAACCCCTCGTGGAAGTTGGCGGCCAGCTTGTCCTCGCTGACCTTCACCGGCGGAGGCATCTCCACCTCTCCCAGCCCGAAGCCATAGATGGAGGTGGGCTTGGACCACTTGACCCGCATCCAATAGCCGGTGGTGTGGTTCATCAGTTGGAAGATGGTCCCCACCACCTGGCTGAACATGGGCCCCAGCTCGATGCCGGGGTCCTTGGCCTTGTGTATCTTGGGCCGGCCCATGTAGGCCTGGCAGATGGGCACGTTGTTGTTCATGGCCAGGGTGGTCATCCAGATGTCTATGCCGAACTGGGCCACGGCCTCGGACCAAGTGGGGCTGGCCAGGAATACCCGCGCCATGTCGCCGGAGAAACCGAAGTCCCCGCCGATGGGCTGACGCACCCGCCGGCCGTAAAGGGCCCTGGTCAAGGGATAGGCGATGGAGTTGGTGATGGTGCCGTCATACTTGTGGCGGACGTAAAGAGGCGCCACATAGCCGAATTCGTTGCAGAGGGGCTCGCCCAGGTGCTTGATCCATTGAGGGGAAATGGACTTCAGGTCGGCGTCGACCACCACCACCACCTTGGCCTTGAGTTCCACCACCTTGCGAAAGAGATTGCGGAAGTTGTTACCCTTGCCGCGCACGCCCGGCGGGGTCGAGAGATAGATGCGAGGCACACCCTCGGTGTCGGCGGCGAAAAAGGCCTCCTTGGTGCCGTCCTGCGAGTTGTTGTCGCAGTTGATGAGCACGCTGGAGCGGTCGTTGAAATAGCGCTTGAGCCCCAGGGCGGCCTGGGTGGTGGGATAGCCGATAAGCCGGGCCTCCTGGTAGGAAGGAATGGCCACCACCATTTCGGCCTCAGTCACACGCTGCGGATTCTCTTCCAAGAAGGCCTCGGTCATCAGGTCTCCCCAACCGGCTTGCGCCGTTGGCATGCTGGCAGGTCAAGGATGTGGCGCGTTCCGGGAGCCTTCCATCTCCGCGCGGCTCCCCGCCCTCGGCGCGCATTGCCCCGCTGGACGCGCCTGGGGGCCCTTTTGCCCCGCCCGGGAACGGATCGGCTGGACCAGCGAACCCTTTGAGTTGATTCTATTGATCTCTCCAGACAAAGTCAAACCTTGCGCGGGCCCCGCGCGGACGGAGTGCGAAAGCCGGGCCGGGCCGCCCATGGCGGCGATCATCTTGACATTGGCCTGCTCCCGGTTGACTATCTCAAGAAAAAGGCGAACAGCGAATGCCATACAGCGCCCTATGGAACAGCAACGGATCCCCCGCCGAGGTCCCCGGCTTTTTGGTCGGCCATGCCCAGCACCCCCAGGGCTGCACCGGCTGCACGGTGGTGCTCTGCCCCCCGGCCTGCGTGGGCGGCATGGCCGTGGGCGGCTCGGCGGCCGGTACCCGCCAGACCGATGCCCTGCGGCCGGGCCACCTGGTGCAGGAGGTGCACGCCGTGGTCCTGGCCGGGAGCTCGGCCTTCGGGCTGGACGCCGGGGGAGGAGCGGCCGCCTGGCTGGCTGAGCGGGGCCTGGGCCTCAAGGTCGCCGACCTGGTCATCCCGGTCACGCCCACGGCGGTCATCTTCGACCTGCCGCTCTGCGGAGGGGCCCGGACCGATGCCGCCCTGGGCCGTCAGGCCTGCGAAGCGGCCCAGGCCGGGCCCATGCCCCGAGGCAACGTGGGCGCGGGCTCCGGGGCCACCGTGGGCAAGCTCTATGGCCTGGGCCAGGCTTGCAAGGGCGGGCTGGGCGGCGCCTCCCTGACCCAGGGCGAACTCAGGATGGGAGCCCTGGCCGTGGTCAACGCCTTCGGCGACGTGATCGATGAGCAAGGCCGCATCATAGCCGGGGCGCGCCGGTCTCCGGAAAGCCGAGAATTCGCCGACAGCGCGGCCCAGTACCTGGCCGGCTTCCGGCGCGACGGCTTCCACCCCACCTCCAACACCACCTTGGCCATGGTGGCCACCAACGCCCGCCTGGACAAGGGCGCGGCCTGCAAAGTGGCGGCCATGGCCCAGCAAGGTCTGGTGCGCGCCATCGAACCGGTGCACACCACCTTCGACGGCGACTTGGTCATCGTCCTGGGCGCGGGCCAGGTGGAGTCCGACTTGAACGGCCTGGGGGTAATGGCCGCCCGCCTGGTGCGCATGGCCATCATCGACGGCGTGCGCCAGGCCGCCTCCATGCCCGGTCTGCCCGCCGCCGCCGACCTCACGCCCCAAATCCGCGCCAGCGGCATCGGCCATGCCTGAGCCAGCCAGTCCATCCCAAGCGCTGCCCCGGCTGGCTGGCCTTCTGCTCCTGGCCGCCCTGCTGCTGTGGCTTCCCGGCCAAGCCGGAGCCTGGCGGTTCACCGAGTGGGGCCTGGGCGTTTTCGCCCACAACGACATCGACATCCAAGGGGCCAACCTGGGGGGCACCGGGCTCGATCTGGACGTGGCAGGAGCGCTCTGGGAGGGGGCCGGCCTGCGCCTGGACCTGCGTTTGGAAGGCTCCGTCGCCAAGTTCTGGAACTACGCCAACGGCCTGGAGGTCTCGCTGGCGCCCGGCCTGAGGCTCTACCTGCCTTCCTTCGGTGAGATAGGAGCGGAGCCTTTTCTGGAAGGCGGGCTCGGTCCCTCCTGGGACAACCTGCACATCGACGAGGTGGGCAGCGCGCTGAACTTCCTCTCATTCGGCGGCATCGGCCTGCGCCTGCCGCTCGAGGGTTCCAAGCTCGAGTTGGGCTACCGGCTCCGCCACATCAGCAACGGCGGGCTGGACGAACGCAACCACGGCGTGACCAGCAACCTGCTGCGCCTGGCCCTGGTCTGGGAAATGTAGGGCCGCCGTGGCCACTACCCAGCCGTCAAGCGAGGTCTGGGGCGCGGTGCTGGCCGCCGGTCAGGCCAACCGCTTCGGCGGAGGCAAGCAAGTAGCCCGCTTCCAGGGCCGGGCGCTGGCGGCCTGGCCGGTCCTGGCGGCCCTGGCCGCCGGCCACGGCCAAGGAACCGGTTTGGACCACCTGCTGGTGATGCTGGGGGTTGGCGCCGCCGAGTTGGCCGCCGCGCTGCCCGCGGACCCCCGCCTGCAAACCGCGGTCAACCCCCGGCCAGATCAAGGCATGGGCAGCTCCCTTGCCCTGGCCGCGCGCCTGGCCCTGGAACAGAAAGCAGGCGTCCTGGTGGTGCTTCTGGGCGACCAGCCCCTGGTCCAGCCCCAGGTCATCGCTCGCGTGGCTGCGGCGGCCCTGGCCGCGCCCGGCGGGGTGGCCGCCGCCTGGGAAGGCGGACGCCGCGCCCACCCCATAGCCTTCGCCCGGCCTCACCTGGCGGAGTTGGCCGGGCTTAAGGGCGACCAGGGCGGACGGGACATTCTGGCCCGCCTGGCCGGCGAGGTCGCCTTGGTCGAGACCCCCGCCGGCAGCGCGCTGGACGTGGACACTCCCCGGGACCTGGCCCGCGCCAAGGCCCTGGCCGAGAACGGCCCCTTGCTGGACTGGGCCGCCCTCGGTCCTCTGTGCCGAGCCCTGGGCCTATATGGTCCGCAGGTGGCGGCCCTCGTAGGCAGCGGCGGCAAGACAACCCTCATGCACCGGCTGGCGCGGGAGATCGCCGCGGCAGGGGGCAAGGTCGTGGTCACCACCACCACCCGCATCTACCCGCCCCAGGCCGGCGAGGCGGGGGAGACCTGGTTCTGGGGGGAGGGCTCGCCTCCGCCAGGGGATATCGCCCGCCGCCTGGCCGGACCCGGCACCCTCTACCTGGCCGCCCGCTCCACCGCCGAGGGCAAGTTGGCCGGACTGGGTCCGGGGCAGATGGCGGCCCTGGCCCAGGTCCCGGAGTTGTGGGTGCTGGTGGAGGCCGACGGCTCGGCCCGTCTGCCGCTCAAGGGCTGGGCCCCCCATGAACCGGCCTGCCCCGCCGAGACCGGGACCATGGTGGTCCTGGCCGGGGCCTCGGGCCTGGGCCGCCGGCTAAGCGAACGCTGGGCCCACCGCCCCCTGGCCTTCGCCGAGGCGGCGGGCATCCGCCTGGGCGATGAGATAACCCCCCTGGCCCTGGCCCGGGCGCTCAGCGGCAGCCAGGGACCCTTGCGGGCCCTGCCCCCGGGGGCCAGGGCCGTGGCCGTGATAAACCAGGCCGAAGCCGCCTCGCCGACGATGCTCGCCGAACTGTTCGCCAGGCTACGCCAGGGCGGGGCCTACGCCCGCCTGCTCAAGGCCAGCCTGCGCCGGGGGTCACTGGAAATCTGGCGGGGGGATTAGAAAAGGCCGCGGCGGCGGGTGTCCTTGCCCGCGCGCACGGCGATCAGCTCTGCGGCGATGCTGAGGGCGATCTCCTCCGGGGTCTCGGCCCCGATGCCCAGGCCGATGGGGGAATGCACCGTTGCCAACTGCTCGGGGCTGAAGCCCTCCTGCTCCAGGGCCTCGTAGATCATGCCCCGCTTGCGGCGGGAGCCGATCATGCCCACGTAGGCCGCCCGCTGCCTCAGAGCCTGGGCCAGCACCTCCTTGTCAAAGAGGTGGCCCCGGGTGACGATCACCATGTAGGCGTCCGGCCCCAACTCCGCACCGTCGAGCACCTTACGGAAATCGCGCACCCAGACCTCGTCGGCCTGGGGGAAGCGTTCGCGGCTGGCGTATTCCTGACGGTCGTCGGCCACCACCAGCCGGAAGCCCACCATCTTCACCAGCGCGGCGAGGTGGAGTGAAATGTGCCCGCCGCCGAAGAGATAGACCACCGGCTCGTTGACGATGGGCTCGAAAAAGCAGTCCAGCCGCGAGCCGTCAGGCTTGTGGTGCGGCCAAAGCCCGCGACGGCCCTGGCGCAGGAGGTCGGCCAGGCCCTCCGCCAAATCCAGCGCCAACCCCGGCGCGGCCTCCAGGCTGCCCAGGGCCGGCAGGCCCTCCCGCAGCAGCAGCTTGCGCCCGGCCAGCCCTTCCAGCGGTCCGGGCATGAGCGGCGTGACCATCAAGGCCCGGCCTCCGCCGGCGGCGACCTGGGCGGCGGCGGCGAAGATCAGGCGGGCCTGGTCATCGGCGGCCCGCACCGGCTCCAGGTAGACGTCCACGTCGCCGCCGCAGATCATCTCGCTCTCGGCCACGTCCTTGCCCGAGAGGCGATAATTCAGCAGCCTGGCCTGGGCCTCGGCCAAGGCTTTCACCGCCGCGGCGGTTACCTCGCCCTCCAGGCGACCGCCGCCGATGGTCCCCCGGATGCTGCCGTCGGCACGCACCAGGAAGTTCGCCCCCTGCTCGCGGGGCGCCGAGCCCACCCTGCGCACGATGGTGCCCAGGCAGAGGTCGCGTCCCAGCGCCAGTTCCTGACTGACCCAAGCGTGGAAGGCGGCCAAGGTCATTCCTCCCGGCGATTGAAGCGGGCCATGATGCCTTCCAGCACCGAGCCGCCGATGGCCCGCGCCTTGTCGCTGATGGTGGTCAGGTATTCCCTCTTGCCCCGGGGGTCCACGTCGCCCAGCTTCAGGGCGTATTGCACCCGTGTGCCGGAGCGTATCAGGCCACGCAGGAGCCCGCCGATGGACGCACGGACATCCTGCTTCTCCACCCGGCCCACCAGTTGGCCGGCCTCGACCATGTCGCCCAATTGACGCTCGGCGGTAAAGACGCCCGGGCAGGGCGCGCGCAGCACCCGCTGGTGGGTGTAGCCGCCGATGTCCCCGGGCACACCGGTGTTTTCGGCTGCTTGGCCATTATAGATCAGCCGGCCCAGATTGTGACCCCGGTTGGTCTCGATGACCAGGTCAACCATTTCCGGGGCGCGGTATCCCGGCCCCAGGGCCATGGTGAGCGGGGCCATGCCGCGCCGCAACCCGGTGTCGGTCTTGGCCAGGGTGGCATCGACGATCACCGCCGGACGCAGGCCTTCCCGGCAGGACAGTTCGAGATCCAAGAGCAGGGGCAGCCTTCCCTCGGCCCAGACCTCGCCGGCCTGGGTGGGCTCGGCGATGAGCCTGGCGGTCAGCCCCTCCACGGTCTTGTTCCCCTCGTACACGGCCTCGCAGAAGCTCACCGCCCGCCGCACGGCCAGGGGCCTCGGAATTTCGGTGAGTATCACGCGCAGCCCGGAGCTGGCCAGACGGTGGGCCACCCCCGAGGCCATTTCTCCGGCCCCGCGCACCAGTACCATCAGGCCGGCCAGGCCGGGGTCGCCCTCTCCCGCCATGTCCTAGCCGTATATCTCGGGGTTTAGGAGGTTGGGAGGCCTCTGCCCGCGCAGGAGCACGGCGATCAGGTTCTCCGCCGAGATGAGCCCCATCTTGGTGCGGGTCTCAATGGAGGCGCTGGCGATGTGAGGGAGGACGACCACGTTCTCCATGCCCAGGAGGTCAGGGTGGATTTTGGGCTCGTGTTCAAAGACGTCCAACGCCGCCCCGCCGATCTGGCCGGCCTTGAGCGCGTCTGCCAGATCCTGCTCGTTGATCACCTCGCCGCGGGCGGTGTTGATAACGTAGGCCTCGGGTTTCATGAGGGCGAAGTCCCGAGCCTTCAGGTAGTGCCTGGTCTCGGGGGTCAGCGGCACGTGCAGGGTGATGAAGTCGGCCTCCTTGAGCAGGGTATCCTTGTCCACGAACTTGGCGTTCACCTCACGCTCTATCTCTGGTTTGGCCGGCTGAGCGTCGGTGTAGAGGACGCGCATGTCGAAACCGGCGGCGCGCCTGGCCATGGCGTAGCCGATGCGGCCGAAGCCCATGATGCCTAGGGTCTTGTGGTGCACATCGCTGCCCACGAAGAGCAGCGGGGCCCAGCCCTGGTATTTGCCGGCGCGGGCGTAGACGTCGGCGGGTACCACCCGGCGAGCCACGGCCAGCAGCAGGGCCATGGCCAGGTCGGCGGTGGTGTCGGTGAGCACGCCCGGGGTGTTGGTCATGGGTATCTTGCGCGCGGTGCCCGCGGCCAGGTCGAAGTTGTTGAACCCCACGGCGTAGTTGGCCACGATCTTGAGCTGGGGACCGGCCGCCTCTAAGACCTCTCCGTCGATACGGTCGGTCAACAGCGGCAGCAGGCCGTCGGCGCCCTTGGCCCCGGCCAGCAGTTCCTCGCGGCTGAGCACCCGGTCATGGGGGTTGCAGGTCACGTTGAAGTTTTCCTCTAGCACCCGCATGGCGCCCTCGGGCAGCCGGCGGGTCACGAATATTGCGGGCTTCATGCTACTTACCTCGTTGAGGGCGTCTAGACAAGGGCCCAGGCCGCGTTCATCATGCGCTTGGCGTTGGCGATCACCACCAGGGAGTCCTGCCCCGGCAAGGGCTTGACCTCGAAACTGACCATGGGCCGCCGCTCGGGACCCAGGAATCCGATCTGCATGAGCGTGCGCAGGAAGGCCACCATTTCTTCCAGGCCGTTGACGCTGCCCGGACTGCCGAAGATGGGGTGGTTGTCGCCATGGCCCGCGCAGGTCTTGTCCAGCACGGCGTTCCCCAGGTGGGCCCCGGTCAGCCAGGACTCGACCGGAATAAGCGCCTGTTCCGGGGATTCGCCCAGGAGGGGGATGTGGCTCAAGTCCACCAGCAGGCCGAAGTTGGCTTGCGACTCACTCACGCGCCGGGCGACCTCGGCGGCCAAATCCGCCGGACCCAGCAGGCAGCACTTGTCCACCGCCCGATCGAAGACCTCGGCCACGACCTTGGGGCCGCCCCGCTCGGCCGAATAGACACACAGCTCGGAAAGAGACCTGACCAAGGCGTCCAGGGCGGCCGGACGCGCCTGATCGCCGGGGTCCTTGCCCGAGAGCACTACGAAGCTCTCCGCCCCCATGAAGATTGCCTCGTCGAGCAGCTCCTTGAGTTTGGCCAGGGCGGAGGCGCGCACGGCATCATCCAGGGAGTTGATATCCAGCTTGCCCCCCAGGATGGTGGGATGCGCGCCGAAGCCCACCGCCAGGTTGGCCAGCCTGAGCAGGTCGCGCACGCGCGCGCGCTCTCCGTCATCGACGATATGGGTTATCTCCAAAGCGGTGAAAAAGGGGTCAAGCGCTATGGTGCGAACCGTTTCCTCCCAGGGCCCCTGGCCTCCGCCCAGGGCGGGGAAAGCCATGAAGTGAACCAGGCCCATCCGCAGAAAGGCGTCCATCGGCTTATCCATGAAAAACCTCCGCCGGGCGCGCCCAAGGCGTCCCGGCAATCAAACCTCGATCGGCCTGATGATGAGTACCACCGCCATGACCACGAAAACCATGGCCTCGGCCGCCGGACCCCATATCCGGCCGGTCAGGGCGATGATCAGGCCCAGGGAGAAGGCCGCTATGGCGGTACCGCGGAAATTGCCCATACCGCCGACAATGACCACGGCGAAGGTGAGCACCAGCACTTGGAAGCCCATGTAAGGCTGCACGGTGGAAAGTGGCGCGTAGAGCACGCCGCCCAGGGCGGCCAAGGCGCTACCCAGCACGAAGACTATGGCGAAGTAGCGGTCGATGTTGATGCCCAGACTACGCACCGCCTCGCGGTCCTGCAAGCCGGCCACCACGATCTTGCCCACGATAGTCTTCTTGAAGAAGATGGACAGCCCAACGAATATCAGGAATGAAAGCCCGATGATAATGAGCCGGTAGACCGGCATCTCCAAAAAGCCCAGGTTGAGCGAGATGCCGACGGGGTCGCTGATGGGCAGAGGATTGGGGCCGAAGATCCACTTGATGGCGTCCACGCCGATCAGGAGCACGGCGTAGGTGGCCACGATGGCGTAGTCGATGGACTGACCATAGAGCCGCCTGATTACCAGGCGCTCGATGACATAGCTCAAGGGTATGGCCAGCAGCAGAGAGCCCAGGGCCGCCACCAGAAAGGGCAGGCCCAAGGAGTGGCTGAGGTAGTAGAGCCCGTAGGCCCCCACGGAATAGACCATGCCGTGCGCGAAGTTGACGATGCGCATGGCCCCGAAGGTTAGCGACAGGCCGATGGAGGTTATGTAGAGGATACCTCCGATGGTCAGCCCGTAGAAGATCGATTGCAGCATTTCTGATCACCAGTGCCGGATTGCGTGCTAGCCCTTGGCCAGGACCCCGTAGAGGCCCTTGCGCAGTTTGAAGGCGATGAACAACAGCGCGATGCCCAGGAACATCTCCCAACGCACCAGATAGTCGGCCAGATACTGCCGTATGGTCATGAAGGCCATGCCGCCCATCACCGCCCCCAGCACGTTGCCCGCCCCGCCCATGAGTGCGGCGAAGATCACCTCCACGCTACGGGTGGGATCAATGAGGCTGGTGTTGGTGAACTGCAGGTTAAGGGCGTTGAGAGCGCCCGCCAAGCCCGAGAGGGTGGTTGAAATCACGAAGGTCACCACCTTGAAGACCTGGGTGTTGTAGCCCAGAAAGCGCACCCGAATTTCATTTTCCTTGGTAGCGCGCAGGAATATGCCGTAGGGCGCGCGGGTGAAGCGCTGATAGAGGAAGACCACTCCCAGCAGGCAGGCCAGGTAGAAGTAGAAGCGGAAATTGAAGTCCGAGAAGTCGATGAAGCCGTAGCTGTTGAAGCTCAGGGAAATGCCGTCCTCGCCCCCCGTGACTGGAGCGAAGGGCACCAGCACCAGGAAGTAGCCCAGCTGATTGAAGGCCAGATTGGACAGAGCGAAGGCCGCGCCCTTTAGCTTGACCAACACCGGGCCCAGGATCAGCCCCAGCGCCGCTCCGAAAATCATGCCCGCCAAGATGGCCAGGAAAGGGTCGGGGTAAACGTGGATGGCGCAGAGCCCCGCGCCGTAGCTGCCGGCTCCGTAATAGAGCATATGCCCGAAGGAGAGCTTGCCCATCTGGCCGTAGGCCATGTCAAAGCCCAGCACGAAGATGGTGAAGATGATGAAGTCGGTGATCTTGAACAGACTGGTGGAGTAGCCGTAGACGAAAAAGGCGGCTGCCACCACCAAGAGGGTCAAGGGAGGGCTTTGTTCGATGCGCTTAAGCATGGCGGCTCGCGTCTAGAGATCGTTCTCGTACAGGGAAGGCTGCCGTATGATCTCCGGGTCGGTGATCTCGCGGTGGATCGCGCCCTCCTTCATTATGTAGATGCGGTCGGCCAGACGGGCCACGGTGGAGAGGTTCTGCTCCACCACGATCATGGATAGCTTGCTCTTCACGGAAAGCAGGATTTGGACGATCTGGCCGATGATGATGGCGGCCAGGCCCTCGGTGGGCTCATCGATGAGCAGTAGTTCTGGCGCGCCCACCAGGGCCCGGCCAATAAGCAAAATCTGGCGTTCACCGCCGCTCAGCCCCTTGGCCTTGGAACCCAGGAGCTTCTCCATCTTGGGGTGGATGGCCACCAGCTTGGCCACCGCCTCGCTCAAGGGTTCCTTGGTGGGGAAGGCGGCCAGTTCCATGTTGTCGCGAACGCTCAACTCGCCGAAGACCCGCTTGTCTTGGAAGACGTACTTGAGGCCCTTGAGGGCGACCTTCTCGGGCGGCAGGCCCAGGATGTCCTGTCCCTTGAAGGAAACCTTGCCCCGGCTGGGGGCGTGGAAGCCGCCGATGGTCTTGAGCAGGGTGGTCTTGCCCGCGCCGTTGCGACCCACTATGCAGACCAGTTCGCCGGGGTTGAGGTGCAGGGAGACGTTGTGCAGGACCTGGGCGCTGCCGTAGTGCACGTCCAGGTTTTCCACGCTCAGTAGCATACCATGTCTTCCTTGCCCCAATAGCACTCGCGCACCAGGGGATCGCAGATGACCTCGCGGGGTTCTCCGCTGCATACCAGCGCCCCCTCGTTGATCACGCTCAGGCGATCGACCAGGTCCATGAGCTTGCTGATCTTGTGCTCGACGATGGCGATGGTGAACTTGCCCTTGAGCTTTTTTATGACCTCGCTGATGTTGCCGATCTCCACCAGGCTCAGGCCGGCGAACGGCTCGTCGAGGAGCAAAACCTGGGGATTCAAGGACAGCGCGATGGCTATCTCCAGTTCTCGCTTCTCCCCGTAGGAAAGATCGCTGGTGCGGGTGCCTGCCTTGCCCTCCAGGCCCATGGTGGCCAGGGCCTTGAAGCATTCGTCATCCAGGCCTTTGCGCCGGGCCCGGCCAAAGAAGAAGCGGCCCTTGCTGGCGTAGCTGCCGCCCTGGCGCATGCGCGCCAACATCATGTTCTCCAGCACGGTCATGGTGTCGAAGACGCTGACCAACTGGAAGGTGCGCACCAGGCCCAGGTTGACCCGGTCCCAGGCCGGCAGCTTGGTGATTTCCCGGCCGTGATAGAAAACTTGGCCGGTGTCCGGCGGGTAATAGCCCGTCAGCAGGTTGAAGAATGTGCTCTTACCGGCACCGTTGGGGCCGATGATCCCGGCGGTTTCGCCGGGGAAGAGCCCGTAGGTGACGTTGTTGGTCGCGACCAAGCCATCGAAGGCCTTGCTCACGCCTTGGGTGGCAAGTATGTGCTCGCTCATGGGGCTGACTCGATTATGGCGGCGAGGCCGTTTGAAGGCCCCGCCGCCGGTTCGTCGCTGGCTAGTAGCCTTCGCTCTGCAGGCTGGGCAGGTAGTCGTCGCCGGTGTAGGCGCCGATGACCTTGACCAAGTCCCACTTGCTCTTGCGCTCGGCCACGCCCTTGCCCACGACCACGAAGGCCCCATACTTGAACAGGGGCTGCTGGTCCTTGCGCCAAGTGGCGGGGCCCTTCATGGTGGGGAACTCGGGCTTGGAGCTCATGGCCGCGGCGATGGCCTTTGGATCCACCGACTGGGCCAACTCGATGCCGCGCACCAGCTCCTTGGTGCCCACGTAAGTCATGCCGGCGTAGGGATCGGGCGGCTCCCCGTAGGCCTTGGTGTAGTCATCCACGAAGGCCTTGCCCTGCTTGACCACCTCGGCGTCCTGGAAGCCTTCCAGGTTCCAATACCAGCTCATGAGGGAATAGACGCCCTCCAGAGCCTCCGGGGGCACCCCGCTGCCGAAGACGTTGGTCATCCAGTTGAACCAAATCTTGGTCTTCTTGCCCAGGCCCAGCTCGTTGGCCTGCTTGAGCACGTTGATGGCGTCGACGCCCCAGTGGGCCATCATGACGATGTCGGGCTTGGCCTCGACGATCTTCTGCAGGTAGGTGGTGTAGTCGGCGGTTCCCACCGGAGCCTCGGCATATTCATACTCGATGCCGTACTTCTTCATGGCGTCGATGGCGCCGGCCTTCTGGTCCCAGCCGAAGGCGTAGGCCGGGGCGAAGAAATAGACTTTCTTGAGCTTGAGGTGCGTCGCGATATAGGCCGCGCCGGCATAACCGATGGAGTAGGCGGTGCCGTGGATGCCAAAGGTGGTGGGGGCCAAGTTGGCCTTGTTGAACATGGCCACCGGGGAGACGCAGGCCGCGATGTAGGGCATCGGGGTCTTCTTCATCTCCTGGTTCAAGGCCGCGGCGATGGGGGCGAAGGTGGAGCCCACCACCGCCTGGACCTTTTCCTCGTGGGCCAGTTCGCGAAAACGCCGAAGGGCCACGTCGGTCTTGGTCTCGTCGTCCTTGATCACGGCCTCCACCGGGATCTTCTTGCCGCCCAGGTTCACGCCGCCGGCGGCGTTGATCTCCTTGATGGCCAACTCGGCGCCCTTGAGCTGCACGGGCCCTATGGGCGAGGCAGGTCCGGTCATGCCGAACATCAAGCCGATCTTGATCTTGCTCGGTGTCTCGGCCAAGCCCGTGCCCGCCAGGGCCAGGACCAGGGCCAAGGCGCCCAATCCCACCGTCATCCTCAACAAGCCTTTTTTCATGATCCACACTCCCCTTGTCGTTGCTTCCGCCTCACTTGATCAGAGCCCGTCGGTCTAACGCGGGGGAGGCCCGCCAGCCTCCCTGATGGCCCAGAATACCTTTTCCGGATCGGCCGGCAAGGAACGCACCCTGCCCCCGCAGGCGTGGGCTATGGCGTTCAGGATGGCCGGCGTGGCGGGGATGTTGGGCATCTCGCCAATGCCCTTGGCGCCGTAGGGTCCCAGGTTGTTGGTCATCTCCAGGATCACGGATTTCACGTTGGGAACGTCCATGATGGTGGGGATCAGGTAGTTGTTTAGTCCGAGGTTCTTGGTGTAGCCCTGCACTATGGCCACTTCTTCCATGAGGGCGTAGCCCAAGCCCATGGCCACGCCGCCCTCGATCTGGCCCTCCAAGGCCTTGGGGTTGATGGCCTTGCCCACGTCGAAGGCCGCAACGTAGTCGGTCACCGCCACCTCGCCGGTCTCCACGTCCACCTCCACCTCGGCCATGTGGGTGGAGTAGGTGTAGACGTGGTAGGGGTTGCCCTGGCCGGTCTCCTTGTCCAGGGTGGCCATGGGTGGGGCCCACCAGCCCTGGCCGATCAGGCGCTTGCCCGTGGCCATGCAGGCCGTGGCCACAGCCTTGAACTCCAGTGAACGCTCGGGGTTTTCGCAGTCGAAGATTTTGCGCTGGCTGGCCCGCAGGCGGGACACCGGCACCATCAGCATCTCCGAGGCCTTTTCCAGTATGGACTCCTTCACCTGGCGGGCGGCCAAAATTATGGCGTTGCCCATGAGCGTGGTGGAACGGCTGCCCACGGTGGGCCCGCTTTCGGGCACTTGATCGGTGTCGGGCTTGACCAGGCGCACGTCCTCCAGGCAAACCCCCAGCTCCTCGGCGCAGATTTGGGGCAGCACCGTGAAGGCCCCCTGACCCATCTCGGTGATGCCGGTGAACAGCAACACCGAGCCATCCTCGTGGACGTGCACGTTGGCCCCGCAGCCGTCGCCGAAAGTGCCGATGCTGGTGCGATACCAGCCCATGCCCACCCCCACGCCGCGCCGCTTGCTGCTCTTGGGGTTTATGTAGCCGGCCTGTTTGAAGCGCTTGCTGAACCCGAAGGACTTTTCGCAGGCCTCCAGGGTCTCTCGCAGGCCCACGCTCTGGTCCAGGACCTGCCCCGTGGCCGTGGCCGAGCCCAGCTTGAAGGCGTTGATGCGCCGTATTTCCAATGGGCTGATGCCCAGCAGGGCGGCCAGCTCGTCCATGGCCTGCTCGTGGGCGATGTGCACCTGGGGCGCGCCGAAGCCGCGCATGGCCCCGCCGTAGGGGTGGTTGGTGTAGACCAGATAGGCGTCCACCTTGACGTGAGACATCTCGTAGGGCCCGGCCATCATGACCATGGCGTGGACATGGGAGCCGCCGGCCGGAGGTAGGCGCGGACCCAAGCTGGCGTAGGCCCCCTGCTCGTCGTAGATCACGCCCTCGAAGGCGGTAAGCTTGCCGTCCTTACTGGCTCCGATCTTGACCTGCATGATCATGGGGTGGCGCTTGCAGGTCTGCAAGGTCACCTCTTCGCGCTCCAGGCTCATATATACCGGGCGTTTGGTGTGCCAGGCCAGCACCGCCGCCCGGCAGCCCAGATCGATGGGCGAATCCTCCTTGCCGCCGAAGCCGCCGCCCATGTGGATCTGCACGCAGCGCACCTTGTTGATGGGCAGGCCCAACACCGGGGCCACGTTGCGCCGGGTGGTGAAGGGGGCCTGCATGGGCCCCTGCACCAGCATCACGCCGTCGGGCTGGAGCGCGGCCAAGACGACGTCCGGTTCCAGGTAGGCGTGCTCCAGAAAGGGCACCTGGTAGGTTCGTTCCAGGATCACCTCGGCCTCGGCGAAGCCCTTTTCCACGTCTCCCTTGCGCAGCTTGTCGTGGGAGATCAGGTTGCCCTGTGCGTGAACCTTGGGCGCGCCCTCGGCAAGGCTATCGCGGGGGTCGAAGACCGCCGGCAGAACCTCGTACTCCACCTCGATGAGCTTCAGGGCCTCCAGCGCTATCTTCTCGGTCTCGGCGGCCACCAGGGCCACGCCGTCGCCCACGAAGCGCACCTTGTCAGCGCAGATGACCGGCTGATCGGGGATGATGGCCCCGAAGCCGTTGCGCCCGGGCACATCGGCGGCGGTGAGCACGGCCGCCACCCCAGGCAGGGACTTGGCCTTGTCGGTCTTGATGGACTTGATAAGGGCATGGGGGTAGGGGCTGCGCAGGATCTTGCCGTGGAGGCAGTCCTCCTTGGGCAGGTCGGCCTGGTACTTGAGCTTGCCCGTGACCTTGAGCAGGTCGTCGGTGCGCTGAAGCGACTGGCCGACCACGGCGTTGGCGGCCGGAGCCGCGCAGGCCAGGCGCGACAGGTCTATCTTGGTCTTGGTCAGGACCTGAACTTGGTCCTTGGCGTCGGTCTTGTCCATGGGGATCATTCCTCGTTTAATGAGGCCCACGCCCGCGCGCGGCCCTTGGCCGTCATCACTTCCGGCTCTGGCTGGCGGTCTTGACCGCGGCCACGATCTTGCCGTAGCCCGTGCAGCGGCAGAGCACCCCCGACAGCGCCTGTCTGATCTCGCCCTCCTGGGGATGGGGGTTGGCGTCCAGCAGCGCCTTGGCGTTCAAGATCATGCCCGGAGTGCAAAAACCGCACTGCGCCGCGCCCTCTTCCGTGAAGGCCTCCTGCAGGGGATGGAGCGTGCCGTCGGCGGCGGCCAGGCCCTCGATGGTGGTCACGCTGCGGCCGGCGGCCTTGACAGCCGGCAACAGGCAGGAGTTCACGGGCTTGCCGTCCAATAGGACCGTGCAGGCCCCGCACTCGCCCTCCCGGCAGCCCACCTTGGTGCCGGTCAGACCCAGGGTGTCGCGCAGCAGGTCCACTAGCAGGGCGTCGGGGGCCGTCACCACCTTCACCCGCTCGCCGTTGAGTACGAAAGTGATTTCCAGGTTGCTCATGACCTTCCTCTGCTATTTCAAAACTAGTCCAGGGGACAGCCGGCCTGGGCCAGGGCGTCGGCCAGACCCCGGCGGACAAACACCTTGACCATCTCCCGGCGGTAATCGCAGGAGCCGCGCAGACAGCTGTCGCGGGGCGAGGATTCCTCGCTGGCCTTTTCCACCGCCGCCGCCACGCTCTCGGCGCTGACCGGCGCGCCCGCGAGCAGCGCCTCGGCCTGTGCGGCGCGCAAGGGCGTGGGAGCCACCGGCCCCAGGGCGATGGCCGCCCCGGTGAAAACCTTGCGCCCGGGGTCCACCCCCGCCACCACCGCCGCCACCAGCATGGGCAGGGTCATGGCCTTGCGCTTGGCCAGACGCTGGTAGGAGCCTCCCCTGCCCTGGCCCAGGGCCTTGAAGTGGATGCCGGTCATGATCTCCCGGCCGGGGTCGAGCTTGGTGCGGCCCTTGCCCAGGAAAAAACCGTTCAGGGGCTCCTCGCGCTGGCCCTGGGGCGAGGCGATGGTCACCCACGCATCCAGGGCCAACAGGGGCAGCGAGGTGTCGGCCGCCGGCTGGCCGGCGATCAGATTGCCGGCCAAGGTGCCTACGTTCCGGATTTGGGGAGAGCCCACGCTGCCCGCGCCGGCGGCCAGGAGGCCGGCGGCCTCGGCCACCACCGGCGAGGAGGCGGCCTGGGCGTGGGTAACGCCGCCGCCCAGGGAGACCACCTCGCCCTGTCGGGCGATGCCGTCCATGCCGGGCAGGCGGGAAACGTCCACCAGGGCCTCCACCTCCAGGTGACGCTGGCGCAGGGAAGGCACCAGATCGGTGCCGCCGGCGATCACTCTCGCCTTCCCGCCAAAGGAGGCCAGCATGTCCAGGGCCTCGGCCAGGGTGGCGGGCTGGAGGTATTGTCCCGCCTTGATGTCGTTGGCCCAGTGGAACTCATTAAACTGATACGACATGTGCAACCTCGCCGAAAATGGAATGGTTGCGGGGGCCGGTCAAATGGCGGCCGGCGTTCCCCGGCCGGCGTCCCGTCCGCCGGTCCTGGGCACGGGCTTGCGAAGGTCCTGGCTATAGCAGGCGCACAGCCACTCGCGCATCCGCTTGTTGTGCCGCTGCATGACCTGCCCGGCTCGCTCCGAATCGTCATCTTCGAAGGCCTCCACCAAGTCCAGGTGGTCCTGGTAGAGGTCGCGTAGGATTGGGGAGATGTCGCAGACCAGGGGGCGGCTGCGGTACTTGATGTTGTCGAGCAGCTCTCGCAGGAGCTTATTGCCGCAGGCATCGTAAATGATGGAATGAAAAACGAAGTCAGAGCTGGAGTAGCCCGTCAGGTCTCCGGCCTCCACCACCGCCCGCTGCCGGGACAAACAGTCTTTCAGGCGTTCCAAGCAGCTTTCGCGCGCCTGCGTCACCGCCAGGCTAGCCGCTAGGGACTCCATGCCCTCGCGCACCTCATAGAGCTCCATCGCCATGCGCGGGGTCATCTCGGCCATGCGGATGCCGCGGTTGGGTAGGTGGTTGACCAGGCCCTCCCGCTCCAGGTCCTTGAGGGCCTGCCAGACCGGCGTGCGGCTTACGCCAAGTTCCTTGGAGAGTTTTTCGACGTTGATCCAACGGCCGGCGGAAAAGCGGTGGGAAATGATCATCTCCCGCAGGGCATGATAGGCCTGTTCCTTTAGCGTCATGCGGGTGAGGTGAGTCGGCACGCGTCCCTCCCCTCAAACCAATTGACTGACGTGGAATCCCATATCGAATCCAATCATATTTAACATTTATTTCATTTTTAGTAAAAAAAATGAAATATTTCAATATGTTTATTTTGACATAATACTGGCTGGATACTCACCGCCAAACATAATTTTGTTTTAAATTTTATTAAGTTAATTCGAGCAAGGCGCGGTTGGGCGGGTCTGGAGGCCCTTGGGCCCACCGTCAGGATTCCAGAAAGGGCAAGAGAGTGAAGTACAACCCCAAGGCACCCACCGCCGCGCCCGCCATTCTGCGGAACCAATGCGAACCGGCCTGCCAGCGGCTGTTTTCCAGGATTCGACGTACCAGGGCCATGGAACTCCCAGCCACGGCAATGGGCAGGCAATGGCCAAGGCCGAACAGAATAATCATGGTCAGACCGGAGGCCAGACGCTCCTGAACGGTTATCAAGGCGAGAATGGGGGCTATAAAACCGAAGGTGCAGGTGCCGGAAAGAACCCCATAACCAAATCCCAAGATCAAAGCTCCGGAGCGACCCCGCACCTTCACCCGTTGTATTAGCCCTCCGGATGGCGAAAGCCAGCCCACACCCAGCATGTCCAACGCCACCCACATCAGCACCGCGCCCACCGCCACAGTCCAGTAGGGTCCAACATCCCCCAGCAGGCGTCCCAACAGTGAGCAGATCACCCCCACCGCCGTGATGGTCGCGAAGAGCCCGCCGGTGAACAGAAACGCGTACTGCATGGCCCGCCGGGGAGCCACGGCCCCTTTTTGGCCAGCCACGTAACCGACCATGAGCGGGATGGAGGCCAAATGGCAGGGGCTCAAAAGCACGCTGACCATGCCCCAGATGAAGCAGCCTAGTCCGGCCAAGACCAGGCCGCCCTCCATCCACTGGTTGACCGTTATCAGGAACTGGTCCATTTGAGCCCTTCCGCGTCGCGAGGCGGCGCGTCCGGCGGGATCATCTCGCCGCCAGGAGCTTGTTCAGCATCAGCACCATGGTCTCCTTGTCCAGGAAGCCAATGTGCCGGTAGGCTTCATTGCCCTCCCGGTCGAAAAATATCTGGGTCGGGATGGCCTTGAGGCGGAAGCGCTCCGCCGCCTGGCGGTCGAAGCGCATGTCCACGAACACCACCGCCGCCCGGCCCTGGTATTCGCCTTTCAGCTCCTCGAGCAGGGGGGCCATCATCTTGCATGGCTTGCAGGAGGCCGCCCCCACGTCCACGAGGGTCACCATTCCCGCCACCGGCAACTGGGCCGAGGCCGGCTCTGCTGCCCAGGCCGGACACATCAACCACAGCAGGACAGCCGCCGCCCAAACACAGACGCGCGTTTTCATCCAACCTCCCCGCCCCGCTCCCCGGCCGCGAGCATGTCTTCAAGTATCTCGGCCGCGCTTTGCACCAACACCGGACAGATCTTAACGAAGAGGCCGCTGTCGCGGGCCTGCTGGCGGCCATCGAGAGTAGTCATGTCCACTCCCATGAGGTCACAGCAGCTCAGAGAGCCGTGCCGGCCCATGAAGCGCTCGGCGAACAGGGCCCCCTGGTCGTAGCAGCGGAAGCGCGGCCCGCGGTCGTCGGCCTGGACCGGGCCCGCAGCCAGACCCAGCACCATAACCGCTCCGCTCACCGCCCCGCAGGTGAGCCCCAGGCCCAGACCCATGCCCAGCCCCCGCCCCAGGCGAACCGCAGTCTCTTTGTCCAGCCCGAACTGCCTGCCGAAACCGGCCAGCACGGCCTGCGCTCAGTTGTGGCCCGGCCCGAAAAGGACCGCAACCTCTTCCACGGGATTCATTTCTGGCCTCCGGTTCACGGCTTGCAAGTCAGGTGGCAGATGCCGGTGGGGGTCGGCACGGCGTGGGGAAAGTATTTCCGCCTGAAGCGCAGGGCCACGCCCACCAGGCTGATGAGCACCGGCACCTCCACCAGCGGCCCGATCACCGCCGCGAATGCCTGGCCGGAGTCCAACCCGAAGACCGCCACCGCCACCGCGATGGCCAGCTCGAAGTTGTTGCTGGCGGCGGTGAAGGAGAGCGTGGCCGCCTGCTCGTAAGTAGCCTGGGCCTTGATGGACAGGAAGAACGAGACCACGAACATCACCACGAAGTAGATGCACAGCGGCAGAGCGATGCGAAGCACGTCCAGGGGCAGCTCCACGATGAATTCGCCCTTCAGGGAGAACATCACCAGGATGGTGAAGAGCAGGGCCACCAGGGTGACGGGGCTGATCAGGGGCAGAAAGCGGGTCTCATACCACTGGCGCCCCTTGGTCTTGAGCCCGACCAAGCGGCTGAGCATCCCCCCGATGAACGGAATGCCCAGGTAGATGAAGACGCTCTCGGCGATCTGGCCGATGCTGATGTCCACCACCGCGCCCTTCATGCCCAGCCACTGGGGCAGCAGGGTGATGAAGAACCAAGCGTAGACCGAGAAGAAAAGCACCTGGAATATGCTGTTGAAGGCCACCAGCCCGGCGCAGTACTCGCGGTCGCCGCTGGCTAGGTCGTTCCATACGATGACCATGGCGATGCAGCGGGCCAGGCCGATCAGGATCAGGCCCACCATGTACTCATGCTGGCCGGAAAGAAAGGTTATGGCCAAGGCGAACATCAGGATGGGCCCGATGACCCAGTTCTGCACCAGGGAAAGCGCCAGCACCCGGTAGTTGCGGAAGACCTGGCCCAGTTCCTCGTAACGCACCTTGGCCAGGGGCGGGTACATCATCAGGATGAGCCCGACGGCGATGGGTATGCTGGTGGTGCCCACGGAGAAGCGGTTGATGATCTCCCGCACACCCGGATAGGCCCACCCCGCGCCCACGCCGGCGAACATGGCCAGGAATATCCACAGGGTCAGGAAGCGGTCCAGGAAAGACAAGCGCTTCACCCCAAGTTGGCCCATTGTTTTCAGCCCTCCCCGGTCGTGGCGGCCGCCGGCCGCCTCATTTCAACAGCCAGGCCAGCACGTCCTTCTTGTCCGGAACCTTGCCCACGCAACGCACCTTGCCATCGACGACCACCGCCGGGGTGCCCATGACGCCGCACTGTGCGATCTCCAGCATGCTGGTGACCTTTTCCACCTTGGCGGAAAGGCCTGATTCGGCCAAGGCCTGTTCCACCACCTCCAAAGTTTTTGCACAGCGGGGGCAGCCTGGGCCTAACACTTTTATTTCCATGACGGACTCCACGCCTAAAGAACAAGGTTGAACAGATACCCCACCAGGAGGATGCCCGCGGCCACCACCCCGGCGAAGACCGCTATGAGCTGGCGCTTGAGCACCTTGCGCAGGATGACCATCTCCGGCAGGGACAGGGCGATCACCGCCATCATGAAGGCCAGGGCCGTGCCCAGGGCGGCGCCCTTTTCCATCAAGGCGATGATGATCGGCACGATGGCCGCGGCATTGGCATACATGGGCACGCCAACCAGCACCGCCACCGGCACCGACCACCAGGCCTGGCGGCCCATAACCGAGGCCAGGAAGCCCTCGGGCGCGTAGCCGTGGATGGCCGCGCCCACCGCTATGCCCGCCAACACCCAGGGCCAGACCTTGCCCACGATCTCGCGCACGGCGTTAAGGCCGTAACGCACCCTGTCGGCCCAGGTGAGTTTCTCGCTAACAATCGGCGCGCCGTTGAGCCTGATCTCCCGCACCCAGTCCTCGACGTAGCGCTCCAGCTGGAGCCGACCGATGACCCAGCCGGCGACCATGGCCACGCTCAGGCCGGTTACCAAATAGAGCAGCGCCACCTTCCACCCGAATTCGCTCCACAAAAGCACCAGGGCTACTTCGTTGACCATGGGCGCGCTGATCAGGAAGGAGAAGGTGACCCCCAGGGGAACGCCGGCGGTGACAAAGCCGATGAACAGAGGCACCGCCGAGCAGGAGCAGAAGGGGGTGAAGATGCCCAGAAGCGCGCCCAAGACATTGCCGAGTGCCTCGCGCCCGTCGGCCAATAGGTCACGAGTGCGCTCGGGGGTGAAAAAGGAGCGGATCACCCCCACCCCGAAGACCACCAGCGCCAGGAGTATGAGCACTTTGGGGGCATCGTAGAGA
>JAJZPI010000155.1 GCA_021811275.1 Deltaproteobacteria bacterium
CGTGCTGAGCCTCGATCCGCTTGGCGCCGCCACCAAGGCTCGCCTCCGACTCCCGGCGCTCAAGCTCCGCCAACTTCTCCTGCGTCGTCGTGGGTACGCCGCCGGGGGCGCCGGCGCTAGCCGTCGGGGCGTCCTTTTTCGCGGCCTCTGGGCTGCCTTTGCTCATTTAAGCCCTCCTCTCGGGGTGGTTGGACCCGTTCAGCTCAGGATGAACAGGGTCTGGTCGACTTCCACGGCCTGGCCGGCGGCCACCTTGACCTCGGCCACGGCGCCGTCCTCCTCGGCCACGATGGGCATCTCCATCTTCATGGCCTCCAGCACCGCCACCTCGTCGTCCTCCGCCACCGTGTCGCCCACCTTGACGGATATCTTGATGATCTTCCCGCCCATGGGGGCCTTGATTTCAGCCATTGCGGTCTCCTTTTCCCTGGCGTAGGCCTTGGTTGCGCCTCGCGAGGCCGGCTGGTCCCGTCCGCGGAAGGCATCGTACTGGCGTTACGCGAAACTTGTCATAATTTTCTAATTATTAAATGGCGTTAAAAATTTATCCAAAATTTTCGGCAATAATTCGTAACGTTGTTACCTTCGCTCGCCGAGAGGCCGGCTCCACTCGACAGGGCAGGGCCCATCTACCTGAAACAAAAATATATAAACCTCAGTCCCGGGCCGGATTGGACATCGCTCGCCAACACATCTCGAACAGGGGGTTGGCCAAGGATGACAGACTGTAGGTTTGGCCGCGGTAGATCCACATGAAGAACGAACGCTGAACCAGGCCGTACATGACGTCCAGAAGGATGCCCACCTTGACCTCGGGGTTGAGGATGCCTTCCTTCTGCCCCTGGCGCATGACCTCCAGAAAGATGCTTATCAGCTTGTTCTGCACGAAGGTCTTGTCATGCATCCAGGTGGTGAGCGGCACGGTCATGAAGATGATGCGGCCCAGTTCCGGGTTGCGCTCGTAGTAGTCCAACTGCAACCAGAAGACCTTGCGCATTTTATCTTTTAGATTTTCAATGCCTTTAAGGTGATCGACCATGCGCTCGGTCAGCACGCTCAGTCGTTTGTCCACGAAGTGGAAGAGCAGGCCTTCCTTGGAGTCGTAATATTTGTAGATGGTGCTGAAGCTGACGCCGGCCATCTTGGCGATGGTGCGTATGTTGGCCTCATGGAAATCCACCTTGGAGAAGACCTCCAGGACGGCGGCCTCGAGACGCTGGTGGCTCTCGGCCCCCAAGGCGGCCGGGTCCGGGGCGGCCTTTTCCGGGGAGCTCGAAGTGAGATGACGGTGCGGGTTGATTTTCCTTTGGGGTAGCTTGGACACAGCCTTCTCCGGCTTTCACGGCGCGAGCCCCGGGACCGCTTCCCGCTGGCGAACCAGGCGGGTTGGCAGAGGCAGAAATCAACCGTTTTGCGGTATTAATGACAAATAAATAAATATAATTGATATGTTAAATTGTTTATAAAAAGCTGGCAAACCAGCCTGGCCCAAAACACGAAACATTGTTATTCAGCCCCCCCGGCCCTGTCAAGCGAAAAGTGCCGGCCGTTTTGTGCCATCTCCCCGTGGTGCTCGGATTTTGTACAAAGAAGAACTAGAGCACCCGGACCGGCGATTGCCGGCACTAATTACACAACCTCGGTTGACCTGGGTATAGGCGATGTAATAGGATGATGCCGTATTGGCCATGTGCTCTTTTGGGAGTGTTTTTAAGGGAAAAAGCCGGACGGACTCGACCGGGCGGCCTTCGGGCGGCCAGGGCGGTTGAAAAAACCACAGCCTTGGCCACCGAGAGCCGCAACCGGCCGGCCGAGAGACAAGGCCGCGCCACGGGCGCGGATTGTCCTAGACAGGGCCTCGCCCTGCCGCAGCACCGATGCACGCAACCTTTGAGGCAGCCGAGAAACCCCTGGCAGGTTTACACGCGGCCCAGCCGCATAATCTCGGACCAACGGAGGTTGCAATGAAAAAGGGTGTTGTCTGGGCGTTGGCTTTGGCGCTGGTTCTGTGCTTCGCCGCGACGGCCGCGGCCGATCCCTCCGCCGACGCGATTGCCCTGGTCAAGAAGGCCGTGGCCATGGTCAAGGAAAAGGGCGTGGACGAGACCATCAAGGCCGTCGGCGACCCCAAGGGCCCCTTGGTAAATGGCGAATTCTATCTCTGGGCCGGTCCCTTGGATAAGATCACCATGGTGGCCCACCCCTTCACCCCCCATCTGGTCGGTAAGGACCTGGGCACCTTCAAGGACATCAACGGCAAGCTGATCTTCGTGGAGTTCGCCGAGGTGGCCAAGACCAAGGGCTCGGGCTGGGTCGACTACATGTGGCCCAAGCCCGGCGCCAAGACCCCCTCCCCCAAGTCCTCCTACGTGGAGAGGGTTCCAGGAGAGAATCTCTATTTCGGCTGCGGCATCTACAAGTAGACCGCCGCAAGCGAACCGCCGCCGCGCCGGGCCGCGTCCAGTGGCCAGTAGGCCTCCGGACGCGGCCTGGCCCGATCCTTTGCCGATTCGACTCATCGCGCACCAGGCATGACCCCTTCGCAGTTCTCGGCATGGGCCAGGCGCGAGACGCCTTCATTGACGAGGAGGGGTTATGAGCCTCAGAGGCAAGGTGCTGCTTCTCTTGGGTTTGGCCACCGTTTCCCTGGCCTTGGTTTCCTTGGGCAACTACTACTTCCAGAGCCGGGGCAGCCGGGCCCAAGCCACGAGCCAGTTGGTTATCAGGGCCTTGAGCCGCGTGCATCAGGCCCGCCTGGCCGAGCGCTCCTTTTTGCAGGAGGGCAAGCCCGAGCAGGCCAAGCAAGCCGAGGAACAACTGCTGACGGCCATCGCCCGTTTCCGGGAGGCGAAGGGAGCCGCCAGCAGCGACGCCATCCGGGCCGAGATGGACAAGACCATCAAGGACGTGGAGGCCTACCAGGGGGTCTTCGCCAAGGTGCGGGCGAACGTCGAGCAGGTCAACAGCTCACGCGCTTCACTCCTGCGCGCCGGGGCCAGCCTGGGCCACGACTCGCGCGTGAAGATCATCGATCCCCTGGTCCAACTTGAGGGCGAGCTTTTCCTGGAAAAGGGCGAAGGCCTGGACCAGTATCTGACCACCCTGCGCGCCGGGGCCAAGGAGCTGGTGTCGCTGATAAACAGGCTTATCCTCAACATCCAGGGCCTCTATATCAGCAATGACGAAAAGTCCTACCAGGATGAGCGCGGCCTTATTGAAAAGGACTACACCCTGCTCGACGGCAACACCAAGGTCATGCTGCCCTCCATCAAGGACAAGTCCTTCGTAGAGGGCTGGCAGAGCCTGGACCCAGCCACCAAGGAGGCATTGACCGCAGAGGGCACCCTTTTCCAAGCCTGGAAGCAGAACTTGGTCCTGATGGCCACCCTGGACAAGGCGGCCCAGGCCCTGGCCGATATGGGCAAGGCCCTGCAGGACGAAAGCCGGAGCGAGTTGGAGTCCATCAGCAGCGTCAGCAATCTCTTGGCCTTGATCGTCACCGTTGCAGGGGTTGCGCTCCTGCTGGTATGGGGCGCCTTCCTCATCCGCAGCACCTTCGGGCCCTTGCGCCGGGCGGTGGGCGCCCTGGAGGACGTGGTGGGTAAGGTGGAGTCCTCGGCCGGGGCCTCCCAGGAATCGTCCCAGCACCTGGCCGAGGGTTCGGCCCAGCAGGCCGCCAGTCTGGAGCAGACCGCCGCCTCGCTGGAGGAGATATCCTCCATGACCCGGCAAAACGCCGACAACGCCGAGCAGGCCCGCACCCTCATGGAAGAAACCCTCACCCTGGTCGACAGGGCCGGCCAGAGCATGGGCCAGCTCAACGGGGCCATGGGCGAGATATCCTCGGCCAGCGAGCAGATCAGCAAAATCATCAAGACCATCGACGAGATCGCCTTCCAGACCAACCTGCTGGCCTTGAACGCCGCGGTGGAGGCGGCCAGGGCCGGCGAGGCCGGGGCGGGCTTCGCGGTGGTGGCCGAGGAGGTGCGCAACTTGGCCATGCGCGCCGGCCAGGCCGCCCGCGACACCCAGGGGCTTATCCAGGACGCCCTGGGCAAGGTCAAGGCAGGGGTGGGGTTGGCCACCCAGACCCGGTCCGAGTTCACCGAGATGGCCGGAGCCTCCCAAAAGGGGGCCTCGCTGGTGCGCGAGATCGCCTCGGCCTCGGCCGAGCAGCGCTCGGGATTGGAGCAGATATCCAAGGCGGTCAGCCAAATGGACGCCGTGACCCAGCGCACCGCCGCCGAGGCCAACCAGAGCGCCGAGGCCGCCGAGCAGATGCGCGGCCAAGCCCTGGTGCTAAACCAGGTCACCGGCGATCTTATCAAGGTCTTGGAGGGCGGTGTGACGAGCGGTGAAGGAATGGAACTCCCACCGCCCGACGAGGTCAAGCAACTGGTCCACAAGACCTAGGAGAGTGTCGGAGAAAGCCATCCATGGCTTTCTCCTCTTGCCGCTTGCCAAAAGTAGATTTTGGCAATCTTCCTAAAGTGCGCCAAATTGTCATTTGGCGCACTTTAGGGCCGTCCCTGGCCCGCATAAGAGCCTGTCGAAGGATTACTCCGACAGGCTCCTGGCGGCCCGCCGAAGCTCCTCCGGCGGGCCGCTTCACCCCCCGGACCCCCATCTCCTGGAAGGCGGCCTGTCCTATCCGGCGAGACTGCTGTCACACCGCACAAGGCAAAAGACCCTTGCCTGCGCCCTCCACGCTTGGCCCCTGGCCCGGCCGGCTTAGCTAAGCCCTCGATAATCCGCGCGCCCCATTGGGCCGCCTCCCCTGGCATATGGCTTGCTAATCAACGTGTTCAACAGCTTGGCCCCGCCCGCCCGGACGGCGCGCCGATGGCCAGGGCGGCAGGCGATTAACTTCCTTTACACTCCGTCTTAACCTGAATTTGACCTTTGGAGGGGAAGCTGTCTTCAGAGGGGGCAAGGCAACGCGTATCAAGCAGCGTGGGGATTATCCTGAAAGGAGAGTTGGGGAGATGAAGATCCGGGCATTGACGGGGCGTCTGGCCGCGGTATTGCTGATGGCCGTATTCCTGGTCTGCCTGCCGGGCCTGGCCGGGCTGGGCAAAGCCGCGGCCCAATCCGGCCAGGAAGGGCCGGGGGAGACTAAAGTCCACTTCTCGGAGATGTTCTATCTGGCCCCCACGGCCTACCTGATCCTGGATTCCCAGGGCCGGGTCACCGAATCCAACACCACCGCCGCCAACATGCTGGGCGTGAACTGGCCCACCCTATTGGCCTCCAGCCTGGGTCATTTCGTGGCCCCGGAAAGCCGGAGCATGTTCGAGGACCATTTCCGCGCGGCCCGGCGCGAGGTCTGCAAGCAGGTCGTGGAGCTGGACTTGACCCGCCCGGACGGAGCCATGGTCAGGGTGCGCCTGGAAAGCATCTGCGCCTTCGACAAACAGGGCAACCCGGTGGGTTTCCGGGTGGCCATGGTCAATCTCAGCCCCATACCCGGTTTGGCCGGGTCCGCCCGGCACAAGCTCGGATAGGCGTCTGCGCCTGGTTGCCGCTCGCTCCCCGGCCGGGGAGCGAGCGGCTTTCTTGGCGGACGCCCTTCCCTCCCCCCCCGCCTCGACGGTTTGTGCAATCCCCAAAGAATGGTAGTATTTCCCTCGCCGGACCCATCCTCGCCACCGCGTTCCCCGGCCGGAGAAAGACCCCGGCCCGGGGAGGGGGACTGCCATGAGGCTGCGCTCCATCATCCTGGTGCTGACCCTGATGGCCTTGTTATCCATCATGGCCAGCGGCCTCTACTACCTCTATTCATTGGGCCAATCCGAGACCGCCGTGGCCAAGCGCCGGGCCGCCCTGCACACCGTGACCGTAAAGAACCAGATGGAGGCCTTCCTGGCCGCCAATCTAAAACCGGTGCGGGTGCTGGCCGGCCTGCCGGACATCCAGGAGGCCCTGGTCAACCCCAGCGAGGCCAACATCGAGCGCGCCAACCTCATGCTGGACCGTTTCCAGGGGGTTCAGCAGAACGACGTGGTATACCTGCTCAACCGCCAGGGCGACGCCATCGCCTCCAGCAACCGCTATAGTGTCGACTCCTTCGTGGGCGAGCACTACTCCTTCCGCCCCTATTACCAGCAGGCCATGCGGGGGCGGCCGGCCAACTATCTGGCCCTGGGCATGACCTCCAAGAAGAGAGGGGCCTACACCAGTTATCCCGTCTACGCCGCGGAGATGGACTACCCCCTGGGTGTGGTCGTCATCAAGGCCTCCATGGACCAGATGGAGCGCGACATCCTGGGCTCCACCGAGGAGGGCGTGACCCTGCTTACCGGCCCCCACGGCGTCATCTTCGGGGCCAATCGGCCGGACTGGCTCTTAGCCAGCCTGGAGCCCCTGAGCCCGGAGGAGGAGGAGGACCTGAGCCAGTCGCGCCAGTTCGGCGAGGGCCCCTGGACCTGGGTGGGCAGCCGGGTGCTGGACAGCGAACAGGTGCAGGACCGCCACGGCCGGCGCTACCTGGTCTACACCCGCAAGCTGGACACCCTGCCCGGCTGGAAGGTGGTGCACTTGCAGGACATGCGCCTGCTGGGCGAGGGCGTCTTCGGGCCCCTCATCAAGACCACCGGCCTTCTGGTGCTGGCCATCTGCCTGCTCGCCGGCCTGGCCGTGGCCTATCTCTACCGCAAGGCCACCCGCGAGATCGCCTGGCGGACCAAGGCGGAGAAGGAGCTGAGGCTCAGCGAGGAGCGCTACCGCAGGCTCTATCACCACACCCCGGCCATGTTGCACTCCATCGACCACGAGGGCCGGCTGGTGAGCGTCAGCGACCACTGGTGCAAGGTCCTGGGCTACGAACGCCAGGAGGTCATTGGCCGCCGGCTCACCGACTTCCTGTCCGGTGACTCCCGCCGCCAGTCCCAGGAGCAGAACCAACCCCTGTTCTTCCGCACCGGCGAACTGCGCGACGTGCCCTACCAGTTCTTGGGCAAGGACGGCCAGATCATGGACACCCTGCTCTCGGCCATTGCCGAGCACGACCTGGAAGGGCGCATCGAGCGCTCCCTGGCCGTGGTGGTGGACATCACCCAGCGCAAGCGGGCCGAGGAGCAGCTCAGGCTGGCCCAGGAGCAGCTAAGCCGCCATTCCAAGGATCTGGAGCGCCAGGTGGCCGAGCGCACCCGCGAGGTGACGAGCTTTTTGGCCTATACCCCGGCGGTGATCTACATGAAGGACCGCCAGGGCCGCTACCTGCTGGTCAACTCCCGCTTCGAGGCCATCTTCGGCCTGCGCCTGGATGAGGTGCGGGGCCGCTCCGACCGGGAGATCTTCGCCCCCGCCCTGGCCGGGCGGTTCAGGCAAAACGACGAGCTGACCCTGGCCGGCCAGAGGCCGCGGCAGTTCGAGGAGGAAATAGACCAGGCCGACGGCCGCCACACCTATCTCGCGGTCAAGTTTCCCATCCAGGCCGAGGACGGCTCGGTGAGCGCGCTCTGGAGCGTCTCCCTGGACATCAGCGAGATCAAGAAGGCCCAGGAGAGCCAGCGCCGGCTCTCGGGCATGATCCTGGCCAGTCAGGAGAAGGAGCGCGCGGCCATCGCCCGCGAGCTGCACGACGAACTGGGCCAGGTGCTCACGGCCTTGCGCATGGAGGCGGTCTGGCTGAGCCGACGCCTCGAGGAGGGCGACGCCCAGGCCGCCGAGCGCGCCGGGGCCATGTGCGAACTCATCGACCGCACCATCACCGACGCCCGCTCCATCGCTACCCGCCTGAGGCCCTCGGTCCTGGACGACCTGGGCCTGGTCGACGCCCTGGAGTGGCACGCCCGCGACTTCGAGAGCCGCACCGGGGTGGCCTGCCGCTTCACCCACCAGGGCGCGCCCCAGCTCAAGGGGGCCAAGGCCATCGCCGCCTACCGGGTGGCCCAGGAGGCCCTGACCAACGTGGCCCGCCACGCCGGGGCCAGCCGAGTGGAGGTGCGTCTGGAGGCCGGCCGGGGCCGGCTTACGCTCTCGGTCGGCGATGACGGCCGGGGCTTCGACCCCGCGATCGTGGCCGGACAGGATGGCTGGGGCCTGGCCGGCATGGCCGAGCGGGCCAACCTGGCCGGCGGCCGCCTGGAGATAGCATCTTCCCCGGGCGGCGGGACCTCGGTGGTGCTCAGGCTGCCCCTTGAGGACGAGGAAATGGAGGCCGCATGATCCGGGTGCTCTTGGCCGACGACCACAGCATCGTCCGCGCCGGCCTGCGCCGGCTCATCGCCGACGCCGGCGACATGGAAGTGGTGGTGGAGGCCGCCGACGGCCGGCAGGCCATCAAGGAGACCCAGGGGCAGGAGCTGGACGTGGCGGTGGTGGACATTTCCATGCCGGGCATGGACGGGCTGGAGGTGATCCAACGCCTGCGCGAGATCAAGCCGGAGCTGCCCGTGCTGGTGTTGACCATGCACGAGGAGGAACAGTACGTGGTGCGCTCGCTGGCCGCCGGGGCCAGGGGCTATCTCACCAAGCGCTCCGCGCCGGAGCAGCTGGTCCAGGCCATCCGCAAGATCTGCTCCGGCGGGCGCTACCTGGGCGACGAGGTGGCCGAGGCCCTGGCGGTTTGGGTGGCCCGGGGCGAGGGCCAGCGCTCCCACCTGGAAAGCCTGTCCAACCGCGAGCTGCAGGTCCTGCGCGCCCTGGCCATGGGCAAGACCAACCGCGAAATCGCCGAGGGTTACGACCTGAGCGTCAAGACCGTCGACACCTACCGCTTCCGCCTCTTGAAAAAGCTCAACCTGCGCAACAACGCCGAGCTTTCCCGCTTCGCCATGCAGCACGGCCTCATACAGCCATGACCATCGCCTTGTAGGTAATTTTCTGACAGGAAAATCCAAGTTCTTGGAATTGACCCCCTGCCTTTCCCGCCGCTAGATTGAGGATGGGATCGGCCCAGGACATCTCCCCCGCCCGCGGCGGGTGATGTCCTGGCATTTTCGGGGCGGCCCCGCCAGGGTTCCCGGCGCTGGCCGACACCATGCAGGCAAACCTGATTCTCTTCCCCGCCACCTGGCGACCACGCGCGCGCAAGCCTGCGCCCGGCCCTTGAACGGACATCGCCCCCTTTTATCGCTTGCCAAGGGAGAGAGACATGAAGAGATCCAAATTATTGTCGTGGTCCCTGGCGGCGCTGATGCTCCTCTGCAATTCGGGGGCGGCGTTGGCGTCGGAGGTGATCAAGGTTGGGGTGGTGCTTCCATTGACGGGCACGGAGGCGAAATTCGGGGAGATCGAGCGGAACTCATTTTTGATGGCTTTGGA
>JAJZPI010000010.1 GCA_021811275.1 Deltaproteobacteria bacterium
GTCAAAGAGATCACAACTCCTATCTAAGGCATAGCTCAAGTCATTAAGGAATTCTTTTGTATTTTCTATTATATTTAAGATATTATTTGGTGTAATATTTGCTTCTATAAATACATCATTTATTGTGCAAGCATTAGAACGATGCATAAAAGCTTTATTTCTAAGGATTGAAACTTTCCTCCATTGTGTTGCAAGGACATTATATTTTGCTTTCCAGCTTTGCAATCTATTATCACCCTGAGACTTAGACCTCCCTATCATTCTCAATAATTCATGTATGTTATACGTATCCTTGCGTTTCTCATATAACATGTAAAGAGCGGCCAACGTCGCAACAAAATGAGCGTGAATAGCTGTCAAAAAAAACCTAGGATACTTATTCATCGTGTCAAAATATTGTGAGCGCATTTTGTCTTCTTTATATATCCACCAAATTTCGTAATTAAATTGCGAAATAGTTACTAATCGGCTAATCTCTGATAAATAGGTTTTTATTTCTTCGTTCATGTTATCACTAATATTCATAAATAAGAGCATTGGGTGATCCGGGCAATTCATTGTCCGGGTCGCGTAGCGACAAGCGGTGCCGGTGCGAGGTCTCGCTGAACCATCGCTTTCCGCCGAACCGCCTCCTCCCGCACCGCCACTTGCGCCTTCGGCACCCGGACCGCAAATTGTGCGGGCCACCCGGACGGCCTGCCAGCCCTACACTTCTGGCTTCCTCGCAAACACATAAGCCCTGCGGCTTGGGTACTCCACCCCGGGATAGGGCTCCCGCTCGATCATCTCTATCCTTTCAAATCCGCACTTCTCCAGGCAACCTAAAATGAACTCCGTGCTGAACAGCATGAAATCTATGTCAATCTTCTTCCCGAGAAACTCCTCGATATGGATGGTCTCCCCGCCGACGTGGAAGGTGAACAGAAATATTCCCCCCGGCCGCAGGACGCGGAGCACCTCGCGCAAAGCTGTCTCGACCTGCTCCTCGCTGAAGTGGACGATGGCGTAGAAGGCCACGACGCCGGCGATGGAGCCCTCCCGGAACTCAAGCTCCAGGATGTTCCCTCGGCGGAAATGTATCCCCGGATGGCTGGCCCTGGACTGCTCCAGCAATTTTTCCGAGAGGTCCAGTCCCGAGGCTTGGGTGCCGAGACTGTTCAGATAAGCCGTGGTCTGCCCTGGACCGCAGCCGAGGTCCCAGACCGGCCCCCTGCCCCCGACCTCCCGCACGAACTTTTGCAGCACTTCCTGGTCTTGGGGCTTCTTGTCGTGCTCGCCGGCGAACGCCAGCGCGTACTCCTGGGCCACGGAGTCGTACACGCTCTCGATCTTGCGCAAGTCCTGGTCCAAAGCCAACGCCCCACGTGTTGTTTGGCCTCGTAGGTTGGGTTTCGGAGCCAAGGCTCCTCAAGCCAACCTCTTTACCCTTCCAGTCTCTTGCCTTTTTCTGGGGGTCTTATCGGCAGGCAAACGCAACACGCCCTCGCGCCCCCCCAGCGCGTTCGACCACATTCTAGCAACGCCAGCGACCCGACGTCAAACGCCCGCCTATTTGGCGCTCCAGCGGAACTGGAACTCCAGCTCCTGCTCGTCGCCCTCGCGCTCGATGTTGAACACCGCCGTGGCGGGGATGCTCAGGCGCTCGCCGGCCACCTGGATGGTGAACGTTTTGCCCTGCTCCAGGCAATCGGCCAGGCGGCGCAGCTTTGCCGCCAGTTGCCCGTGCCTGTAGCTCTTCTCTATGTCGCGGTCCGGCTTTTTTTAGGCTTCCCTCCATGTCATCCCGCCTCGGCCAGCCCCAACCTGCGCCCCCAACGGCGCAGAGTCTCGGCCTTGACCGGGGCCAAGTCCTCCCCGGCCATCTCCGGGTCACGCGCGAGCCACGCCGCGATGACCTCGCGCAGTCGCGGAACCAGCTCGGCGTCGCGGCTCCACCTGGCCACGCGGAAAGGCGGCAGGCCCGACTGGCGCGCGCCCAGGGCCTCGCCCGGGCCGCGCAGGTGCAGGTCCGCCTCGGCGATCTTGCGGCCGTCGTTGGTCGCCGCCAGCACCTTGAGCCGCTCCTGCGCCAGCTCGCTCGGCCTCTCGCCGGCAACCAGCAGGCAGGAGCCGGGCTTTTCGCCCCTGCCCACCCTGCCCCGCAGCTGGTGCAGCTGGCTCAGGCCAAAGCGCTCGGCCCCCAGCACCACCATGAGCGTGGCCGCCGGCACGTCCACCCCGACCTCGACCACGGTGGTGGCCACCAGCAGCGGGGCCGCGCCGGAAGAGAACTCGGCCAGCGCTGCCTGCTGGGCGGCCGAATCCATGCGCCCGTGCAGTAGGCCGACCTTGTAGTCGCCGAAGTACCTGCTCAGGCGCTGGTGGGTCTTGACCACGTCCTGGGCCTCAACGGCCTCGCTGGCCTCCACCAGGGGGCAGATGACATAGGCCTGCTCGCCGCGGGCGAGCGTCTGGGCGATGGCCTCCACGGCGGCCTTGCGCTGCTCGAAGGCCAGCACCGTGGTCTTGACCTGGGGCTGGCCGTGCGGACGCTGGGGCAGGTCGCTCAAGTCCAGATGACCGGCCAGGGCCAGGGCCAGGGTGCGCGGGATGGGCGTGGCCGATAGCACCAACAGGTGCGGTTCGCCGCCCTTGGCGGCCAGCTTGAGCCGCTGGTGCACACCGAAGCGGTGCTGCTCATCGATGATGACCAGACCCAAGTCGCGGAAGGCCAGCCCGGCGGATATGAGCGCGTGGGTGCCCACCACCACGTCGGCCTCCAGGGCGGCGGCCAACGCGGCCTGGCGCTCGGGGCTGTTTTGGGAGCCGGTGACCAAGGCCACCTTGAGCCCCAGGGGCTTGAGCCGCGTTTCGAAGGAGGCCGCGTGCTGGCGGGCCAGCACCTCAGTGGGGGCCATGAGCGCGGTCTGCACGCGGGCCTCGGCGGCGATGACCGCCGCGGCCATGGCGACCACGGTCTTGCCGGTGGAGACGTCGCCGCAGAGCAGGCGGCCCATGGGGTGGGGCCGGGCCAGGTCGGCCTTGATGGCCTTCAAGGCCTCACGCTGGCCGAGGGTGAGCTTGAAGGGAAGCGCCTCGCCAAAGGACTTGAGAAGGCGGTTGTCGCCCTTCATGGGCCGGGCGGGGGCGGCCTCGCGGCGACGGCGTTTGAGCGCCAGGCCCAGCTCGAAGCAGGTCAGCTCGTTGACGGCCAGGGCGCGCAGCCAGGGCGCGTTATCGCCCATGAGCTCGGCGGGCTCGGTCTGGTTGCCGGGCAGGTGGGCCATGAGCAGGGCCTCCCCGGCGGCCAGGGGGTAGATCTCTTTGGGCAGCAGGCCATGCAGGGGGTCGACGATGCGCGGGGCCATGGTGGAGACCAGTTCGGCCATTACCCGCTGGAGCTTGCCCGCCGCCACGCCCTCGATATCCGGGTAGATGGGCACCACCCGCTCCAGGCCGGGGTGGCCCCGAGCCTCCTCGGCGCTGAAGATCAAGGGGTGGGTGACGCTGAGCCCGCCGGCCTTGTCCTGGACCGGCTCACCCACCAGGATCAGCTCCTGGCCCTTGGCGTAGCCTTCCAGGTGGGCCTTCTTGAAATGGAACCACAGACAGGTCACCCGGCCGCCGGCATCGGCCACCACCATGCGCCAGGCCTTGCGCCGACGCCCCAGGGGCCCGTTGGCAAGCACCCTGCCGGCCATCACCGCCTTCTGCCCGGCCACCAGCTCGCGCATGGGGGTTACGCTGCGGCGATCCTCGTAGCGCAGAGGCAGGAAAAACAAGGCGTCGCCCCAGGTGGAAAAGCCCCGCTCGCGCAAGGCCCCCGCCGTGGCCGGCCCCACCCCGGGCAGGGCGGTGAGCGAGCGGGCCAGCTCGGGCAGGTCGAAGGGGGCGACGTTGGGCAGCAAGTGTCCTCCTTGGGCCGACGGGGTTACTCAGTCATGCCTTGGCTGGAGGCGGCTGTCAACCCGGCGCGGGGCAAATATCGAGAACGCCGGTCAGGTTTCCCTCGCCCGCTCCTGAACCATTTGCGCGGGAACGTGTTTCTGATAGGATCATGACACCAGATTCCAGCCTGGGGAATCCAAGGAGGGCGTGTCGAGATGAGCGACAGGGATCAGTACCGCGAAGCGGGGGTGGACATCGAGGCGGGCAACCAGTTCGTGCACGCCATCGCCCCCCTGGTCAAGGCCACCCACAACTCCTCGGTGCTAACCGACATCGGCGGGTTTTCCGGCCTCTACTCCCTGCACGCCGACCGCTTCAAGAATCCGGTGCTGGTCTCCTCCACCGACGGCGTGGGCACCAAGCTCAAGATCGCCTTCCTCATGAACAAGCACGACACCGTGGGCATCGACCTGGTGGCCATGGTGGTCAACGACATCGTGGTCTGCGGGGCCCGGCCCCTGTTCCTCCTGGACTACCTGGCCATGGGCAAGCTGGACCTGGAAATCTCGCGCCAGTTGGTGGCCGGCATCGCCGAGGGCTGCCGCCAGGCTCACTGCGCCCTCATCGGCGGCGAAACCGCCGAGATGCCGGGTATGTACCCCCCGGGCGAATACGACATGGCCGGCTTCGCGGTGGGCGTGGTGGACCGCGACGACATCATGGACGGCTCCTCCACCACCGTGGGCAGCGCGGTGGTTGGCCTGGCCAGCAGCGGCCTGCACAGCAACGGCTACTCCCTGGTGCGCCGCATCGTCCTGGAGCAGATGGGGCTCAAGATGGACCAGCGCGTGGACGACCTGCCACGCACGGTGGGCGAGGAACTGCTAACCCCCACCCGCATCTACACCGAGGCGGTGCTCAACATCCGCCGCGACTTCAAGCTGCACGCCGCCGCCCACATCACCGGCGGCGGGCTGCTGGAAAACCTGCCCCGGGTGCTGCCGGCCTCCTGCCGGGCCGTCATCCGCCAGGGTTCCTGGCCGATGCCGCCCATCTTTCCCTTCCTGCAAAAGGCCGCAGGGCTTACCCAGCGCGAGATGTACCGCACCTTCAACTCCGGCGTGGGCATGTGCCTGATAGTGCCGGGGACGGAGGCCGACGAGGTAGTCGACCGCCTGGACGGCATGGGCCAGCCGGCCTTCATCGTGGGCGAGATCGCCCCCCGCGAGGCCGGCCAGGAGCCGGTGGAGATTGTTTGAACCCCATACCTCCAGCCTGATCCTGGTCTCGGCCTGCCTGGCCGGCCTGACCACACGTTACGACGGCCGAGCCCTGCCCGCCCACTCCGCCGTCGCCGCCTTGGATCCGGCCCGTGTGCTGGCCCTATGCCCGGAGGTGCTGGGCAACCTGCCCACCCCGCGTCCCCCGGCCCGCTTCGCCGATGCCCGCCCAGGCCATGAGGGCGAGGACGTGCTGGCCGGCCGCGCCCGGCTGCTGGACGCCATGGGGCGGGACGTCAGCGCGGCCTTCATCGCCGGGGCGCGGGAGGCCCTGGGTCTGGCCCTGGCCGCCGGCGTGGGCCAGGCCTGGCTCAAAGACCGCTCCCCCTCCTGCGCCCACGACCCCCGGGGCGCAAACCCCCTGGGCGGCCCCCGCCAGGGGGTGCTCACCGCCCTGCTCCTGGCCCATGGCATAAAAGTGGTGGAAATGCGCCTGAGCGCCTCCCCGTCGCCACTGGCGCGTTGACAGCCCATCAGCCCAAGGGTAGAAGATAAAAGGACCTTTCAGGAGCGCAGGGAGCGCCATGGCCTTTTCCCGCCTGACAACCAGACGCATCAACCTGGGGGCCGTGCCCATAGGCGGCGGCGCTCCGGTGGCGGTGCAGTCCATGACCAACACCGACACCCGCGACGCGGCGGCCACCTTGGCCCAAATCGAGCGCTTGGCCGCCGCCGGTTGCGAGATCGTGCGCTGCGCGGTGCCGGACATGGACGCGGCCCGGGCCTTCAAGCCCATAACCGCGGCCAGCCCCCTGCCCGTGGTGGCCGACATACACTTCGACGCCTCTCTCGCCGTGGCGGCGGTGGAGCGCGGCGCGGCTTCCTTGCGCATCAACCCCGGCAACATCGACGGCGAGAAGGCCATGGACCGGGTGGTGGACGCGGCCAAGGCCTTTGGGGCGCCCATCCGGGTGGGAGCCAACTCCGGCAGCCTGCCCAAGGACCTGCTCCAAAAACACGGCGGGCCGACCCCCGAGGCCATCGTGCAGGCCGCCCTGGGCCACGTGCGGCTTTTGGAGCAGCGCGGTTTCCACGAGATCAAGGTCAGCCTCAAGTCCTCCAGCGTGCTGGACACCATCGCCGCCTGCCGGCGCTTCGCCGAGGTCAGCGGCTACCCCCAGCACCTGGGCATCACCGAGGCCGGGGGGCTCATGGCCGGCACGGTGAAAAGCGCGGTGGGCATCGGCGCGCTATTGCTCGAAGACATCGGCGACACCATGCGGGTGAGCCTGACCGCCGACCCGGTGCGCGAGGTGGAGGCGGCCTGGCACATCCTGCGCGCCTGCGGGCTCAGGCGGCGGGGGGTGGAGATAATCTCCTGCCCCACCTGCGGCCGCACCGAGATAGACCTGATCGGGCTCCTGGAGGCGGCCGAGCGCGAGCTGGCCCTGATCCAGGCCCCGCTCACCGTGGCTATCATGGGCTGCGTGGTCAATGGGCCGGGCGAGGCCTCCCACGCCGACGTGGGCGTGGCCGGCGGCCGCGGCCAGGGGGTGGTATTCGCCAAGGGCCAGGTCGTGAAGAAGGTGCCCGAGGCTGATCTTTTGGCCGCGCTCATGCAAGAGGTGCAACGGGCGCAGGACGCTTTAATGAAAACAAAAAGGCAAGCTTAACCCATTTAAGTCGTTCTTTCTCATCAACAATGATTGATCTTTATATGAGTGCACACAAAAAACCAACGGGAAGGATGGAACCTTTAGCAATCCCGGCTAATAACTCATTAGCTGGCCCCCATTGGCTTTGTCTGAAGTTTCCCGACAACAAAGCCGATATCGAGGGCTTAATTGTTGAATATTTTATTAAGCATTTTGACAATTTTATACGCATCGAGAGGAATCACGAAGACTCCTTTGATTTTACAGTATGGCATAAAAATGGTCAGTTATACCTTGAGTTGATGGAGCTTATCTATCACGATTCAAACGCAAACCTTAGCCCATATATTGAAGAAAATGCTAGCGTATATCCCGATAAGTTTGCAGAGCAATGCATAGAATGCATCATTAGCAAGTCTAATAAATATACATCACATTCAAACACACCAATTGTGTTATTAACATATGTAACCCATTGGAGGTTCATCCTTCCAGAACTAGTTAAAAATATAATCACACGCCGGCTATCAAGTGAAATAACAAATTTTAAATCTGTATATCATCTTCATATATTTAAGCCAGGTTCATCCCAGCTAGATAGATTATACCCATGCGATGACAATATATTATCAAAAATACACGATGAAGAATTCAGCAATAAGGCGTACACAATGGTCAATCCCTCAAGTTTTAACGTTTTGAAGTATAAATGAGACAAAAACCGAACCCTGTTTGTAAGGACCGACCATGAGATTCAGCCAGACCCTCATCCCCACCATGAAGGAAACCCCCTCCGAGGCGGAGGTGATCTCCCACCAGCTCATGCTGCGCGCCGGCTTCATCCGCAAGCTGGCCGCTGGCATCTACACCTGGCTGCCCATGGGCCTTAGGGTTTTGCGCAAGGTCGAGCGCATCGTGCGCAACGAGATGGACCGGGCCGGGGCGCGCGAGCTCTTGATGCCCGGGGTGCAGCCGGCTGACCTCTGGCAGGAGTCGGGCCGCTGGGAGCACTACGGACGCGAGCTCTTGCGCTTCAAGGACCGGCACGACCACGACTTCTGCCTGGCCCCCACCCACGAGGAGGTCATCACCGACCTGGTGCGCCACGAAATACGCTCCTACCGCGACATGCCGCTGAACCTGTATCAGATACAAACCAAGTTCCGCGACGAGATACGCCCCCGCTTCGGGGTCATGCGCGCCCGCGAGTTCCTGATGAAGGACGCCTACTCCTTCGACGTGGACGAGGAAACCAGCGCGACCAGCTACCGGACCATGTACGCCGCCTACAAGGCGGTGTTCGACCGCCTGGGCCTGCGCTACTCCGTGGTTGAGGCCGACTCCGGGGCCATCGGCGGCTCCTTCAGTCACGAGTTCATGGTCCTGGCCGAAACCGGCGAGGACGACATCGCCAGCTGCGGCTCCTGCGACTTCGCCGCCAACGTGGAGAAGGCCCCGGTCGCGCCGCGCCAGGGGCAAGCCCCCGCCCCGGTGGCGCAGGTGACCGAGGTGGCCACGCCCGGGGCCCACACCGTGGAGCAGGTGGCGGCCTTCCTGAAGGTTGCTCCAGCCGACATCGCCAAGACCATGATCTACCTGGCCGACGGCCAGCCGGTGGCGGCCATGGTGCGCGGCGACCGCGAGGTCAACGAGGTCAAGCTAAAGAACATGACCGGAGCGGCCGAGCTGGTGCTGGCCTCGCCCGCGGCCATCGTGGAGACCACCGGCGGGCCGGTGGGCTTCTCCGGGCCCCTGGGGCTCAACATGCCGGTCTACGCCGACCAGGAGCTGGCCTTCTCGGCGGCGCTGGTGGTGGGCGCCAACAAGAAGGACACCCATTTGACCGGGCTGCACATCACGCGCGACCTCCCCCAGGCCCGCCAGGCCGATTTGCGCAACGCCGCCCTTGGCGACCCCTGCCCCCGCTGCGGCGGCGAGATTTCCTTCGCCCGCGGCATCGAGGTGGGCCACGTCTTCCGCCTGGGCACCAAGTACTCCGACGCCCTGGGCGCGACCTACCTGGACGCGGAAGGGCAAGCCAAACCCATCGTCATGGGCTGCTACGGTATCGGAGTAAGCCGCATCGTGGCTGCGGCCATCGAGCAGGGCCACGATGAAAACGGCATCATCTTCCCCCTGGCCATCGCCCCGGTCACGGTGGCGGTGCTGCCCATGGCCGTGGACGGCGAGGTCTGGGAGACGGCCAAGCGCCTGCACGACGAGCTGTGGGAGGCCGGCGTTGACGCCCTCCTGGACGACCGCGACCTGCGGCCCGGGGTCAAGTTCAAGGATAGCGACCTCATGGGCACGCCCCTGAAGCTGGTTGTCGGCAAGAAGGGCCTGGCCGAGGGCAAGGTGGAGTTCAAGCTGCGCAACGGCGGCCAGGTGGAGATGCTGCCCCTGGCCGAGGCGGTGGAGCACGTGCGCAGGCTGGCCCGGGAGGGCGGGGCGCAGTTCATTTAGCACACTGGGGGCGGTCATGAAACGGGCGTTGCTGGTCATCGACGTGCAGAACGAGTACTTCACCGGCATGCTGCCGGTGAGCCACCCCGCCGGCAGCCTGGACAACATCCTGGCCGCCATGGACGCCGCCCAAGCCAAGGGCGTGCCGGTGGTGGTGGTGCAGCACAGTTCCCCCCAGGCGGGTTCGCCGGTCTTCGCCAAGGGCGGTCCCGCCTGGGAGCTGCATCCGAAAGTGGCCTCGCGCTCCCGCGCCCATTACATCGAAAAGAACCTGCCCGGCAGCTTCATCAACACCGACCTCGAGGCCTGGCTGAGAGGCCAAGGCGTGCAGGCCGTGGCCATCGCCGGCTACATGACCCAGATGTGCTGCGACACCACATCCCGCCAGGCCATGCACCTGGGGTTCAAGGTGGAGTTTCTTTCCGACGCCACCGGAACCCTGGACATAGCCAACGCGGCGGGCAAGGTCACGGCCGAGGAGCTGCACCGGGCCATCCTTGTCACCCAGGCCATGCTCTTCAGCCAGGTCATGACCACGGGGGAGTGGATAGCGGGTCTTTAGCCGCCAGGCCGCGGGGCGGGAGGTAGCCGGCGCGCCGTGCAGCGCATCAACGAAATAATCGACGCCGTCAGGGAGTATCACCCCCAGGCCGACGTGGGCGCGATCATGAAGGCCTACGTCTTTTCGGCCAAGGTGCACTCCGGCCAACTGCGCAAGTCCGGCGAACCCTACCTCAGCCACCCCCTGGCCGTGGCCGCGCTCATGGCCGAGATGCACCTGGACGTGGCCAGCATCTGCGCGGCTCTCCTGCACGACACCGTGGAGGACACCACCGCCACCCTGGAGGAGGTGGGCAAGATTCTGGGCCCGGAAGTGGCGGCCCTGGTCGACGGCGTGACCAAGATCAGCCTGCTGGCCGCCCCCACCAAGACCGCCCGTCAGGCCGAATCCCTGCGCAAAATGATCCTGGCCATGGCCAGCGACATCCGGGTGCTGCTGCTCAAGTTGGCCGACCGCCTGCACAACATGCGCACCCTGGGATTCATGCCGCCCGAGAAGCAGCGCGCGGTGGCCCGCGAGACGCTCGACATCTACGCCCCCATGGCCCACCGCCTGGGCATCCGCCGCTGGCAGGCCGAGCTGGAGGACTTGGCTCTCTACTACCTGGACCCCCAGCTCTACCGCCAGATTCAGGACGGGGTGGCCACCCGCCAGGGCGACCGCGAGAAATTCATCGCCGAGATGCGCGATCAGATCAAAAAGGTCATGGCCGAGCACGGCATCGAGTGCCGGGTGGACGGGCGGCCCAAGCACTTCTACAGCATCTACCAGAAGACGCAACGACGGGGCGTGGACATCGACGGGCTCTACGACCTCATCGCCTTCCGGGTGGTGGTGGGCACGGTAAAGGAATGCTACGACGCCCTGGGGGTGATCCACAACACCTGGAAGCCCATCCCGGGCCGCTTCCGCGACTACATCGGCATGCCCAAGCCCAACATGTACCAGTCCCTGCACACCTCGGTGGTCGGCCCCCTGGGCCAGCGCATGGAGGTGCAGATACGCACCGAGGAGATGCATCGCATCGCAGAGGAGGGCATCGCCGCCCACTGGCAATACAAGGAGCAGGGCGCGGGCGACGAATCCGAAGAGAAGCGCTTCTCCTGGCTGAGAAGGCTTCTGGACTGGCAGCGCGACCTAGAGGATCCCTCGGAGTTCATGCAGTCCCTACGCATGGACCTCTACCCCGAGGAGATATTCGTCTTCACCCCGGGGGGCGAGGTCAAGGAGCTGCCCCGGGGGGCCACTCCGGTGGACTTCGCCTACTCCATCCATACCGAGGTGGGCCACCAGTGTGTGGGAGCCAAGGTCAACGGCCGCATGGTGCCTTTGCGCCACGAACTGGCGACCGGCGACCAGGTGGAGATTCTCACCCAGGCCAACCACAGGCCCAGCAAGGATTGGCTGGGCTTCGTGGCCAGCAGCCGGGCCCGCTCCAAGATCACCTCCTTTATCCGCGAGAGCGAACGCACCAAGGCGGTGGCCCTGGGCCGGGAGCTCATGGACCGCGAACTCAGGAAGCACAGCTTGACCTTGAACGGGATCATCAAGGAGGGCAAGCTGGAGCCGGTGCTCGCGGCGCTCTCCTTCAAGGAGGCGGACCTGCTGCTGGCGGCGGTGGCCTATGGCAAGGTTTCGCCGCGCCTGGTGATCAACCGCGTCCTTCCCCGCCCGGAGGAGGAACCCAAGAAGCCCGGCTTCCTGGAGCGCTCCCTAAGCCGCTTCCGCAAGCGCCCCAGCGGCGGCATCAAGGTCCGTGGCGTGGACGACGTGCTGGTGCGCTTCGCCAAGTGCTGCAACCCCCTGCCCGGAGACCCCATCAGCGGATATATTTCGCGCGGCCGGGGGGTCAGCGTGCATCTTGCTTCCTGCCCCCAGCTCGCCCAGGTGGAGCCCGAACGCCGGGTGGAGGTGGAGTGGGACGTGCCCGAGGACCACCTCCGCCCAGTCCGGATACAGGTGGAGAGCGGCGACCGTTCGGGCATCCTGGCCGACCTGGCCGGGGCGCTCAAGCAACGAGGCATCAACATCCTGGAGGCCGAGGTGCATACCACCGAGAACCACCGGGGGATAGCCACTTTCCTGATCCAGGTTCACGACGCCGGACAGCTCAAGCTGGTGCTGGGCGACTTGAAACGCATCAAGGGCGTCAACAGCGCCAAGCGCCTGGGGCTGGTTTAGAGCGAGGAGCGGCGGGGGGGCAGCGCGGCAGCAAAGCGAACCGGGAGGGCCTGGGACCCTCCCGGCGTATGCGGCGGAAAAATAGCCTAGGCGGGCTTGACGATCTTGCCCGAGCGCAGGCAAGAGGTGCAAATCCGCACCCGGCGCACGCGGCCGTTCTCCAGGGCGCGCACACTCTGAAGATTGGGGTTGAAGCGCCGCTTGGTCTTGTTGTGGGCATGGCTGACGTTGCAGCCCACCTGGGGCCGCTTGCCGCAGATTTCGCAGACCTGGCTCATGGAATCACCTCCTGCCTATTTTCATCCCCGGCAAGCCCCGGGGCGTGGCATTCGCTAGAGGCCGAAATATACCCCCCCCCACCGGGCCTGGCAAGTGTTTTGAATGACTTTTCCGGCTTGGGCCGCCCGGCCGCGCCCCCTCGACGCAAGTGACGGACGCGGTTCGCGAGCCGTAATCAGACATGGGCTGACAACTGTTGCCTGATGAAATGCGCCACCTCGGCTGCCGGGCGGAAGACTCCGTGATGGCCCTCGGCCAAAACGTCGGCCTCCAGGTCCAGCAGGCGCTGCATGCTGGACCGCCATTGGCCCAGATCCGAGCCGAAGGCGGGGGAGAACGGGCCGTGAATATCCTGGCCAAACAATATCTTGTGGCCATCAACCTCGCACCAGGCGCAGACCGAGCCCGGGGTGTGCCCCGGGGTGTGCACGATCCGGAGGGCCACATCCTCCCGTACTTGCAAAATATCGTCATCCGTGAGCAGGGCGTCCGGCTGAACCGTCTCCAACCGCAGGCCATACCAGCTTGCCGCGCTACGCAGGGGGTCTCCGCTGGTCAGGACGGGGGCGTCCAACCCATGGATAAGCACCTTGCAGCCGGTGAGCCGCTGGATCTCAGCCGCCCCGCCAATGTGGTCGATGTGGGCGTGGGTCAGAAGCAGATGGGACAAGGGCTGGTCGAGCAGGCCGCTGACCATGTCCAGTATCCGCCGAGCGCTGGGGCCGGCCCCGCAGTCTATGAGCACCTGGGCCTGGCTGCCGGCCACCAGGTAGCTCAGGCAATCCCGGGGGTCGCTCAAGTCGGGGCCGCCGACCATATGCACTCCGGTGGCGATTTTGCGCGGCGCGGCTGGCGATATATCGCGGGGCATTGCGCTGTCTTCCTTGCCGGCTGGTTGATATTGCCTGGATTCTTACCGGGTTCAAACCAGGCGACGTTACTAGTATGAAGCCATTAACCCGCACCTTACAAGCCTCGTCAAGCCCCCGGCGGTCAAGGCCGCCCAAGGTTGCCAAAGCCGTTGGCCAAGAATAGTATATCGTTGCAGACCACCACCGACCCCCCGGAGACGCCCATGGACAACTACTACGACCCCAGCGACCTGCAGCAATTCGCCCGGATCGGCGAGGACGCACCCCAATTGGCCGGAAAGTTCTTTGACTATTACCAGGCCGTGTTCGCCGAGGGCGAACTGAGCGCGCGGGAGAAATCCCTGATAGCCCTGGCCGTGGCCCACACCGTGCAGTGCCCCTATTGCATAGAGGCCTATACCAAGGCCAGCTTGGAGCAGGGCTGCTCCCGGGGCGAGATGGTCGAGGCAGTGCACGTGGCCTGCGCCATCCGGGGCGGGGCCTCCTTGGTACATGGCATGCAGATGCGCCGTCAGGCCGAGAAGGTATCAATATAGGCGAGACGCGCGGTGCCCTCCTTCGCCCAGACCCTGCGCGCTCACCAGCTTGATTTGGTGCGCGGCGCAACCCAGACCTTGCAGGTCAACTTGGGGCTTAGGTGCAACCAGGCCTGCCGTCACTGCCACCTGGAGGCCGGCCCGGCCCGTAGCGAGCTGATGGACCTGGCCACCGTGGAGGCGGTGCTGGCCTACGCCCTGCGGGGCGGCTTCACCACCCTTGACATCACCGGCGGCGCCCCGGAGATGAACCCAAACCTGGAGCGGCTCATCGCCGGCGCGGTCCGGCCCGGGCTACGGGTCATGTTGCGCGCCAACCTCACCGCCTTGGGCCGGCGCGGTCCGGAGCTTATGGAATTCCTGGCCGCCCAAGGGGTGGCGGTGGTGGCCTCCTTCCCCAGCCTGAGCCCGGGCCAAGCCGACGCCCTGCGCGGAGAGGGCGTCTTCGCGGCCTCGCTGGACGCCCTCGCGCGCTTGAACGCCCTGGGCTACGGCCGCCAAGGCAGCGGCCTGGAACTGGACCTGGTGGCCAACCCCACCGGGGCCTTCCTCCCCCCGGCCCAGGCCGCCACCGAGAAGCGCTACCAGGCCGAGATGAAACGGCGCTGGAACCTGAGCTTTAACCACCTCTACTGCTTCGCCAACGTGCCCCTGGGCCGCTTCGAGGGCTGGTTGCGAAGTTCCGGCAATTATGACGGCTATCTGGAGCGCCTGAGCTCCCAGTTCAACCCCTGCGCCGTAGCCGACCTGATGTGCCGCAGCCTGGTATCCGTGGACTGGCGGGGGCATCTCTTCGACTGCGACTTCAACCAGGCCGCCGGGCTGCCCATGAACGGCCGGCGCATCCACGTCGATGACATGACAGGCCTCCCGCCCCTTGGCCAGCCCATCGCCCTGGGTGACCACTGCTTCACCTGCACCGCCGGCGCGGGGTTCACCTGAGGAGGGGCCATCGCCGCCTGAGTTCAGGCGCTGGCAAAACCGCCGGAGAACGGAGCCCCCCATGCCTGACGCCTCTACCGACCCGCCCCGGGCCTCGTCCCTGCCCCTGGACGAACACAATCGGAGTCTCTTGGCGCGGGTCCGTCCAGAGGGTTGGACCAACCCCCAGCCCGCGCCGGGATACCATCTGGTGGTGATCGGCGGCGGCACCGCCGGCCTGGTCGCGGCCGTGGGCGCGGCGGGCCTGGGGGCCAAGGTGGCGCTGGTGGAGCGCGATCTCCTGGGCGGCGACTGCCTGAATGTGGGCTGCGTGCCCAGCAAGGCCCTGATCCGCGCCGGCCGGGCCATGGCCGAGCTGAAGCGCGCCGCCCAACTGGGCCTGCGCGGGGCCGAGGCCGTCAGCGCCGACTTCCCCGCGGTCATGGCCCGGTTGCGCTCCTCCCGCGCACGCCTGAGCGCTCACGATTCGGCCGAGCGCCTGAAGGGCTTGGGCATCGACCTTTTTCTGGGCCAGGGGCGCTTCAGCGGGCCGGAGACGGTCGAGGTCGAAGGGCGCGCGCTACGCTTTTCCCGGGCGGTGATCGCCACCGGCTCCTCGCCGGGCGGGCTGCCCTTCAAGGGCCTCATGGAAACGGGCTACCTCACCAACCGCGATGTATTCAACCTGAACGAGCTGCCCCGCCGCCTGGCCGTGTTGGGCACCGGCCCCCTGGGTTGCGAACTGGCCCAGGCCTTCCAGCGCCTGGGCGCGGCGGTGGTCATGGTCGGCCGCTCGGGCCAGATCATGACCCGGGAGGACCCCGAGACCGCCGCGCTGGTGGCCCGCAGCATGGTCCGGGACGGCCTGGACCTCAGGCTAAACACCAACGTGACCCTGGTGGAAAGAGGCATGGGGGGCAAGCGCCTGGGCAAGCTCTTGCATTTGGAGTCCGGAGGCCGAGCCGAAGTCGTGGAGGTGGACGAAATCCTGGTCGGGGCCGGCCGCGACCCCAACCTGGCGGGCCTAGACCTGGAGGCCGCGGGCGTGGACCACGACCGCCGTCAGGGGGTCAAGGTGGACGACTATCTGCGCACCACCAACCATCGCATCTTCGCCGCCGGCGACGTCTGCCTGGCCCAGAAGTTCACCCACGCCGCCGATGCCGCCGCCCGCCTGGTCATCCAGAACGCCCTGTTCGCCCCTACCGCGCGCTGGAGCTCCCAGCAAGTGCCCTGGTGCACCTACACCGACCCCGAGGTGGCCCACGTGGGGCTCTATCCCGATCAGGCCAACAAAAAGGGCGTTGTCGTGGAGACCATCCGGGTGGAGTTCAACGACTTGGACCGGGCGGTGCTGGACGCCGAGGAGGATGGCCTGCTCAAGCTGCACCTGCAAAAAGGGGGGGACAGGATCCTGGGCGCGACCCTGGCCGCGGCCCACGCCGGGGAGATGATCGGCGAGATAGCCCTGGCCATGCGGGCCGGGCTGGGCTTGAAGACCGTGGGCCAGGTCATCCACCCCTACCCCACCCAGGCCGAGGTCTTCAAAAAGGCCGCCGATACCTTCAACCACACCCGCCTCACCCCAGCCGTGAAGCGCTGGATCGGACGCTGGCTGGCCTGGCGCGGTTGAGGGGACACGCGAACCGCCATGCCCTTCCTGAACGAACCATGACCCGACCAGAGCGCCTGATCATCTTCACCAGGCCACCGGTTCCCGGCCAGGTCAAGACCCGCCTGATCCCAGCCCTCGGCCCGAAAGGCGCGGCGGAGCTGCACCGCCACCTGGCCCAGGGCGTGCTGGCCTGGGGGCTCAAGCTGGCCCTCTTGCGCCCGCTGGGGATCGAGGTGCGCCACGACGGCGGTAATCCGGAAGAAATGCGCGCTTGGCTGGGCCCGGGCCCCTTCTTGCGCCCCCAGGGGCCGGGCGACCTGGGCCAACGCATGGAGCGGGCGCTGGGCGAAGCGCTCCAGGAAGGGGCCAGCCGGGTCATCCTGGTGGGCACCGACCTCCCCGGCCTCACCGACCAGCATTTGAACCGGGCCTTGGAGGCTTTAAATGAACGCGACTTGGTGTTGGGGCCTGCCACGGACGGCGGCTACTATCTGGTGGGCCTGACCAGGCCAGCGCCGGAGATATTCAGCGGCATCAGTTGGGGCGGGCCGCGGGTGCTGGCCCAAACCCTGGCGGCCGCCCAGACGGCGGGTCTGGAGCCCGCGTTGATTCCCGGGCTGTCCGACCTGGACCGGCCCGAGGACCTGGCCGGACTCGGCCATGCGCCCGCTCCCCCAGCCCTTGAGCGCGTGACCGGCCTGATAACGGTGATCATCCCCGCCCTGAATGAGGAGCCCAACCTGGGCTACGTGGTGGAGAGCGCCCTGCGCGGCCAGGGGGTGGAGGTCATCGTGGTGGACGGGGGCAGTCAGGACCGCACCTACGCTCTGGCCCGCGCGCTGGGGGTCAAGGCGCTTATGAGCTTTGCCGGACGGGCGCGGCAGATGAATCTGGGCGCGGCCCTGGCGCGGGGCGAATACCTTTTGTTTCTGCACGCCGACACCCTGCTTCCCTCAGGCTGGGACGGCCAACTGCGCGATATGCTGAACCAACCTGGGGTAGTGGCCGGGGCCTTCCAATTCGGGCTGGACGCCGGGGGGCCCGCCTATCGCCTGTTGGAAAGGCTGGTGGCCTGGCGTTCACGCTGGCTCCAGCTGCCCTACGGCGACCAAGCGATCTGCCTCCGAGCGTCTATGTTTGAAAATTTGGGCGGTTACGCGGAAATTCCCATCATGGAGGACTTTGAGCTGGTCCGCCGCCTGGCCCACCGGGGACGCCTGGCCCTGGCGCCTGCGGCGGTGCGTACCTCGGCCCGTCGTTGGCGGGTCCGGGGCCTCTGGCGCACCACCCTGATCAACCAGGCGATAGTGCTGGGCTATGGCCTGGGAGTCCCTCCCGCCCGCCTGCACCGGTGGTACGGCCGCAGCCGGCCCACCCGGCCCGGCCCACCCTCCCCACCGGGGAAAAACTAGCGAAAACATTGTTACGCGTTTTTCTCCGCCGAGGGGTTGACAGTTGTGAGCCACCTGAATTATATACTTTTGTGCAGGATGCAATCCTATTTTAAGGGTAACAATGTTTCTAGGAGGCGCCTGATCAGGCGGGGGTTGACAGTCGGACAGCCCACCAATAATAGTAGGTCCCACATACCTTAATTCCGGCCCGCGCCTCTTCGCCCGGCCCGGGGGAGGTTTCCCAAATTGTCAAGCCTGCGAACCATCGACGTGTCCCAGCTGCGGGACACGGTGGCCGGGCTTTGCGGCCAAGCCGATATTTTCCTGCCCGCCGACGTCCGCGCGGCCTTCAACAAGGCCCTGGCCGCCGAGGAGTCTCCCGTGGGCCGCGAGGTCATCAGCCGGCTTTTGGAAAACGCCGACATCGCCGAGGCTGAAAGCATGCCCATCTGCCAGGACTGCGGTCTGGCCGTGGTCTTTCTGGACCTGGGCCAGGACGTGCACCTGGTGGGCGGAGACCTGACCGAGGCCATCAACGAGGGCGTGCGCCGGGGCTATGAGCAGTCCTACCTGCGCAAGAGCGTCTGCCACCCCTTCACCCGCGCCAACACCGGCGACAACACCCCGGCGGTGATCCACATGCGGGTGGTGCCCGGCAACCAGGTTCGCCTCTGGCTGGTACCCAAGGGCGGCGGCAGCGAGAACATGTCCAAGGTCTTCCTGGTCACTCCAGCCCAGGGCCTGCCGGGCATCAAGGACCGGGTCATCGAGACCGTGGAGGCCGCCGGCCCCAACCCCTGCCCTCCCATCATCCTGGGCGTGGCCGTGGGCGGCACCTTCGAGGAGGCCGGCATCCGGGCCAAGCGCGCGCTGCTCCGGGAACTGGGCTCCGTGAACCCCGACCCCGAGGCCGCGGCCCTGGAATCGGAGCTCCTGACCTTGGTCAACAACCTGGGCATCGGCCCGGCCGGTCTGGGCGGACGCACCACCTGCCTGGGGGTGTTCGTGGACATCAAACCCTGCCACATCGCCAGCCTGCCCTGCGCGGTCAACGTGCAGTGCCACGCCGCCCGGCACAAGGAGGCGGTACTATGAGCGAGATGATTAGGCTCACCCCGCCGCTCACCAGCGAAGCGGTCAGCCTGCTCAAGGCCGGCGACCGGGTCCTCCTTTCCGGCACCATTTACACCGGCCGCGACGCCGCCCACAAGCGCATCGTGGAAACGCTTTCCCGAGGCGAGCAGCCGCCCTTCCCTCTGGCCGGCGCGGTCATCTACTACGTAGGCCCCTCGCCCGCCCCGCCGGGACGGGTCATCGGCGCGGCCGGCCCCACCACCAGCTACCGCATGGACGCCTACGCCCCCACCCTCATGGCCCAGGGCCTGAAGGCCATGATCGGCAAGGGCAAGCGGGGCGAGGAGGTCAAGCAGGCCATGAGGGAGCACAAGGCCGTGTACCTGGCCGCCATCGGCGGGGCCGGGGCGCTCATGGCACGTTCCATCAAGCAGGCCGAGGTCATCGCCTACCCCGAGCTGGGGCCGGAGGCCGTGCGCCGGCTGGTGGTCGAGGACATGCCCCTGTTCGTGGTCAACGACGTGCACGGCGGCGACCTCTATCAGCAAGGCCGCCAAGCCTATCAACGCTAGACAAACGCCTGCCCGGGCAGGCTTCAAGGCATAGGAGCGATCATGACGACCATAGACACCGCCATTTACGTCAAGCCCCCCAGCCGGGTGAGCGCCTATCTGGACTGGCTGCAGATGCTCACCGGTGCCGGGCTCATCGCCTTCATGTGGAGCCACATGATCCTGGTGGCCAGCGTCAACCTGGGCGTCAAGGTTATGAACGCCATAGCATGGTTCTTCGAGGCCACTTACATGGCCCAGGTGGGCGGGCCCTTGATCGGGGCCACCATGCTGCTGCACTTCGTCCTGGCCGCGCGCAAGATTCCCTTCACCACCAGCGAGCAAGGGGCCATCTGGCGGCACGCCAAGATGCTCCATCACACCGACACCTGGCTGTGGGTGATCCAGGCGGTCACCGCCATGATCATCCTTATCATGGGCTCGGTGCACATGTGGACGGTGCTCACCGACCTGCCCATCACCGCCCAGAAGAGCGCGGCGCGCATCCAGGGCGGGTTCTGGATGGTCTTCTACCTGATCCTGCTGCCCATGATCGAGCTGCACGTGGGCATCGGCTTCTACCGCATCGCGGTCAAATGGGGCTTCATCAGGCGGGCCGAGCGCAAACCGTTCAAGCGTTTCGAGAACATCCTCACCGCGGTGATGATCCTGATCGGGCTGATAACCATCATCCGCTTCGCCACCCTGGCTATCTAAGGAGGTCGCAACGTGGCTTACGAAACCTTCTACAGCGACCTGGTCTGCATTGGGGCCGGCCTGGCCGGCGAGCGTGTGGCCATAGAGGCCGCCGCAGCCGGATTCAAAACCATCCTGCTCAGTCTGGTCCCGCCCCGGCGCTCCCACTCCTGCGCCGCCGAGGGCGGCATGCAGGCGGCTCTGGGCAACTGCGCCATGGGCGAAGGCGACAGCCCGGACGTGCACTTCGCCGACACCGTCAAGGGATCGGACTGGGGCTGCGACCAGGAAGTGGCCCGCATATTCGCCGACACCGCCCCCATCGCCGTGCGCGAGGCCTCCCACTGGGGCATGCCCTGGAACCGGGTCGAGGCCGGAAAGTCCATGTGCTTCAAGGGCGGGGTCTGCTTCGAGGTCGAGGACAAGGCCGAAAAGCACGGTCTGATAACCGCCCGCGCCTTCGGCGGCACGGCCAAATGGAGGACCTGCTACACCGCCGACGGCACCGGACACACCCTGCTCTACACCCTGGACAACAAGGTCACCCAACTGGGCATCACCGTCCACGACCGGATAGAGGCGGTCAGCCTCATCCACGACGGCGACCGCTGCGTCGGCTGCGTGGCCCGCTGCCTGAAGACCGGAAAGCTCAGGGTCTACCTGTCCAAGGCCACTCTCATCGCCACAGGCGGCTACGGCAAGCTCTACAGCGAGACCACCAACACCGTCATCAACGAGGGAGGCGGCCACATCGTGGCCTTGGACACCGGCCTGGTGCCCTTCGGCAACCCCGAGGCGGTGCAGTTCCACCCCACGGGCATCGTGCCCACCAACATCCTGGTCACCGAGGGCTGCCGCGGCGACGGAGGCACGCTCCTGGACGTGAACCAGGAGCGCTTCATGCACATCTATGAGCCGGAGAAGGCCGAACTGGCCAGCCGCGACGTGGTTTCCCGCTGGATGATGCACCACATCCGCGAGGGGCACGGCGTGCCCAGCCCCTACGGCCCGCATCTCTGGCTGGACATCCGCCACCTGGGCGAGAAGCACATCACCACCCGCCTGCGCGAGGTGTATGACACCTGCATCCACTTCCTCGGCGTGGACCCCATCACCCAGCTCATCCCCGTGCGGCCCTGCCACCACTACTCCATGGGCGGGGTGCGCACCAACAAGGACGGCTACGCCTACGGCCTCGAGGGCCTGTTCTCCGCCGGCGAGTCCTGCTGCTGGGACATGCACGGCTTCAACCGCCTGGGTGGCAACTCCCTGGCCGAGACCATCGTGGCCGGCCGCCATATCGGCCGGGCGGTGGCCGATTACCTCAAGGGAGCCGAGACCACCCTGCGCACCGACCTGGCCCGCCAGGCCGTGGCCAGGGACGAGGAGCGCATCAAGCGCATCGTCAGCGGGGCCGACGGCAAGGAGAACGTCTACGATGTTCGCAACGCCATGCAGAAGGAAATGATGGACAACGTGGGCATCTTCCGGAACGGGACCGACCTGCAGAAGGCGGTGGACAACCTGCGCGAGCTTCTGGTCCGCTCCAAGAAGGTCGGCCTGCGCTCCTCGGGGGTGGGCTCCAGCCCCGAGCTGGCCATGGCCATCAAGATTTCGGGCATGGTGCGCATGGCCATCTGCGTGGCCTACGGAGCGCTGATGCGCACCGAGAGCCGCGGCGCCCACGCCCGCGAGGACTACACCGCGCGCAACGACCGCGACTGGCTCACCCGCACCCTGGCCTACTGGCGAAACCCGGACGCCGATCTGCCGACCCTGGAATATGAACCGGCATCCCCGGTCTTCCACCTGCCTCCGGGCGACCGCGGCTACGGCAAGTGCGAAATAATCTGCCGCGAAGAAATGAACGAGTGAGGTGTGGCATGAGCAGACAGCTTAAATTCAATATATTCCGCTACAATCCCCAGGACCCCAATTCGGTCCCCCACACCGACTCCTTCTGGCTGGACGAAACCCCCAGCCTGACGCTCTTCATCGCCTTGAACCGTCTCAGGGAGGAGCAGGACTCCTCGCTGAACTTCGATTTCGCCTGCCGCATGGCCATCTGCGGCTCCTGCGGCATGGTCATCAACGGCCGGCCCGGGCTGGCCTGCCGTACGCTCACCTCCGATCTCCCCGGCGAGATCACTCTGATGCCCCTGCCGGTCTTCAAGCTGGTGGGTGACCTGGCGGTGGACACCGGCACCTGGTTCAGGGCCACCAACGAGAAGATCGAGTCCTGGATCCACACCGACCAGGAGTTCGACCCCGAGGCCCTGGAAGAACGCATGGAAAACGACCTGGCCAACTCCATCTTCGAGCTGGAGCGCTGCATCGAGTGCGGCTGCTGCGTGGCCAGCTGCGGCACGGCCAACATGCGCGCCGACTTCGTGGGGGCCTTCGCCTTGAACCGGGTAGCCCGTTTCGTCATGGACCCGCGCGACAAACGCTCCGACGCCGACTACTTCGAGGTGGTGGGCACCGACCAGGGCATCTTCGGCTGCATGGGCCTTTTGGCCTGCGAGGACGTCTGCCCGCGCAAGATACCCCTGCAGGACCAGTTGGGCATCCTGCGCCGCAAGATGGGCTTCATCGGCCTCAAAAACCTCTTCCGCCGCAAGGTCTGATCCAATCACCGCCGCGAGGCCCTATCCCCGCCCCCGGGGATGGGGCCTCGCCCTTTTGGGGGGGCAGGGGTGGAGGGCGGGGGACAATGTGTTTGACAAGATACCCGACCTGTTCTATTTTGGTCTGTAATTGAAATGTGATAGCCGGCCAGTTCCCCTTAGGCGGGCCGTCCGGAAGGAAACCATGACCATACCCACCAAGGACCTGGAGATGGTCCTGCTGCTCTCGCCGGAGCGTATTCAGGCCCGGGTCAAGGAACTGGCCGAGGAAATATCGGCCGACCTGGGCGATGAGCCGGTGCTCCTGGGCGTGCTCAAGGGAGCCTTCGTCTTCCTTAGCGACCTGGCCCGCCACATGACCGTGCCGGCCCAGGTGGACTTCGTGCGTCTGGCCTCCTACGGCTCATCCAGCATATCCTCGGGCACCATCACCATGAGCAAGCCGCCGGAACTGGATCTGACCGGACGCACCGTGGTGGTGGTGGAGGACATCGCCGACACCGGCCGCACCCTTAGCTGGCTGATCGGCCACCTCAAGGAGCTGGGCTGCCGTCAAGTGAAGGTCTGCGCCTTCATCGACAAGCCCGAAAGGCGCGAGGTGGCCCTGGACATAGACTATGTGGGCTTCCATGTGCCCCAGGGGTTCCTGGTGGGCTATGGACTGGATTTCAACGAGTGCTACCGTTGTCTGCCCGGAGTCTATGAGGTCAAGGTTTGAACCCTGAACGCTAGCCCGGCTGGTGCTGCTCAATGATCGTCCAATGCCAACAATGTGACACCAAGTTCAACCTCGACGAGACCAAGATTCCCGCCGAAGGCGCCTGGGTGCGTTGCAGCAAGTGTCAGGAGGTATTCCAGGTCATGCCGCCGGGCGGCAAGCCGCCCGCCATGGAGGATGAGGAGGTATTGGACCTGGACAACCTGCCCCCCGGGGGCCCTCCAGGCGACGTGGACTTCGGCCTGGACGTGGACAAGGCGCCCGCGGGCGCCAAGGGCGGCGGGCGCGGCAAGGGATTCAAGGTCATCTTCTGGCTGCTGGCCATCCTGGTGCTCCTGCCGGTGCTCATGCTGGGAGCCCTGGTGGCCTTGGATCGCCTGCACATCGCCCCCGCCCTGGTTGAGCGCTTCCGCGGCTTGCCCGCGGTGGGCTCCCTGCTCGGCAAGGCCGGCGGGGCCCAGCCCGCCGCCACGGCCACGGCCCCCGACAACGCCGGACTCGCCCTGGCCCAGGTGCGAGGCTACTTCCGGGTCAACCAGCAATCCGGGCGCATCTTCGTTATCCAGGGCCTGGTCGAAAACCAGCAGCAGCAGAACCGCTCCGGCATTCTGGTCCGGGGCAAGTTGAACGACGAGCAAGGAGCGGTGGTGCGCCAGGCCGTGGTCTACGCCGGCCCCATCTTCAACCCCGACGAGCTGCGCCAGCTCTCGCTGGATGCGATACAGGCTCGCCTGGGCCAGCCCGCCAGCCCCGACGGGACCAAGTACGCCGCCGGGCCGGGCGGCAACATCCCATTCATGATCGTCTTTGGCAACCTGCCCGACAACCTCTCCCACTTCACCGCCGAGGTGGTGGGCTCGGAGCCAACAGCGCCATCATCGACCACGGCGCGATGAAAACTCGGAGAGAAACCGGGGCCGGAACCGGCTTTTGAACGATCCCAGCAACAACCGCGTGACCCTGGGCATCGCGATTCTCACCCTGGTGCTGCTGGGCGGCACCCTGGGTTTCGTCATTATTGAGGGCTGGTCGTTCTTCGACTCCCTCTACATGACCATCACAACCGTGACCACCGTGGGCTTCGGGGAAGTCCACCCCTTGAGCCGGGCTGGACGCAGCTTCACCATGCTGCTGATCGCCGGTGGGGTGGGCTCGGTGCTCTACATCCTCACCGTGCTGGCCGAGGAGGTGGTGGAGGGCAAGCTCCGCCAAGTTTTCGGGAGGCGAACCTTGGAGCGCAAGATCAGGTCCCTCAAGGACCATTACCTTATCTGCGGTTACGGCCGCATAGGTTCTCTGGTGGCGGATATGCTCCGTGAGCGGGGCTTGGACATGGTCGTCATCGACGCCGACCCGGAGATCACCCGCCGGCTGGAGGCCGAAGGCCTCTATTACGTGCTGGGCTCGGCCACCGAGGAGGAGTCGCTCCTGGCCGCGGGCATAGACAGGGCCAAGGGCCTGGTGGCCACGGTCAGCTCCGACGCCGATAACGTCTACATCGTGCTCACCGCCAAGGGCATGCGGCCGGACATCTTCACCATCGCCCGGGCCACCGAGCCGGGCAGCGAACGCAAGCTCAAGAGGGCCGGAGCCGACAAGGTGGTCTCCCCCTACTACATCGGCGCCCGCCGCATCGCCCAGACCGTGATCCGGCCCTCGGTGGCCGATTTCGTGGACTTGACCTTCCACAGCACGGACTTGGCCCTGCAGATGGAAGAGTTGGTGGTGGGGCGGGGCTCCAACCTCGTGGGCGTCACCCTGCGGGATTCGGGCATACGCCAAAAACTCGATGTAATCATCCTGGGGGTGAAGAAGGTTGACGGGCACATGCTCTTCAACCCCCCGGCCGAGACCATGCTCGCCACCGGGGACACCCTCATCGCCCTGGGCTCCCACGCCTCCATGCAGAAGCTGGGCAAGATCCTGGACGACAACGGCTAGCCCCAGAGCGCCACCACCACCGCCCCGGCGACCAGGACGGCGCTGGCCAGAAGGTGCTGGGCCAAGCGTCCCTCACCCAGAAGCCAGGCACCCCAGAGCACCGCGAAGAGCGGGCTCATGCGCTTGACCGCGATCATGTAGGCGGTCTGCACCTGGCTTATGGCCAGGAAGTGACAGACAATCTCCACCCCGATGCAGGCGGACAAGGCCGCCAGGGGCCAGGGCCGGCGCAGCCAGCGCCAGCGCATCTTTCCCGCCAGCCCCACCGCCAGATAGACGCAGGCCCCGGCCGGCAGGGGGTACAAGGCCCCCATGAACAGCGGGGTCGACAAAAGCGCCCCCTGGCGGCCCAGGACCGAGGTATAGCCGAAGATGACGCTAACCACCAGCATCATCCAGGAGCCCTGCTCGCGTCCGATGGCCAGCAGCGGCTCGCGCCAGCCCGCGCCGACCCGGTGCAGGTTAAGCCCGTAGGCCCCGGCCGCCAGCAGCCCCATGCCCAAATACCCGGCCCAGGAGGGCAGCTCCCCCAAAAGCATTTGGCTGGGCAGGAGGGTGAACAGGGGGGTGAAGGAGAGGAAGGGCTGGGTCAGGGCCAGGGGGGAAGCCTGCAAGGCGCGCAGATAGAGGAAGCTGGCGGTCACCTCGGCCGGCAGGGCCATGCCCACCGTGAAATAGAAGCGGTGGTCCAGGGCCGGCCAGGGCAGGATTATCAGAAGCGTCACGCATACCGGGGCCACGCAGGCGAAGCGGGCCAGGACTATCTCGGCCAGGTCGAGATCGCTGAAATAGCGCTTGGTGACCAGGTCGGCGGTGGCCAGGCCGAGGGCTGCGGCCAGGGCCAGCCAGAACCAGGTCACGGGGTCCCCCGGCCGGCGAGGCGGGCCACCTGCCCGCGGTCGGGCAGGGCCGAACGGCCGCCCAGGCCTGTTACCGAAAGCGCGGCGGCGGCGCAGGCCGTGGCCAGGGCCGGGGCCGGCCCCTGACCCAGGAGCAGGCCGTGGAGCAGGCCGGCGTGAAAGACGTCGCCCGCGCCGGTGGTGTCCAGGGCCTCCACGGTGAAACCGGCCTGGCGGTGCAGTTCGCCCCCGGCCAGCATCTCCGCGCCTCGCGCGCCCAGTGTGCGCCCAGCCCAGAGCGGACCCAGGCCGGCCAGCCGCTTCAGCGCCCGTTCGGGGTCCTGCTCGCCGGTGAGGCGTTGGGGATAGTCCTCGCAGCCCAGCACCAGGTGGCAGAGGGAGACAAGCTCCTCGCTGCCGGGATGGACCCGCTCGCCGTCCAAGCTGACCACCAGCCCCGCCCGGCGGGCCAAGCGCGCGGCCTCCAGGCTGGCCTCCTGGAAGTGGCCGTCCAGGTGCAGCACCTGGGCGCTGGCGACGAGCGCCGGGGCCAGGTCGGCGGGCTCGAAGCGACAGGCCTCATCACGGTACCAGATTATGGTCCGCTCGCCGCCGTCCCGTTCCACCATGATGAAGGCCTGCTGGCTGCGTGTGCCGGGCTTGATGACCAGGCCGGCCGGGTCCACTCCCCAGGAGCGCAGCGCCGGCTCCGCCTCCCAGCCGGCCGCGTCGTCGCCACGGACCCCGGCGTAGGCCACCCTGTGCCCCAGCCGGGCCAGGGCGCAGGCGGCGGTGGCCGCCTGGCCTCCGCCGCCGACCTCCATCCTCTCCGTGCGCAGCTTGCCGCCCCGCTCGGGCCAGCCCGGAACCAGGCATAGGTGGTCCAGGGAGTTGAGCCCCAGGCAGAGCACGTCAAAAGGCCGGCCCTTGGAGCCGGCCAGGAGTCTCTCTAGTTCCCCAGACAAGGGGGGCTCATTCCTTGGGCAGTATCTTGACCGGCACCACGCCCTTTAGGGTCTGGGCAAAGCTCTGGGCGTCGGGATCGCCGCCCACGATGGCCCCGTAGTGCATGGGAATGGCAATGCCGGGCCTGATGACCTTGGCCGCCTCCGCCGCCTGGGTGGGGGTCATGACATAGGTGCCCGAGACCGGCAGCAGGGCGATGTCGACCTTTCCCAACTCGGACATCTCCGGGGTATGGTCGGTGTCGCCGGCATGGTAGATGGTCACGCCGTCCACCGTGACCAGAAAGCCAAGCCAGTTGTGGCCTTTTGGGTGGAACTGCTTGTCGGTGTTATAGGCGCGCACCGCCTTGACCGCCACACCCATCACCTCCAGGGATTGGCCGGGCTTCATCACCCGGGCCCGGCCGCCCAGCTTGGCCGCGCAGAGGGCCTCGGTGATGATGACTGTATCCGGCCCCAGCACCTTGGCCACATCCTCGGGTACGCAGTGGTCGAAGTGGTCGTGGCTGGCGAAAATTATGGCCGCCTTGGGCCCCGGCTTGATCTGGAAGGGGTCGAAGTAGATGGGACCGACGGAGCTATCAAGGCGGAAGGCGTCGTGTCCCAGCCAGTGCAGGGACTTCACCACGCGGTCGATGACGGCGGAATCGGCCATTGGTCTCCTCGCCTGCTCGGGTTTATGCCAAACGGGAGGGCGGCCTATTGCTCGGCCAGCACCACCCGATGGTTAACCAGGGACATGGACTTGATCTTGGCCTTCAGGACCTTCTGCTCGCCGTAGATCGAGACCAGGCGCATCTGCCCCCCCTCCTGGGGCTCAATCAGGTCCACGTCGGCCAAGAGCAGCTCCTCATCGCCGTTTTTCCTCATCAGGTATGCCGTGGCTTCACACATGCTCCAACATCTCCTTGAGCCGTACCTTGACGATCTCGTCCACCAGATGGGGCAGAGGTTCGCGGGCCACGCCCACCACCTCGACGTTTTCCTGGGTCAGCGGCAGCAGGAACTTGCGCGCCGACGAGCAAGCCACCGCCGCGGCCATGGCCGGAGTGACCTCACCCATCATGGCCTGGGCCAACACGATGCCGATGGGCCCGATGATGACGTCGGCCTCGCGGATGCTCCAGATGATGGCGTTCTCGCCGGTGGCCCCGCGGTTGGCGTGAGCCTTCATCATCTGGGCGGTGGCAATGGCGTTGGTGCCCAGGGCCAGCACCTCCACGTCTTCGCCAAACTCCTCCTTCAGGCGCCGGATCACCACGCTGCCGATGCCACCGCCTTGTCCATCTATTACGCAGACGCGCACGTTGCCTCCCTGTTTTCTTGGAGCATACACCGCCCTCCACGGCCGATCAAGCCTGGGGAAAATGGCCGGTGAAATCAAAACAGGACTTGTGCGCTCCCTCGTGCAAGGGTATTAACATGAGCAGAAAGCGGCCGGCAAGGGGGAACAGGTGTCAATAGCTGAAGCGGGACTGGTGATAGCGTCATATCTCCTGGGGTCGGTGCCCTTCGGGCTGCTGACGGCCCGCCTGATGGGCGGGCCCGATCCGCGCAGCGGCGGCTCGGGCAATATCGGGGCCACCAACGTCACCCGCCTGGCCGGCAAGACCGCCGGGGCGGTCACCCTTCTCCTGGACGCGGCCAAGGGCTGGCTGCCCATGGCGCTGGCCTTGGGCTGGTTCGATCCCTCCTGGGGCGCGGCGGCGGTGGGCCTGGCCGCCTTCCTGGGCCACTGCTATCCCGTCTATCTGCGTTTCAAGGGCGGCAAGGGCGTGGCCACCGCCCTGGGGGTGCTGCTGGCCGCCTCGCCCTGGGCCGGCCTGATCGCCCTGGGGATCATCGCGGGCCTGGCCTGGGGCACCGGACGCATGGCCGTGGGCTCCCTGGCCGGCTGCGCCGCCGCCCCCCTGGCGCTGCTGGCGCTGCGCGCTCCCGCACCCCTGACCGCCCTGGCCCTCGCGATGGCCGTGCTGGTGGCGGTGCGCCACCGTGACAACATCGCCCGCCTGCGCGCGGGACAGGAGCCCGGCTTCCGCTAAAGCTTCTCCAAACGCCGCGCCTGGCGCCTTCTCGCCTTGGGTTCGCGCCGCGAAGGGCCCTTCTTGCGGGTGCTGAAGTCCCACCCCTCGCCCTCCTCCTCGCCGCCGCCCTTGCCGCCCTGGGCCGTCTCCATCAAGCGCGCGGCGAAGGTCCGGGCAGGGATGACCTCGGCTCCCCTCTGGCGGCAGTATTCTCCCAACTGACGGTCGTCGGTGATGACCGTTAGCCCTTCCCCGGCCTGGCGGGCCAGCTCCACGATTACCTGATCAGCGGAGACCTCTGCCCCGGAGTAGATCACCGGCACCCCGGAAAGGGTGGCGCGGCTGGGGCCACCCTCCGGCCCGCCGTCGAAGACCACGGTGAACCGGTGGCCGCGTTTCTGGCGATACAGCTTGAGCGCGGCGGCCAAGGCCTCGCGCCCCCCGCCCCTGTCGTGGGCCGCAAAAAGCTCCGGGCTCTGATGGATGAGGTTGTAGCCGTCGATCACGAGATGCATGGGAAGGATCAGCGCAGAAACGCCAGCAACCGCTCCAGATCCTCGTCGGAGAAGAAATGCAGCACGATCTGGCCCTTCTTGCCCCGGCGCTTGATCTCGACCTTGGTGCCCACCTTCCGCTGCATCTCCTCGGCCAGGCTGGCCACGTAGGCCGCGCTCTGGGTGACGGGCTTGATTGGCTTGGGCTGGCGCAGGAGTTCCTTGACCAGGCGCTCGGTGGCGCGCACGCTCAAGGATTTTTTAAGGATATGGTCGCGACCCTTGCGCATGAGCGGCTCGCTGCCCAAGGCCAGGAGCGCCCGGCCGTGGCCGGCGCTGAGCCTGCCCGTCTCCAGGTCGTCCTGAATCATTTGGGGCAGCTTGAGCAGCCGCAGGGTGTTGGCCACGGTGGAGCGGTCCTTGCCCACCCCGGCGGCGATGTCGTCCTGGCTAAGTGAGAACTCCTCGCCCAGCCTCTGGAAGGCGCGCGCCTCTTCCAGGGGGTTAAGGTCCTCGCGTTGGAGATTCTCCAGCAGGGCCAGAAGCAGGGCCTGCTCGTTGGTGGCCTGGCGCACCACCACCGGCACCGAGGTGAGCCCCGCCAGCTGGCTGGCGCGCAGACGGCGTTCGCCGGCGATGAGCTGGTAACCGCCCTCCACCGGCCGCACCACCAGGGGCTGGATCACCCCGTGCTGGGCGATGGAGTCGGCCAGGGTCTCCAGGGCCGTCTGGTCGTAGACCCGGCGGGGCTGGAAGGGGTTGGGCTCCACCCGCTCCAGGGGCAAATCGACCACCTTGTCGCCGGGGCGGGGGTCGGTGGTGGGTTGGCCGGCCACCAGGTGGTCGTCGCCCAGGAGCGCCGCCAGTCCGCGGCCCAGGGCCTGCGGCTTCTTGCGCAGGGCCGGTCTCTTCTCCGGAGCCTCGCTCATGCCGCCAACCCCGCGTCGGCGTCCCCGCCGCGAGCGTTCATGACCTCCTGGGCCAGCTCCAGATAGCGTTGGGCCCCGATGCTCTTGGCGTCATAGAGCAGGGCCGGCTGGCCATGGCTGGGCGCTTCGGAAAGGCGCACGTTGCGCGGCACCACGGCCTTGTACACCAGGTTGCGGAAATGGCCCCGCACGTCCTCGGCCACCTGCCGGCTCAGATTGTTGCGGCTGTCGAACATGGTCAGCACTATTCCATCCAAAGCCAGGCTGGGGTTCAAGGTGCGCCGCACCCGGGCCACGGTGTGCAGAAGCTGAGTGAGGCCCTCCAGGGCGTAATACTCGCACTGCATGGGGATGATCACCCCGTCGCAGGCGGTCAGCGCGTTCAGGGTCAGGAGGCCCAACGAGGGCGGGCAGTCCAGCAGCACGTAGCGGAAGCGCTCGGACAGGGGCCTAAGGGCGACCGCCAGCAGGTTCTCCCGCCCGTGAGCGGCGGCCAATTCCACCTCGGCCCCGAAGAGGTTGACGTCCGAGCCGATGATCTTCAGATGGCTAAGCTGGGTGGGCCTCAGGGCATCCTCGGCCGCGCACTGGCCGATGAGCACATGGTACAGGTTGGACTCGCCCGGGGCGAGCTTCACCCCCAGGCCGCTGGTGGCGTTGCCCTGGGGGTCGCAGTCGACCAGGAGGGTATCCTGCTCGGCGGCGGCCAAGCTGGCGGCCAGATTCACGGCGGTGGTGGTCTTGCCCACACCGCCCTTCTGGTTGGCGATAGTAATTATGCGACCCATGGCCTTGAACTTACCCGCGGCCGAGGCACCTTGGCAAGGCCCAATTGCGGCCCCGGCCGCGGGCAGGGTCCGGGGTCTTCGAGCCTAGCGGCGCTTGCGCTTGCCGCCGGCCACCCGCTTGGTCCTAGTTTTCTTGGCCGCCGGCTGAGCGGGCCGGGCCGGGCGACGTTCGGGTTCATCGTCCTCGGATTCCGGCTCGGCCTTCTCCGCCCGGGGAGCTGGCTTGGCCGCCGGCCGGGGGGCCTGCCTGGCCGGAGCGGGCTTGGCCTTGCCCAGACTGGGCAGGACCACGGCAGCCGCGCCGGTGGGGATGTAAACCAGCATGGGGCTGGCCACATAGATCGAGGAGTAGGTGCCCACCGCGGTGCCGATCAAAAGCGTCAGGGCGAAGTCCTCGATGACGCTGCCCCCCAAGGCGTAAAGGCTGATGAGCACCAGAATCACCGTGCCCACCGTGAGGATGGTGCGCGAAAGCGTCTGGTTGACCGAATCGTTGATGGTGCTCTCCATATCCTTCTTCAGACCCTTGCCGAGATTTTCGCGGATACGGTCGTAGACGATGATGGTGTCGTTGATGGAGTAACCGATGATGGTCAGCACCGCCGCCACGGTGGAGAGGTTGAACTCCCGCCCCAGCGCGGTGTAGATGCCCACGGTTATGAGCACGTCATGGGTCAGCGATACCACCGCGCCCATGGCGTAGCGCAGCCTCAAGAACCAGCAGGCCAACACCGTGACCAAGAGGCAGGTGATGATGAGCATCACCATGACCAATGATTCTCCCAAGTGCATCACCTCGGCCAGGAGCCAGTATTCGACCAGGGACACTCCGGCCAGGACCGCAGCCATGACGCCCGCTAGCACCCACTTGGCCTCGAAGCGCCCGGAAATGTAGACGGCCATCAGCAGAAGCGAGAAAAAGATGGCCATGAGCGCCTTCTGCCGCAGGTCCTTGCCCACCTTGGGCCCCACGGTTTCGACCCGGCGCACCTCGAAGCCTTCCTCGCCGTATACGGCCTTGAGAGCCTGGCCTATCTTGTCGCCCAGGCCCTCGAGGGACAGGTCGGGATTCTGGGAACGGATGAGGAACTCGTTGTCTTGGGCCTTGCCGAAGGCCTGGACCAGGGAGTCATCCATCCCCATGGGCTTCAGGGCGTGTTTGATGGCCCCAGGCTCGGTGGGTTTGGCGAACTTGACCTGCACCAGCACTCCGCCGGCGAAGTCGATGCCGTAGTTGAACCCGCCGCGCAGGGCAACGGGGATTAGGGCCACCACCAAGAGGATGGCCGACAGGGTCATGAGCAGCTTTTTCTTGCTCATGAAATCAATGTGTATGTCAGGCTTGATCAGTTGCAGCATTTCAGCTCCGCGCTCTCGCCAAGGTTGCGGCCAACGGGGCCTGGCTCAGGGGCTCCAGATTTAGATGCTCAAGGTCTTGGGCCGGTACTTGGTCAAGACGTAGTCGAATATCAAACGGGTGACCACGATGGCCGTGAACATGGAGCTGGCCAGGCCGATGGTCAGCGTCACCGCGAAGCCCTTGATGGGGCCGGTGCCGAACTGATAGAGCACCAGGGCGGCGATGACCGTGGTCAGGTTGGCATCGAAGATGGTGACCGTAGCTCGGGCGTAGCCGGCCTCGACCGCCGCCGAGGTGCTCTTGCCCAACCTCAGTTCCTCGCGTATGCGCTCATTGATCAGCACGTTGGCATCCACGGCCATGCCTATGGTCAGGATGATGCCGGCGATGCCGGGCAGGGTCAGGGTGGCCTGCATGAGCACCATGACGGCCATGATGATGACCACGTTCAGGACCACCGCCACGTCGGCGGCCAAACCCGAAAGCCGGTAGTAGACCAGCATGAAGAGGAAGACCGCCAGCCCGCCCACCAGCGCGGCCATCAGGCCCTGGTTGATGGAGTCGCGTCCCAGGCTGGGGCCCACGGTGCGCTCTTCCAGCATCTTGACCGGGGCCGGCAGCGCGCCGGAGCGTAGCACCACGGCCAAGTCGCGGGCCTCCTCCATGGTGAAGTCCCCGCTGATGCGGGCCTCGCCGCCGGTGATGGGCTCCTGAATGACCGGAGCCGACTGCACCTTGTCGTCGAGCACTATGGCCAGGCGCTTCTTGACGTTGCGGGTGGTCAGGTCGGAGAACTGGCGCTTGCCGATATCGTTGAAGGCCACCGAAACGTAGGGCTCGCCGTTCTGGGAATCCAGATGCACCCGGGCGTCGGCGATGGTCTCGCCGGTCATGCTGGCCCGCGAGCGGATGACGATCGGCTCCTTGCTGGCCCGCCCGGTGGAACGATCACGCGTATAGATGTAGTTGAGCTCGCTGCCCGGGGGCAGCGCCGCCTTGCTGGCCGAGCGGGGGTCGACGGTGTCGTCGACCATCTTGAACTCCAGTTGGGCGGTCTTGCCTATGACGGCGATGGCGCGCTGGGTGTCCTTTACGCCCGGCAGTTGCACCAGTATGCGTCCGCCGGCCTGGGGCACGATCTCCGGCTCGGCCACGCCGAACTGATCGACGCGGTTGCGGATGGTCTCCAGGGCCTGGCTGATGGCCTGTTCACGTATGTGCTGGGCGGCCTTGTCATGCAGCTTGAGCGCCACCGCCACTTGGCCATTGGGCAGGGTGCGGGCCGGTTCCATCACGAAGTCGGGCATGGCCTTCTGCACCAGGTCCTCGAACCTGGCCTTTTCGTTTTCGGCCATGAGGTTCAAGGTGATGCGCCCAGCGGCGTCCACCTCGGGCTTGGAGGACGGCAGCTTCTCCTTATCCTCGCGCATCTTGCGCACCAAGTCCTGGCTGGCGCGCTCGATGCTGGAGGCCACCGCCTTGTCGGCGTCCACCTCCAGCACCAGGTGCATGCCGCCCTGCAGGTCCAGTCCCATGCGGATTTTTTCCGAAAGGAAGCTGGGCCACCAGGCGGGAAGCTTCTCGCTCAGGGTGGGCGCCAGCAAGAGCAGGGACACCACGATGATGGCCCCCACGCTCAATGCCTTGATGGTAAAGCTCCTAGACAAGGTGCACTCCTTGGCTTGAATGCGCCACTCTCGCCGCCGCCCTTGTGGGGGCGGCGAGAGCGGGACGGGCCCGGCCAGCCTCTCGGCTGGTCCAGGCTATTTCTTTTGGGGAGCGGCGGCTTCGGCGGAGCCGGCCAGCCCCGCGACGTGACCGCGCGCCACCTTGATCCGCACCTGGGGGGCAACCTCGATGACCACCACTTGGTCGGTCAGGCCGGTGATCTTGCCGTAAACGCCGCCGGAGGTGATGACCTCGTCACCCTTGTGCAGGTTGGCCAGCAGATCCTTGTGGGCCTTGGCCTTCTTCTGTTGGGGCCTGATCAGCAGAAAGTAGAAGATGGCGAACATTAGCACCAGCATGGGCAGGGGGCCGGTGAGCAGTCCGCCCAGCCCTCCCTGCGCGGCCTGGCCACCAGCATCCTCGGCCCAGGCCAGTGACGTCGTCAACAGATCTAGCATGGTTTCCTCCCTAGTTTTCCGCCCCTGGCCCCTGGTGGCCCTGGGCCAGGGCGGCCAGGACCTCATGGGCGAAGGCGGGATAGCGATCTTGGGAGATGGCCTCGCGCAGCTCGGCCATCAGGTTCAAGATATAATGCAAGTTGTGCACCGTATTCAAGCGGTAGGACAACAGCTCCCTGGCCATGAACAAATGGCGCAGGTAGGCCCGGCTGTAGCGGGCGCAGGTGGGACAGGAGCAGTCCTCATCAATAGGCGCGGAATCGGCAGCAAAGCGGGCGTTGCGTATGTTCATGCGCCCATGCCTGGTGAGCAAAGTGCCGTTGCGGGCCATGCGCGTGGGCAGCACGCAGTCGAAGAGATCGACGCCCAGCCCGGCGCAGGCCACCAAGTCCGCCGGCTCGCCCACGCCCATCAGATAGACGGCCTTGTCACCCGGCAGCAGCGGGACCGTATCGGCGATGACCTGCATCATGGCTTCCTTGGGCTCTCCCACGCTAAGCCCCCCCAGGGCGTAGCCGTCCAAATCCAACTCGCATAACAACCCGGCGCTCAGACGCCGCAGGTCGGGATAGACCCCGCCCTGGACTATGCCCATGAGCGCGCCGCCCCCAGACCCGCGGGCGTCCCGCGCCCGCGCCGCCCAGCGGGCGTCGCGGGCGAGCGACTTCTCGACGTAATCCCGGGTCGAGCCGGGCGGCGGGCATTCGTCGAGCATCATCATCACGTCGCTGCCCAGCTTCTCCTGAGCCGCCACCACCGACTCTGGGGTCATGGCAAGCGGGCTTCCGTCCAGGTGGGAGCGGAAGCTCACCCCCTCCTCCTCCACCTTGCGCAGGGAGGCCAGGCTGAAGACCTGGAACCCGCCGCTGTCGGTGAGGATGGGGCCCTCCCAGCCCATGAAGCGGTGCAACCCGCCAAGGGCCGCCACCACCTCCGTCCCCGGCCGCAGCATGAGGTGGTAGGTGTTGGCCAGGATCATCCCGGCCCCCAGCCCCGCCACCTCCTCGGGCAGGAGCGACTTGACTGTGGCCAGAGTGCCCACCGGCATAAAGGCCGGGGTCTCGACCGGGCCCCGCCGGGTCTTCAGCCGACCCCGCCGGGCCAGGCCCGAGCGGGCCAGTTCCTTGAACTCCAGCAGGCCCACCGGCTAAAAAATCAGCATGGCGTCGCCGAAGCTGTAGAAGCGGTAGTTCATCTTAACCGCCTCGGCGTAGGCCGCCAGCACCCGCTCCCTGCCTCCCAGGGCCGACACCAGCATGAGCAGCGTGGTGCGGGGCAGGTGGAAGTTGGTCAGGATGCCGTCGGCCACCTGAAACTTGAACCCCGGGGCGACGAGCAGATCGCACCAGCCCGCCCCGGGCCTGGGCACCCCCCCCGGCCCAGGCCGCCATTCCAGGGCCCGCAGGCTGGTGGTGCCCACCGCCACTACCCTGCCCCCTCGCGCCTTGGCCCTGGCCACGGCCCGGCTGGTCTGATCGGGGACCTCCACCCATTCGGCGTGTAAGCGGCCGGCCAAGAGATCCTCTGGCGCGGGCTCGGCGAAGGTTCCGTAGCCCACGTGCAGGGTCAGGCGCGCCGTTTCCACTCCTCGTTTCGCCAGGGCGGCCAGCAACTCGGGGCTGAAGTGCAGCCCGGCCGTGGGGGCGGCCACCGCTCCGGCCCGGGCGGCATACACGGTCTGGTAGCGCCGCAGGTCCTCGGCCGTGGGGCCTTGCGGCCGCTTGATGTAGGGCGGCAGGGGCACCTGCCCGCGCTGGCGGGCAATATCCAAGGCCCGGCCGGGTAGCCAGACCAGGCCCCGCCCACGGGCGCCGCGCTCCAAGACCCGCAGGGTCAGCGGCGGCTCGCCCTCCAGGATCAGCTCCTGACCTTCGGCCAGCGGCCGGTGGGAGCGCAGCAGCGCCTCATGCACCTGGCCGCCCTGCTCCTCGCGCAGCGGGTGGGCCGGGGCCAGGAGCAGCATCTCCACCCTGCCTCCGGAGGGCTTGCGCGCCCAGAGACGGGCCGGCACCACCTCGGTGTCGTTGAGCACCAGTAGATCGCCGGGAGAGAGCAGGCCCACCAGATCGGTCACCCGCGCGTGAACCAGCTCCCCGCCCTGACGAGGCAGGACCAGAAGACGGGAGCGCACCCGGCGCCCAGCCGGGCGCTGGGCCACCAGATGGCCGGGGAGTTGGTAGTCATAGGCGCCCAGGGGGTCGTCCCCCCGGGAGGCCTGGGCGTTCAAGGCTGCCATTACCCAACGATTCTCTTGCGGCTCGGAGGCGGCCCGGCCGCCCCGTCTGGAGGGCTAACCCGCCTGTGTTCCATAAAGATCGGTATCATATGCGCCCGCCACTGGCTTGTCAAGCTTGAGCCCCCTTCCCCCTGCCCGGCCCCCCGCCCGCCGAGCGGAAGGCACTTTCGCCTTGACAGCGACGGGCAATATACCGACTATAGGGGCCTGGCCGAAACCTGAACGGCCCACAAATTTCCAATTCCGCTGCCAACCAGGGGGTTAGGTATGTCCAAGATTTACGTCAAGTGCAAGACCGAGGATTGCGGCGCCCAGGTGATGGCTCCCGAGGCTAACCAGGTTGCCGAGGACCAGCTTGCCTCCGTGCTGCACAAGAAAAACTACTACCTTTGCAACAAGTGCGGCAAGGTCTATGCCTACACCAAGGAAGACCACTTCGCGGCCTAGCGGCCTGCCTCCGGGCCTCTTGCCACTGAGCCTCGCCACCGGGCGGGCCGTCCACCAGGCCGGCCCGCCCGGACCATTACGAGGTCCGGTTTTAGTCCTCCTTGCCGCCCGCGGCGCGCGCGCCCATGGTAAGCAGGACGCGCAACACCTCCACGGCCAAAAGCACCCCCAGCACCAGCCCCGCCACGGTGAGCAGGCGAGGCATGAAATTCTCCCAGCTCCAGGCTTGCCCGGAGAGCAGCCCGTCTTCTTCCAGCAGCCAGCCCAAGGGGCGCCACCCCGCGGCCCCCGGCAGGGGCTTGCTCTCCAATAGGCCCCGCACCTTGTCCATTTCCAGCAGGGTTTCGGGCAGGCTGTTTATGTCCGGCGGCAGACCGCTCATCCCTGACGGCAGGCTGCTTATTTCCAACGGCAGACCGCTTACCCCGGACGGCAGATGCTTGATGTTCCAGGGTAGCGGAGGCCTTTCCTCCGGGGCCAGTTCCTCCACCTTGCCCCGCTTGACCTGGGACACACGGGCCTCGTGGATGATATACAGATGGGCCGAGGCCAGGGGGATAAGAGTCTCCCGCGAGAGCGTGAAAAGCTCCAGCTTGAAACGGTTTTCGTCGCGTATCATCTCCGAGGAAAGCAGTTCGGGGTCGCCGGAGGGCGTGGGATTGCCCAGCAAATCATGGCCGTAAGGGGGAAGCGGGGCACGCGGACCGTTTGGCGCGGCCTGCGGGCCCAGGGGCAGCAGCTCGCCGGCGGGAAACTGCTCGGCGCGGGCCGGAACCGCCGCCAAGAGCAGCCAAAACACCGCCGCCAGGCATGCCGATGATGAAAAGAAACGGACCAAGGGGCCTCCGGCAAGTCCAGGTTTGTCCCTCAGATTACGGTATCTAAGATAGCACGGCCGGGGGGGCGGGGCTACCTGCACCGGCCCGGCTTGACAGGGGGGCCCTCATGCCCTACGGTTCCTGACAGCGCCCATTTCCCAGCCGGCCCCCTGGAGGAAACCGTGGATTACGCCCAGCTGCCCTTGGAGTTCAACTGGCGACGCCCGCAGACCTTCTTCCAGGTGGCCATGGCCGCCACGCTCTCGCCCAGGGCCTTTTTCGCTCAGTTGCCCAGGACCGGCAGCCTGGCGTCTCCCATCCTGTTCGTATTGGCGGCAAGGCTCCTGCCCTCCCTGGCCGGTGCGGCCTTCGTGCTGGGTCAGGGTCCGGGCAAGGCCCTCTACTTCCTGGTCTACACCATGGTATCTTCCTTGGTGCTGGCCCTGGCCCTCTCGGCCCTGCTCTACGCCGTGGTCCAGTTCCTCTTCCGCCAAAGCTCCCTGACCTTCGACCTGGCCATCCGCGTGGTCTGCTACAGCTGGGGCGTGCAGATACTCTCCCTGCTCAACATCATTCCCTCGCCCATGACCGTGGTTCTGCTCAACCTAGTCATCTTCCTGCTCATCCTTTACATTATCGGGGTGGGCCTCGGTGTCGTCGGCGGGCTCAGCAAGGGCCAAACCTGGGGCGCCCTGGCCCTGGCCCTGCTCATCCTGGGGGCGATCTGGATCGGTCTGACCAAGGGCATCGGGGTGGAAACCCCGACCCCACCGCCCGCACCAGCCCAGCCAGGCAACTGACCTTAACCCGGCTCCGGCTCGCCGGTCCCCGCGAGGAGCTGTCTTGGTCAAAGCCAAAGCATGGAAAATCTCGGCCCTGGCCCTGCTCCTGGCGGCGGCCGCCGCCGGGCTCTGGGTCTGGCTTTCGCCCAAGGGCCAGGAGGAGACGGTCCAGGGCAAGGAGTTCAAGGTGCAGCGCGGCCAGGTCAGGCGCCTGGTCACCAGCACCGGCACGGTCAAGGCCCAGGTGGGGGCTGAGGTCAAGGTGGGCACCCGGGTCAGCGGACGGGTGGAGAAGCTCATGGTGGCCATCGGCGAGGAGGTCAAGGCCGGCCAGGTGGTGGCGGTGATCGAGCACGCAGACCTGGAGGCCAAGGTCAAGCAGGCCGAGGCGGAACTCAACGAGGCGCGGGTCAAGCTGGCGCAAGCCAAGGTGGACGCGGCCCGCCAACGGGCGCTCCGGGCCGAGGACCTGGTATCCCAGGATTCCTTGGACAAAGCTGTGCAGCAGGTGGAGGTGCTTGCCTCCCAGGAGGCCTCCGCCAAGGCCCGCCTGGTCACGGCCCAGGTCAACCTGGAGTTCGCCACGGTGCGCGCACCCATCGCCGGGGTGGTGGCCACCATCTCCACCCAGGAGGGCGAGACCGTGGCCGCCTCCTTTAACGCCCCCACCTTCATGAACATCGTGGACCTGGGCCGGTTGCAGGTCGAGGACTACGTGGACGAGACCGACGTGGGCCAGGTGGCGGTGGGCCAGGCCGCCTTCTTCGGCGTCGAGGCATTCCCCGAGCGCAGGTTCAAGGCCGAGGTGCAGGCCATCCGCCCGGCGGCCAAGCTGGTCGACGACGTGGTCTACTACACCGTGGACCTGAAGATAGTCGACGAGTACAAGGGCCTTCTCAAGCCTGAGATGACTGCCAACGTTTCCCTGATCGTCGACGCCCACCCAAACGCGCTCTGGGTGCCGCCGGACGCCGTGCGGCGCAAGGGCGGCGTGAACCTGGTCTACCTGCGGGAAAACGGCCGCACCCCCCAGCGCGAGGTCAGGGTGGGCTGGAGCGAGCCGGACCGCACTGAAATCCTGGAAGGGCTGGCCGAGGGCCAGGCGGTGATCGTGCCCCGGCACAATACAGCCGGACCCACGGTCAAGGGGCCCGGACTGCGGTGATCCGCCTCAAGGGCATCACCAAGACCTATCAGACCGGCCAGGTCTCCACTCCCGTCCTGCTGGGGGTGGATCTCGAAATCGCCGGGGGCGAATTTACGGCAATAATGGGCCCCTCCGGTTCAGGCAAGTCCACCCTCATGCACATCATGGGCCTTCTGGACCGCCCCAGCGGCGGCAGCTACCTGCTCGACGGCCATGAGGTCTGCGACCTGACCGACGACCAGCTCAGCGTCTTGCGCAACCGCAAGATGGGCTTCGTGTTCCAGGCCTTTCACCTGCTGGCCCAGGCCACGGCCCTGAAAAACGTGCTGCTGCCCTTTGTCTACGCCGGCCCTTACCCTACCGACGCCCAGGAACGCGGACGCCGGGCCCTGGCCGCGGTCGGGCTGGAGCACCGTCTGAGTCACCGCCCGGGCGAGCTTTCCGGCGGCGAGTGCCAGCGGGTGGCCATCGCCCGGGCCCTGGTCACCGATCCGGATCTGATCTTCGCCGATGAGCCCACCGGCAACCTGGACCGCCGCTCCTCCTACGAGGTCATGGCCATCCTGCAAGGCCTGAGCGCCCAAGGCAAGACCGTGGTGCTGGTGACCCATGACAGCCACGTGAGCGAGATGTGCTCGCGGGTGGTGCGTCTGGTCTATGGGCGCATCGAGTCCGACCAGCGCAACCCCTCGCCGCTTTCGGCAGCCGCCATGTTGGCCGGGCTGCCGCCGGAGCAGGATCAGCCGTGAGCCGCTTCTCGCGGCTTCTGCGCGAGGCAGCGCGCTTCCTCTGGTCCTCGCGCGCCTACACTCTCCTGATGATGATTGGCCTGATCATCGGCATCGCTTCGGTCACGGTCATCTACGAGCTGGGGGCCGGGGTGCGCGAGCGGGTGGTCTCGATCATGAGCGGCATGGGATTCGGGGCCGACGCCTTCTTCGTGTCTTCCGGCGGCGGCCGACTGGGCGTCCGTCGTCCCGGAGGGGGCTCACGCACTCTCACCCCGGATGACGCCGCGGTCCTGGCCCGGGTGGACAATGTGGCCATGGTTGTGCCCCACTTGACGCTCCGGCGCGACCGGGTGAGCCACCGCGACCTTCACACCTCCACCGTCATCTTCGGCGTTACCCCGGATTACGGGGCCGCCCGGCGCTGGGATGTATCGATGGGCCGTTTCATCGACCAGCAGGACGAGAGCCAACGCCGGCGGGTGACGGTGCTGGGCTCCGCCACGGCCGAGGAACTGTTTCCCGGCCAATCGCCGCTGGGGCAGCAGATACAGGTTGGTAGCGTGCCCTTCACCGTGGTGGGCGTGCTCGAGCCCCGGGGCGGGGTGGGCGGCCCGGGTCGCTCGCGCGACGACCTGGCCCTGGTGCCCCTGTCGGTGGCCATGCGCCGGCTGGCCAAGGAGGACAAGCTCAGCAGCATCCGCATCAACGTGGAACGGGCCGACAACTTCCAGGACACGGTGGAGGAGGTGCGCCAGATCCTGCGCACCCGGCACAAGCTGGCCGCGGGCGTGCCCGACGACTTCACCATCGTCACCCCCGACGCCGTGGTGGAGCTCATCACCCGCCAAAGCCGGGCCATGGTGGTGATGCTCACCTTCATCTCCGCCGTGAGCCTGTTCGTCTCCGGCATCGTCATCATGAACATCATGCTGGTGGCGGTCAGCGAGCGCACCCATGAGATCGGGGTGCGACGGGCGGTGGGGGCGCGCCGTGCCGACATCCTAACCCAGGTGCTCATGGAGTCGGTAATGGTCTCCGTTTTAGGCGGCGCCCTCGGCTTCGGCCTGGGGGCGCTCCTGTCCTGGCTGTTGGAGTGGGGCTTCGACCTTCCCACCGCCTTCAGCCTCCAGGGCTCCGTCCTCGCCTTCGCTTTCAGCGCCGGCGTGGGGCTACTCTTCGGTCTCTTCCCCGCCCGCAAGGCCGCCGCCCTCACTCCCGTGGAGAGCCTGCGATGAGCCGCCTTGGCCGGCTTTGGGGCACGGCCCTGGAGGGCGTAATGGCCCGCCGCCTGCGTTCGTCCCTGGCCGCCCTGGGCCTGTTGGTGGGCGTGGCGGCGGTGGTGGTGATGGTGGCGGTATCCCTGGGAACCCGCAACCAAATGATCGAGCAGGTCACGGCCCTAGGTAGCGACCTCATTACCGTCCGGGCCAGCAAGGCCGCTCCCAGCGGCATTCGCGCCGCCACCGTGAAGGAGAAAGCCTCCCTCACCCCGGCCGACGCCGCCGCGCTTACCCGCCTGGAGGGCGTGGCCTATGCCGTGCCCGGCATCAGCAAGGCCATGCGGGTCTCTTCCCAGGGGGCCACGGTGGACACTCTGGCCATCGCCTCTCTGCCCGAGGTATTCGCCGTGGAGGGTCAGACCGCCGGCGAGGGCCGGCTCTTCAACGAACGGGAGGAAAAGAGTTCGCGCCGGGTGGCGGTGGTGGGGGCCACCCTGCGGCGTAATCTTGTGGGCCAGGCCAGCCTGGTTGGCCGTACCATCGAGATAAGGAAGCAGCCCTTCCTGGTGGTGGGGGAACTGGCACCCAAGGGCCTGGACGCCAACGGCCAGGACCTGGACGACCGGGTCTACCTCCCCCTGCGCAGCGCCATCACCCGGGTGATGGCCGCCCAGCGCCACGTCGAATATATTCTGGTCCAGGCCGAGCCCGGACTTTCCCTCAACGACTTGGCCGAAGACATCCGCCGTATCCTGCGCCAGCGCCACCGGCTTACCCTCCCTGCCGACAAGGACGATTTCCGCATCCAGACCCAGCTGGAGGCCCTGGCCACCCAGGAGGAGTACGGCCGCCTCTTCGGAGCCTTGACCGTGGGGGTGGCGGGCATCAGCCTGTTGGTGGCCGGGGTGGGCATCATGGCCGTGCAGCTCATCGGGGTGCGCGAGCGCACGCCCGAAATCGGGGTGCGCCGGGCGGTGGGAGCCTTGCGCCGGGACATCCTGGCGCAGTTCCTGCTGGAGGCCATGATCCTGGGGCTGGGCGGCGGCGCGGCGGGGGCGGCGCTGGGCCTTGGTCTGGCCGCCTTGATACGTCCCCTGGCCGGCCTGGCCTTCGGCCTGCCCTGGACCTATGCCCTGCTTTCCCTCTTGGTGAGCCTGGCGGTGGCGGTAATCTTCGGACTCTGGCCGGCCAGGAAGGCCGCCGCCCTCACCCCGGTGGAGGCGGTCACCCGCTTCTGAGAGTACGGCTGGCTCAACGCGGCCCGCGTCCGCTCCGGAGGTCTGCCAGGCGTTCTCGCCAGAAAGCTCGTTCGGGGGGGTCTAGCGCCAGCAGCCAGAAAACCGGCGCGCAGACCGCGACCAAGGCCGCCCCCGCCCCGGCCAGGCCCGGCCAGCTTTGCACGTTCCAGGCCGCGAACAGCCCGGCCAGGGGCAGGGCGGCCGCCGCTGCGGCCAGCGCGGCCCGCGCCGGCCCGCGCATCCAGAACATCCCCAGCCCCAACTCGATGCGTCGGCAGGAGTAGGCCGGCAGCAGCCAAGGCCGAAGCAGCAGCAGGGCCGCTCCCAGACTGACGGCCGCGCCCAGCGGCCCCCAGCGCTTGACGGTGAACAGGCAGAGCCCGGCCATGATCGCGGTTTCGGCCAGGTAGAGCAGGCCGTTAATGCGGTGGCGGCCGATGCCATAGAGCAAGACCTCGCAGGGGCGCAAGGCCATGTAAAGCCCCAAGGGCCCCAGCAGGAGCCATATCACCCGCACCGCCGGCTCGAAGTGAGCCCCCAGCCAAAGCCGGATGAAGGGCCCGGCCAGAAAGGCCGCGCCCAGAACCATGAAGGCGGCCAGCAGGGACGAGTAGAGCGACGAGCGCAACAGCAGAGCCCGGGTCTGGGCGCGATCCCGGGTGCTCTCCAAAACGGCGAAGCGGGGCAACGCCACCCCCACCGCCAAGTGCACCAGGTTGATCAGATAGCCCAGCAGGCGCAGTCCGACTCCCAGGAAAGGCACCAAGGCCGGTCCGGCCAGGGAGCCGGTCAGGAGCACCGGGCCGTCCTGGCGCAGACGCTGGCCCATGCTTATGAGCAATGAGTCGCGGCCATAAACCAGCATCTGACGGGCGCGGCGGCCGCTCCAACCTGGACGAGCCGGCTTGTCCAGACCGAGCCAACGCCGTCCCAGCATGAACATGACGGCATAACCGCCCAGGGTGGCCAGGGCGTGGGCCACCCCCACGGCCAGGAGTCCGCCCCAGATCTGAACGGCTACAAGCAGGGCGGCAAGGCGCGCCAAAGCGACGCAGCCCTCCACCAGCCCCACCAGGTGCTGCTGCTCGCGGGCTATGACTATGCCTTCGAAGAGGTTGTTGAAGAAGCTGGCGGCCACGCACAGGCCCATGATTATCAGCAGATACCGGCCCACCGGGGCGAAGTCCGGCCCCCAGTTGAACAGAGGCGCGCCCCACCAGGCCAGGCCCAGGTAGCAGGAGCCGACCACGGCGGCGATGGTCAGGTAGATGGTCAGGCCGTTGGCTACCGTCGAGCGGGCCGCCTCACGGTCGCCGCTGGCCAAGTCGGCGGCCAGGTGGGTGGTAACCGCGGAGGCCAGGCCCAGGTCCAGAAAGCCGAAAACGCCAGTGGTGCTGGCCACCACCAACCACACCCCGTAGGCCGCCTGGCCCAGGTGGTGCAGCAGAAAAGGGGTGGTGACCAGCCCCACTCCCACTTCGGCGATCAGGCCTATCCACCTGAACATGGCGTTGCGGATCAGCATCCCCGACTAATCCCCTGCAATAGCGCGCTGCATAAGCGCGAGGTTTTTGTCATAATGGGGTCCAGCCGGCCCGCCCTCGGGCCCATGCTTGAGAGTCGACCGATGATACCACGCGTTTCCGTGCTCATGAGCGTCTATAACGGCGCGGCCTATCTCGGCCGCACCCTGGAGAGCCTGCTCGGCCAGACCCTGGGCGAGATCGAGATCGTGGTCATGGACGATGGCTCCACCGATGGCACCAGGGACCTCTTGCAGGGCTTCGCCGCCGTTGACCCGCGGGTGCGTCCCGCGCGAAACTCCCGCAACCTGGGCCAGCCTGCATCCCTGAACCGCGGCCTGGAGTTGCTGCGCGGGGAACTCATCGCCCGCAACGACGCCGACGACTTGGCCCTCCCCGAGCGCCTGGCCCGCCAGGCGGCCTTCCTGGATGCCCGCCCCGAGGTGGTCATGGTGGGCTGCCAGGCCAGCCTCATCGACGACCAGGAACGCCCTCTCGGCGCGGCCGCGCCGTACCCCCTGAGCGATGCCGGTATCCGGGCGCTCATGCTGGCGAGCATCGCCTTCTGCGGACCGGCGATCATGTTCAGGCGCGGGCTGGTCCAGGAGGGGGGGCTCCGTTTCGATCCCGCCACGGCCTATGCCGAGGACTACGACTTCTGCTCACGGGCCATGGCCCATGGACGTCTGGCCAACCTGCCCCAGACCCTTTTGGCCTACCGGGTGCACCAGGCGAGCATCTCCCAAAAAAACACCGAACGCCAGGAGGACCTGGCCGAAGCTATCGCCTGGCGCAACATCCAGAACGCGGGCTTGGACAGGCTGTTCCCCCGCGAGGATCTGGCCCTGCTACGGGCCTGGGACGTGCGTACCGCCGGCCTGAACCACGACCAGTTGGCCCGCCAGTGGCTGCTTATGCGGCGCTTCCTGGACCTGCTCCAGGGCCGGCTGCGAGTCGGATTCCTGGATCGAGCCATCATCCGGCGCAGGCTTTTAGCCAAGCTCCGCCACTCCCTGGCCATTCTCCCGGCCGCGGCGAGGCCGCCGCTCCTGCTGGCGCGGGTGAGTTCCGTCCAGCGCCTTGCCTCACTGGCCCAGCGCGGGGCCTGGCTGCTCAACGGCGGCAATGGCGCGGGAGGCGGCTAATTTGGCCCAGCCGGCGGCGTTACGGCGCTAAAATGATGACGCCGGCCGAGGCCCAGCCAGCCAGGAAATCTTCACCGAGCGCGGATGCCAGAATGAATGACAGGCCCCTCACCGTGTTGCAGCTGTCCTGGAGCCTCATGACCGGGGGGCTGGAGCGCGTGGTCCTGGACCTGACCCGTATGGGGGCGGGATTCGGCCTGCGCATGGCGGTGGCAACCCTGGAGCAAGGCGGTCCCTTGGCCGAGCGGGCCCGCGCCTTGGGAGCATCCTTCCACATGCTGGGCAAGCGCC
>JAJZPI010000156.1 GCA_021811275.1 Deltaproteobacteria bacterium
ACCGCCATCCGGCCAGGACGCCGGATGGCATAGAGAGCCAGATTGTTGCAGCAAAAACCCGTCCAGGTCAGGTTCTCGGCCTCTTCGGGCGTGTAGGCGAAGTAGGGATACTCGCGCATGGGTACCGTCCCCTTGGCGAAGCCTATCACCACGTCCACCTTCTTCTCTTCCAATAGCCGCTTGGCCGCCGAGCGGATCTCTTGCGCTATGGTTTCCATCAGGCCACCCGCGCCAGGTTCTTCAGAATGTATTTGGCCGGCCCCAGGGCTTTAACCGCGTCGGTCACCTGGATCACCGTCTGCTGGAACTTGGAAGCCTCAGCGGAAGATATCCAGGAGAAGTGAAGCCTGCCGAGCTCCAACCCGGTGAACTCCAGCAGGTTCTTGAGCACGGTGAAGCGACGACGAGCGTAGAGGTTGCCCTCAATGTAGTGACAGTCACCCGGATGACATCCGCTGACCCAGACCCCGTCCGCGCCTTGGCGGAAGGCTTGCAGAATGAAGTTGGCGTTCATGCGCCCGGTGCAGGGAATGCGGATCGCGCGAAGGTTGGGAGGGTATTGCAGACGGCTTACGCCGGCCAAGTCCGCTCCGCCGTAGGTGCACCAGTTGCAGAAAAAGGCCGCGATGCGTGGTTCGAAACTCGTTGGGCTCATCTACTCGGCTCCTTTGTTCATGAGGCCTCTAGCCCACCAGCATGGCGCTGATCTGGGCCATGACGTCCTGGTTGCTAAAGCCACGCAAATTGGGTGCGGATGAGCGGCAGGAGGCCACGCAGGTGCCGCAGCCCTTGCACAGGGCCTCGTTGACCAGGGCCAGGCCCTTGCCATCGGGGCTGATGGCCTTGTAGGGGCAGACCTCCCAGCAGACCCCGCAGCCCACGCACTTCTTCTGGTCGATGAAGGCCACCGTGCCGGGCAGCCACATCTCCGGCTTGGAAAGCACGGTGACGGCGCGGGCCACCGCCGCCTGGGCCTGGGCCACCGCCTCCTCGATGGGCTTGGGATAGTGGGCCAGGCCGGCCATGAAGACGCCGTCGGTGGCGAAGTCCACCGGGCGCAGCTTGACGTGGGCCTCCAGGAACCAGCCGTCCTGATCCAGGGGCACCTTGAACATCTGGGCTAGAGATTCGTCGCGGTTGCTGACGATGGCGCTGGCCAGGACCAGCAAATCGGTGCTCAACTCTATTGGCCGGCCCAAGATATTGTCCTTGACTTTGACCGCCAGGGATTCGCCCTGCTTGCTGACCACCGGCTTGCTGTCCAGGTCGTAGCGGATGAAGATCACCCCCTGCTCCCGCGCCTTTTTGTAGAGCAGCTCGCGCTCGGCGAAGGTGCGCATGTCGCGGTAGAGCACGTAGACCTGGCAGTCGGGGTTGTGCTCCTTGAAGTGCAGGGCGCTCTCCACGGAATGGGTGCAGCAGACCTTGGAGCAGTAGGGTCGCTCGGGCTCGCGGGAGCCCACGCACTGGATGAAGACGGCCGCGCCGAGCTTCTTGGCGTCCAGCTCGCCGGAGATGAGGGCCGCGTCCAGCTCCAGGTGGGTCTTGACCCGGGAGTCCTGGCCGTGCAGGTATTCGCTGGGCTGGTGCTCCCGCGCCCCGATGGCGATGACTGCGGCCCCGTGCTCGATGACCTGCTCGCCCGCCGGGCCGGCCAAGGTGGTCTTGAAGTTGCCTACGAAGCCTTCCACCGCCTTGATGACCGTGCCCAGGTGGGTGGTGATGAGGGGCTCGGCCGCCAGCCGGGCGATCAGGTCCTGGAGATAGGCCTGCACGTCCTCGCCCTGGGCGGTGGCGCGCAGCAGGCGGGCGTTGCCGCCCAGGGCGCTGTCGCGCTCCACCAAGTGGGTGGGGAAGCCCTGGCGGGCCAACTCCAGAGCGGCGTTCATGCCGCTGATGCCGCCGCCGATGACCATGGCCTTGGGCAGGATGGAGAGCTTGGCCTCGGTGAGGGGCTCCAGCAGGCGGGCCTTGGCCACGGCCATGCGCACCAGGTCCTTGGCCTTCTCCGTGGCCTTCTCCGGCTCGGCTGCGTGCACCCAGGAGTCCTGGTTGCGGATGTTGGCCAAGTCGAAGAGGTACTTGTTGAGCCCGGCCGCCCGCAGGGTCTCCTGGAAGAGCGGCTCATGGGTGCGCGGGCTGCAGGCCGCCACCACGATGCGGTTGAGTCCCTGATCCCTGATGACCTGGGCCATCTTGTCCTGGGTGTCCTGGGAGCAGGTGAAGAGGTTGTTCTCCACGTAGGCCACCCCGGGCAGGGTGGCGGCGTATTCCCGCACTTCCTTGACATCCACCACCCCGGCGATGTTGATGCCGCAGGAGCAGACGAAGACGCCCACCCGGGGGGTCTCGCCCTTGACGTCGCGCTGGGGGATGATCTCGGGCGCGCTCACCAGGCTGCCCCGGGCCGCGCCAAGGTTGGCCCCGGCGGCGCAGGCGGCAGCCGATGCCTCCATCACCGAGAGCGGGATGTCCTTGGGACCGGCCAGTGCCCCGCAGACGAAGACACCCGGACGGGACGAGGCCACCGGGCTGAAGGAGCCGCTTTTCACGAACTGGGTGGAAGCCAGCTCCACCCCCAGGTCGCGGCAGAGCCGGGCCATCTCCGGGTCCACCTCCAGGCCCTGGCTCAACACCACCAGGTCGAAGTCCTCGCTCACCGCCCGGCCGTCCTCGGTGGCGCACTCCAGGCGCAGGGAGCCATCGGGCAGTTGGCCGATGGAGTGGGGGCGGCTGCGGATGAAGCGCACGCCCTTGGCCTTGGCCCCCTCGTAGGTGCGCTCGAAGTCCTTGCCGAAGGTGCGCATGTCCATGAAGAAGATGGCCGCGTCCAGGGGCTCGTGGGAGTGCTCCTTGGCGATGACCGCCTCCTTGATGGCGTACATGCAGCAGACGGACGAGCAGTAGGGATGGTCGCAGTTGTTGATGTCGCGGGAGCCCACGCATTGCAGCCAGGCGATCTTCTTGGGCTCCTTCTCGTCCCCCGGGCGGACCAGGTGGCCCATCCAGGGACCGGACGCCGAGAGGATGCGTTCGAACTCCAGCGCCGTCACCACGTTGGGGAACTGGGAATAGGAGTACTGGGCGAAGGACGAGGGATCAAAGGGCCTGAAGCCGGCGGCCACGATCACCGCCCCCACCCCCAGTTCGAACTCCTTGTCGGCCTGGTCGAACTCCACCGCGCCAGCCGGGCAGACCTTCTCGCAGGCCTTGCACTTGCCCTTCTGGAAGTAGATGCAGTTGTCGCGGTCGATGGCGTACTTGAGCGGCACGGCCTGGGGATACTTGACGTGGGCCGCCTTGCGCTTGTTCAGACCCCGGTTGAACTCGTCGGCCACCTTCTTGGGGCACTTCTCGGCGCAGGCCCCGCAGGCGATGCACTTCTCCAAACTGATGTACCGCGCCTTCTGGCGCAGGCGGGCGGTGAAGACCCCGGCCTGGCCCGTGAGCCCCAGCACCTCGGTCTGGGTGTGGATGCGAATGTTGGGGTGGCGTCCGCACTCCACCAACTTGGGGGAAAGGATGCACATGGAGCAGTCGTTGGTGGGGAAGGTCTTGTCCAGCTGGGACATGGCCCCGCCGATGGCGGTAGACTTTTCCACCATGTGGACCAAATAGCCGGTGTTGGCCAGGTCCAGGGCGGCCTGGATGGCGGCCACTCCGCCGCCCACCACCATCACAGCGCCCACGGGTTGGCCTTGCTTTGCTAGGGTCGTCATGCCTACTCCTTGGTTCCTACGCGAATCCGTCAAGACCCATGCCCCCTGCCCAGGGTCGGGGCTGGGTTTTTATCAGGCGCTCTGGGCCTGAGCCGGGAGAAGGGACGGTCCCAGCAGCCTGATCCGCTCGTGGAAGTCGCGGCAGGTCCGGGCGAACTGGGGTCCCATGGCCGAGGAGTTGTAGAACATCTCCAGGCGCTCCGGCTCCAGGCCGATGCCCGCCAGAATCTCCTTGGTGTAGGCCACCCGCTTGGTGGCCTTGTAGTTGCCGTTCTTGTAGTGGCAGTCATCCAGCAGGCAGCCCGACAGGAAGACCCCGTCCGCCCCATCCTCGAAAGGCTTGAGCATGTGCAGGATATCCACCCGGCCGGTGCAGGGCACGCGCATGATGCGGATGCCGGCCGGGTATTGCAGACGCATGGCCCCGGCCAGGTCGGCGGCGGCGTAGGAGCACCATTGGCAGCAGATGGCCAGAATGCGGGGTTCAAAAGAGTAGGTCATGACGCAGGCCTCCATCTAGCGGGATTCTCGGCCCCGAGGGACGACATCGTCCCCGGGCGTTTCCACCCCTGGATCGTAGGCTGCCAACTTAGGCGATATCTGGAATTAGCTTGTAGAAACGACCAATTCTCGGCCCAGCTTGCCTACCGACCCCGGGTAGAGTCCAGGCAAGTGGTTCAGGTGAAGCCGAAGAATTGGCGCATACGCGGCTCGTCTTTCGTGGATGATTTTCGCGAAATGAGCCTAGATCAGCCGTGGCGGACAAGCAAACAGATAATTTCGATATGCTCCCAGCAGGCGAATATGGCTGGCATATACTTCCTCTTTCGTCTCCATTTGTGCAGGCTTTTGGTTAACGGAGTTTGATTCGCAACTAACGATTTGATGGCGGCCCAGGGTTAATCATATGCTTGGCGAAGCCGTGCCCTGAAAAGACCCCTTTCCCGATTTTTGCGCTTTGTAATATTTCGGCGGTAGCTGGGAAGCCCTTGCTTGGGAAATGACGGGTTCTGTTATTGCCTTGATTCGGCTTTGCGATCTCCGCCCAGAGAAGAACCGCCGCTGGGTGGTTGAGGTCACCCACTCGCGGTTCAACAGGTTCAGGAAGCTCCTGGTCAGGTATGAGAAGTTTGCGGATAGCTACGAGGCACTCTTGCGCTTGGCGGCTGCCTTCATCTGCTGGAGGAAAATAGCTCCTACTTTCGGATAAGTTCTTAAATGGTACTTAGGATAAAATACGATAGCAAACCCTCAGGGCTAATAGCAGTTAATTATAGATAATATCATAAGAAGTTATCCGTAAAAAACCCTTCATTCCCACGCGAATCCTTTTTTCAAAAAAGCACCCCTTGCCCGCCTTTTCTTGACTTGACCGCCCGCTGTGGTAAAAAGCTGGAATCTTCACAACTTCCTGCGAGGCCCCGAGCGGGCCGCTCCGGCGAGGAACCCGATGGACTACAAGGACACCCTGAACCTTCCCAAGACCGATTTCCCCATGAAGGCCAACCTGCCAAGCCGCGAGCCGGAGTTCCTGGCGCGCTGGAAGGAAATGGGCCTATACGAGATGCTGCGGCAGGAGGCCAAGGGCCGCAAACGCTATATCCTGCACGACGGGCCGCCCTACGCCAACGGCTACATTCACATGGGCACGGCCCTGAACAAGATACTGAAGGACATCATCGTCAAAAGCCGCCAGATGGCCGGTCTCAACGCGGTCTACGTGCCGGGCTGGGACTGCCACGGGCTACCCATCGAACATGAGGTGGACAAGAAGCTGGGCTCCAAGAAGGCCCAGATGGACACCCTGGCCAAGCGGCGCGAGTGCCGGGCCTACGCCGAGAAGTTCATCGACATCCAGCGCAATGACTTCATCCGCCTGGGGGTGCTGGGCGACTGGTCCAACCCCTACCTGACCATGCGCTACGCCTACGAGGCGGCCATTGCCCGGGAGTTCGCCCGCTTCTATCACAACGGCAGCGTCTACCGCTCCAAGAAGCCCATCTACTGGTGCAACTCCTGCCAGACCGCCCTGGCCGAGGCCGAGGTGGAGTACGCCGACCACGAGAGCCCCAGCATCTACGTGGCCTTCCCCCTGGTCGACGACCTGGCCGCCAAGTACCCGGCGCTCAAGGGCCTCCAGGTGAACCTGGTCATCTGGACCACCACCCCCTGGACCATACCCGCCAACCTGGCCGTGGCCGCGCACCCGGAATTTGAGTACGCGGCCTATCGGCACGGCGACAAGGCCTATATCCTGGCCACCCGCCTGGCCCCGCTTTGCCTGGAGGCCTTCGGCTTCGGGAGCTGGGAACAGGTGGCGCTCGTCGACCCCAAGGATCTGGAGGGCATCAAGGCCAAGCACCCGCTCTACGACCGGGTGAGCGTGGGCGTGCTGGCCGACTACGTGACCCTGGAGGCCGGCACCGGCCTGGTGCACACCGCCCCCGGCCACGGCCGCGAGGACTACGAGACCGGCCTGCGCTACGGCCTGGACGTCTACTCCCCCCTGGACGACCAAGGCCGCTTCACCGACGGCGTGGAGTTCTTCGCCGGCCAAGAGGTGTTCCAGGCCAACCCCAAGGTGGTGGCCAAGCTCCAGGAAGTCGGCAGCCTCCTGGGCGCCGAGAAGATCAAGCACTCCTATCCTCACTGCTGGCGCTGCAAGAAGCCGGTCATCTTCCGGGCCACGGACCAGTGGTTCATCTCCATGGAGGAGAACGGCCTGCGCGCCAAGTCCCTTGACGCTATCGTCAACCAGGTGCGCTGGGTGCCCAAGTGGGGTCGCGAGCGCATCTACGGCATGATCGAGAACCGTCCGGACTGGTGCATCAGCCGACAGCGCTCCTGGGGCGTGCCCATCATCGTCTTCAAGTGCCGCTCCTGCGGTGAAACGGTGCTCACCCCGGAGATGGCCGAAAAGGTCGTGGAGGCCTTCACCCAGGACGGAGCCGACGCCTGGTTCGCCAAGGACTCGGCGGAGCTCTTGGGCGAACTGCACGCCTGCCCCTTGTGCGGCGGGGCCGAGTTGGCCAAGGAGATGGACATCCTGGACGTGTGGTTCGACAGCGGAGTCAGCCATGCCGCGGTGCTGGAGAACCAGGACCGCTGGCCGGACCTGCGCTGGCCGGCGGACATGTACCTGGAGGGCAGCGACCAGCACCGGGGCTGGTTCCATTCCTCGCTTCTTTGCGCCATGGGCACCCGGGGCAAGCCGCCCTACAAGATGGTCTTGACTCACGGCTTCGTGGTCGACGGCGAAGGCCGCAAGATGAGCAAGAGCCTGGGCAACGTCATCCCGCCCCAGAAGATCATCGACCGCTACGGCGCGGAGATATTGCGCCTGTGGGTGGCCGCCGAAGACTACACCGACGACATCCGCATCAGCGAGGACATCCTCAAGCAGCTGGCCGAGGCCTACCGCCGCATCAGAAACACCATGCGCTTCATGCTGGGCAACCTCTACGACTTCGACCCCGCCAAGGACGCGGTGCCCCGCGAGGAGATGGGCGAACTGGACCGCCTGATGCTCCATCGCCTGGAGGAGCTCAAAGGCCGCATGAAGAAGGGCTACGAGGAGTTCTCCTTCCACGTGGTGCAGCAAGGCCTGCACAACTTCTGCGCCGTGGACCTCTCGGGCTTCTACCTGGACATCATCAAGGACCGGCTCTACACCAGCGCGGCCAAAAGCCCGGCCCGGCGGGCGGCCCAGACCGTGCTGTACCGCCTGGTGCTGGACCTGGTGCGGCTCATGGCCCCCATCCTCTCCTTCACCGCCGAGGAGGTCTGGGACCACCTGCCCGGTGCCAAGGCCATGCACGCCAGCGTGCATCTGGCCGGTTTCCCCGAGGCCCGGCCGGAGTTCACGGACGACGCCCTGGCCGAGCGCTGGGAGAGGCTCGCCGCCGTGCGCGCCGAGGTGAACAAAGCCCTGGACGTCGCGCGCAAGGAAAAGATTGTGGGCAACTCGCTCCAGGCCCGGCTGACCCTGGCCGCGCCGGCCGAGTTGAAGGAGTTCCTGGAGGCCAACGCCCAGGCCCTGGCCGAAATCACCATGGTCAGCGAGCTGGACCTGGCCGTCGGCCTTGACCAGGCCACCCTGGTCAGCGAGGCGGTGCCCGGCCTCAAGGTGGGCATCAATCCGGTGAGCCACCCCCGTTGCGGGCGCTGCTGGATGCATCTGCCCAGCGTGGGCGCCGATGCCGAGCACCCCGAGCTGTGCCACCGCTGCCTGGAGGCGGTTAAGGCCTAGGCCATGGCCGCGCGTCTCAAGCTGATAATGGTCGCCATCCTGGCCCTGGTGGGCCTGGACCAGTTCGTCAAGGCGCTGGCCGTGGTCTATATCGGCCCGGCCGGGCGCATCCCCGTCATCCCGGGGTTCTTCGACCTGGTGCTATGGCACAACACCGGCGCGGCCTTCGGCTTCCTCTCACGCATTCCCGGCGGGCGCTGGATACTCATCGGGTTGACGGTGGTCGCCCTGGGGGTGGCGGTTTGGGTCATGCTCACCCACGGTGGCCGCAGCCGGGCCATGCTCTGGTGCCTGGCGCTGATCTGCGGAGGGGCGGTGGGCAACCTCATCGACCGCGTGCGCACCGGCCAGGTGATCGACTATCTGCTGGTCTACTACAAGGACTGGTACTGGCCCGCCTTCAACGTCGCCGACTCGGCCATCAGCATCGGCGGGGTCTGGCTGGCTTTACTGGTGCTCAGGGGGAAGTAGGGAGGCGGCATGCCGGGCACGGGCACCTGGGGCCGGTTCAGGGGCCGGGCGGCCTTCGCCTGGCCGGCGCTGCTGACCCTGGCCCTGGCGCTCGTCTTGGCACCTGCCCCGGCCCCGGCCCAGGAGACGGCCCCCGGCCAGTTTCAGGCCATCGCCCAAGACGACGGCTTCTTCATCGCCCCCAAGCTCAAGCGCTATTTGCACAGCCACACCTCCTACCAGTTCGGCGACCCTTTCGATAAAAACATCAATCCCTTAAGCCGGCTGGAGTTCCCCCTGAACTCCTGGTGGGGGGGTCTCACGATGTCCTGGCGCAAGCCGGGCTATGCGCTCAACCTGGAGGCGATGACCAACCTCTCCCGCCAGACCGACGCTGGCAAGTTCAAGGACAGCGACTGGGAGGAACCGGGCAGGCTCACCATCTATTCCGAGGACAACTGCCGCATGGAGCGCAGCTTCACCTTGGACGTGAACGCCGACTTCAGCCTGGCCGAATCCCTGGCCCTGCCCAAGGGTCTGGACCTCAGGC
>JAJZPI010000157.1 GCA_021811275.1 Deltaproteobacteria bacterium
GGGGCGCTGCATGCCTTGGTCGACCGGATAACGATTTTGCCCGCCAATGATAACGGCGCGGAAGGCCAGGCAAAAATACAGGGCGACCTAATGGCCGCCCTGTCTACTGCCGGTGGTAGCGGGGACGCGCTCGCACCGGTGGAAGACGGGTTACTCCGGCTGCCATTTTGCCTGGTATTGCCAATCAACTAAGTATCTTGATCCCTAGGGATGCCGTTCGAGCCGCAGCCGGTTCAGGGCTTTCCCTGTCGGGTCTCGTCTCGATTTCGAGGTTCAGTTTTGGTTCAGTTCTTGGCGCCGTGGATCAGTGGCCTGCTGGATGCTTGTCCTGCTGGCAGGTTGGCAAAGAGGCAAAAGACTATGAGCCATATGACCATGTGACCGACAGGCTTGATGACAGGATGGACCTTGGGCCCAGTGGAGCCAGGCCGGCCGCAGGGCTCTCGGCCGGCCCAGCTTTATCGGCTGGAGCCCTTATTAAATAGCAGCACAGAGTATTTTATGATATCCTATTATCGTAAAATAAACATTGGGCTTATTTTAGGGCGGCAATGCTCCCATGAAACGAAAACTCCAAGGGCACTACGAGGTGGTCACTACGGCCGGGGAAAAGGTGAGGGCCTATGTCCCCAATCCCTTGCCCCCCAGGCCTGCCATCGCCTGGGAGCCCGAATTGCGTTCCAAGTTCGATCAGGCGCTGTTGGCCCTAGGCAGGCTGGATAGCGTCGCCGAGCTGCTGCCGGACACCTCGCTGTTTCTTTACATGTATGTTCGCAAGGAGGCTGTGCTCTCTTCCATGATCGAGGGCACCCAGTCATCCCTGTCAGATCTACTGCTGTTCGAGCAGGCTCAAGAGCCGGGCGTTCCCCTGGACGATGTCCGGGAGGTCAGCAATTACGTTGCCGCCCTTGAGCACGGCCTGCGCCGCTTGGCGGAAGGATTTCCTATTTCATTGCGGCTGTTCAAAGAAATTCATGCCGTACTGCTAGCTAGGGGGCGGGGGAAAAGTAAATCGCCGGGCGAGTTGAGACGGAGCCAGAACTGGATCGGCGGAACGCGCCCGGGCAATGCCGCCTTCGTACCTCCACCTCCAGAGCGGGTTCTGGAGTGCATGGGCAAGCTGGAATTGTTTTTACACGACCGACCAGAGCCCACGCCGGCTTTGCTGAAGGCAGCTCTGGCACACGTGCAGCTGGAAACCATCCATCCCTTTCTAGATGGCAACGGTCGCCTAGGACGGCTTCTGATCACCTTGCTGCTTTGCGAGCGAAAGATTCTAAGGGAGCCCATGCTCTATTTGAGCCTGTATTTCAAGACCTACCGTCAGCATTATTATGATCTGCTGAACAAGGTCAGGCTGGAGGGAGACTGGGAAGCCTGGTTGTATTTCTTTGCCGAGGCGGCGGTCAGCACCGCGACCCAGGCTATGGGTACCGCCCAGGCACTGGCAAGCCTAACCAAGAAGGATCGGGACAAGATAGCGGGAGTAGGGCGGGCGGCGACCTCCACGCTCCGCATACACCAGGCGATGCTGGAACGTCCGTTGGCCACCGCGGGTTGGTTGTCTACCAAGACCGGCCTGACCCCAGCTACGGTCAACAAGTGCCTGGCTCACTTGGGGCGTCTAAATATCATACGTGAGCTGACCTCGCGCAGGCGCAATAGGATATTCAGTTACGCCCAATACATTGAGATCCTGAATCAAGGTATGGACATCCCGGAACCCTGACCCACGCTGAGCCGATTATTCCTGGCCAAGCTAATGATTTGGTAATCTCAGATTAAATACAGCCGTCTCGATCCGTGAATCATTAGGCCATGGTCGAGATTAGTTACAGTCCCAAGGAGAGGTGCCTGATGCCAGAGCGAGAACTGTCAAGCGGGACATTGGATTTTAGTGACCGAGAAGTCCGTATCGCTCTGGCCAAGATGGTCACGAAAATGTTTGAACTATGGAAACTTGGCGCTAATGACATGCTTGATCTATTGGGTATGCGTCCGAGCAGCCGGTCGGTCTTGGCCAGATATCGCAAGGGCCACCCTTTGCCGGACAGGCGTGACATGGCCGATCGCGTGGGCTACTTGCTTTCCATGCACAAAGCCCTTGGCTTGCTTTATCCCTACAATGAGAATATTCGCTCTTCCTGGGTCCTCAGGCGCAACAAGCTGTTCAACAACCTGACCCCGCTTGAAGTCATGAAAGAGCAGGGTATGGTGGGCCTGGCCAGGGTCGCGGCTTGCCTGGAATTCCAGTTGGGCGATAAGGGCTTAACCCTTACTCCATCACCTTCCGCTAAGGACTGTCGGCAGTTTGCCAGTGAGAGTATTGGCCTCAAGTCCATAGACCCAGGAAGCCGACAGGCTTGATGGCAAGATGTACCTTGGGTCCATTGGGTCGGGCCGGTCGCAGGACTCCCGGCCGGCCGTACTTGCGACTACGACCAGCGCGGCCCGCGCCCTGGTCTAAGAAATGAGCCAGCAGGCCTGCTCCCAGGGCGTGCGCAAGAGCATGCCCCTGGAGCGCGCCCGCCGCCTTTGCCGCGACGCCCGAGTGGTGCCTTTGCCTCAACACTCCGAGAAGGCCATGCGCGCACCCGACGGCGGCCGGCTCTGGTCGCCTTTGGTGGAGGTCAAACCCGACAGCGTCCATCTTTTCCTGGGTCTCCCGGGCACCACCAAACTCTTCGTACCGTATCAGGACGTGGCCTGGGGCGTCCGCCGCGACACCAGCTGCAAGTTGGGCCTTAACCCCATCTGGGCGCTTGCGCCCCAAAAGCTGCTGTCCACGTCCGGTCCAAACGGCTTTGCCGGAGAGGGGCCTAAAATTTGTCTTCTTGCTGGCGAAGCGATTATGTGTCACAATCGCTTCAATATTTGAAGCTATTGTGAGGGGTAAATGCCTCGCTATATCTGGCAGCTATCTCTATGGCCCAACTTAGTTTGGTCGGCGGATCACCTGCTCCAGCCTCTAGCCGGTTGCCGCCGCCGGCAAGGGGCTCTGCTGGCCAAAGTGGGCAGTATTGGGCTTGAGGATAGCCTCAAGGCACAAGCCACATCTCTCGAAGAAGACGTTGTTCATACAGCTGCCATTGAGGGGGAGCGCCTCGACCGGGAACAAGTCCGTTCATCTGTTGCCAACCACCTTGGACTTGATAAGGGCGGCCTGCGCCCGGCAGATCGAGCTACCGATGGCATAGTAATGGTCCTTCTTGATGCAACCAGGAACGACCTTCCCCTGACACGCGAACGTCTTTGGCATTGGCAAGCAGCTCTCTTTCCTACGGGCCGCTCCGGCTTAAACCAGATAGTGACCGGCGCTTGGCGCAAGGGCCCCATGGACGTTGTCTCAGGCCCTATGGGCAGGGAGCATGTCCATTTTAGTGCTCCGCCAGCCGAAGACCTGGACGCAGAGATGGCGGCCTTCTTGTCCTGGTGGGAGAATAGTCGTTCTTCCATGGATGGGATCTTGCGGGCCGGCTTGGCTCACCTCAAGTTTGTCACCATCCATCCCTTTGAAGACGGCAACGGCCGTCTGGCGCGCACCCTGAGCGACATGGCCTTGGCCCAGGACGAAAAATTGCCAGCCCGCTACTACAGCATCTCGGCCCAGATCATGGCTGATCGAACCGCCTACTATGCGGTGTTGGAGCGAACTCAAAAAGGCGATGGCAATGTGACAGAATGGCTACTGTGGTTTTTGGAAAAAGCACACAACGCCATGAAAGTTGCAGAGCACACCATAGACAGGGTGCTGCTAAAGGCTGATTTTTGGAGGATTCATGCCGCCACGCCTTTAAGCGAACGCCAGCGCAAGGTCATTAATCGCTTGCTGGACGCCGGGCCTGATGGCTTCGAGGGCGGGCTCACCAACCGCAAGTACCTTGGTATGACCAAGACCTCCCGCGCCACCGCCTATCGGGAAATGGACGACTTGGTGGGCAAGGGCATCCTTCGCCCCCGGGCAGGCAAGGGCCGGAGTTCCGCTTACGATCTGGTGTGGCCCAAGGCGCCATCATCGCCTGCTGGTTGAGCTTACTCGGGGCATACTCGGGAAGACCCAATCCTCGCTTGAACCAACATCACCATGCTGACGATCAGTATCGTCGGATAATTCAAAGGTAGTGCATACTACTTTGGCTATTTTGTGACCTGCCCCCCGACCTGATTGCGTATGCCCCAAAGGCGCCACCCAAAATGCCAGGAAACCAGTTATTCGCCCACCCGGTGGGCGGCGCACTGGCCGAAACTTGATGTGGATTTGTATTGTCCTCCTACCAGTGATTATTCGATTATGTGGCAGGTGCTCCAAGGGGGTGGGATGATCTGGAATAAACCAGTTGCGCACGCTGCGTACGGAGATAACGGCCAACTGCGTTCTCATTTCCTTGACGATCACCTGCACGGCGTGGCCGAGTTAGGAGCAAGTTTCGCCCGGACTTTTGGCGCCGAAAGCACGGCTCGACTCGCCGGTCTCTGGCACGACTTGGGCAAATACGCAGACGGTTTTCAGAAAATGTTGGCCAGGGCGATCGAGCTGGGGCCGGACGCGGCGCTTGAAGCCGAGCATCGCGGCCGCGTTAACCACTCTACTGCCGGGGCAATATGGGCCTCGCAGCGCCTACACGGCGGGCAGGGCGCCCTTCTGGCCTTCGCCATCGCCGGGCACCACGCCGGCCTGCCCAACCTCAGCGATGACAAGACCTCGCGGTCAACCCTCCAGGCACGCCTGCAGCAGAAAGATCTGCTGGTTGAGGCGCAGGCAAGGGGCATACCGGCTGAAATCCTTGAACCGGCCCTGGCGGTCGCTCTGCCATCGCCCGGCTGGGACCCGGCCTTCTGGGTGCGCATGCTGTTCTCCTGCCTGGTGGACGCCGACTACCTGGACACCGAGGCCTTCATGAAGCCCGAGCAGGCGGCCGCGCGTGGGGGATATCCCGACTTGACGGCGCTTGAGCCCTTGATGACACGCCATTTGACGGAAAAAACCGCGAAGGCCGAGCCCACGCTGGTGAATCAGGTGCGGGCTCAGGTGCTGAGTCAATGCCTGGATGCGGCCGAGAGATCCCCCGGCGTCCACACCCTGACCGTGCCCACCGGCGGAGGCAAGACCCTCTCCTCCTTGGCCTTTGCCTTGCGCCACGCCTCGACCCATGGCCTGCGGCGCATCATATACGTCATCCCCTACACCAGCATCATCGAGCAGACAGCCGGCATCTTCCGGGACATCTTCGGCGAGGCTGTGGTGGAGCACCACAGCAACTTGGATCCCGAGAAGGACACCTACGCCAACCAGCGGGCCAGCGAGAACTGGGACGCGCCCATAATCGTCACCACGGCGGTGCAATTCTTCGAGAGCCTTTTCGCCGCGCGTTCCTCCCGCTGCCGCAAGCTGCACCGCATCGCCGGAAGCGTGGTGGTGCTGGACGAGGCCCAGCTGCTGCCCCCGGACTTGCTGCAGCCCATCCTGCACGCCTTGCGTGAGCTGACCGCTCATTATCACGCCAGCCTGGTGGTCTGCACCGCCACCCAACCGGCCTGGGAGCCCATGGACTCCGCGGACCTGCGCTTCCTCGGCCTGCCCAGTGTGGGTGATCTGGTGCGCGACCCCTTGGACCTGCATGCACACCTGCAACGGGTGCGTATCGAGCTGCCCGAGGACCTCAACGTGGCCACGCCCTGGGAGGAGTTGGCCCAACGCCTAGAACGAGAGCCCACGGCGCTGTGCATCGTCAACGCCCGGGCCCAAGCCCGCAGCCTGGCGGCCCTGCTGCCCAGGGCAGTCCACCTCTCCGCCGCCATGTGCGCCCAGCACCGCAGCGAGGTCATCGCCGAGATCAAAGCCCGCCTCAAGCGAAGCGGGCCAACCCTGGTCATCAGCACGACTTTGGTGGAATGCGGGGTGGATTTCTCGTTTCCCGTGGTCTTCCGCGCTCTGGCCGGCCTGGACTCCATCGCCCAGGCCGCCGGGCGCTGCAACCGCGAAGGCGAGTTGCTGCCCGCCCTGGGCCGAGTGCAGGTGTTCGTGCCGCCGGAGCCGCCACCCCCCGGCCACCTGCGCCAGGCCGCGGAGTGCGCCCGCCGGGTGCTGGCGGCGCGCCCCGCCGACCCCTTGGCTCCGAAGCTGTTCACGGAATACTTCCGCGAGCTGTACTGGCTCAAGGGCAAGGACCTGGACAAGAAGGGCATCCTGGGCCTGCTCAAGGACGGCAAGTTCCGCACCGCCGCCCATGAATTCCAGATGATCGAGGGAGACGGCCCGCCAGTGCTGGCCGCCTACGGAAAGGGCGCGGAGTTGATCGCCAAGCTGCGCCAGGACGGCCCCAGCCGGGAGCTGCTGCGCCGCCTGCAACGCTTCGCGGTCACCGTGCCGGCCAGGTTCAGCCTGGCCTGGCTGGGCCAAGGCCTGGTGGAGGAGCTGGCGGGCGGGCATTTGGCGCAGAGCGCGCCAGGGCTCTACGACCCGCGTTTCGGGCTGGGCGGGGCGGAAGGGGCCTGGCGGCCTGAGGAATTGATCGTGGAGTCATGAGCTTTCCCAATCCCAAATCAGCCGGTAATTTCCCTTGACGTTAACAATACTATAGTATAGCTATAAATGGCTGCCTTCTAAGGGGGTAAGATGGCTGCCAAACCACTCCGAACCGGTCGCTTGCCACTATCCAACAAAGACCCGCCACCACCTGTTAGGCCTGTTTCTCACCGTCACTTTGACCGCCTAGCCATCTTCTTTTTGGGGGGATCATATGACCCTGGAGGATAAGTGGCGCCAGGTGCGCCTGAAGGTCTGGGGCGAGCACGCCCTGTTCACGCGCCCGGAGATGAAGGTCGAGCGCGTTTCCTATGACATCATCACCCCGGCGGCGGCCCGGGCCATCCTGGAGGCCATCCTCTGGAAGCCGGCCATGCGCTGGGTGGTCACCGGCATTGACCTGCTGGCGCCCATCCGCCACGGCCGGGCCCTGGAGGACGACCAAGCCTGGGGGCGGGCCGCCATCGAGGCGAAAAAGAGGCCCCTGCGCACCACGGGCGTGCGGCGCAACGAGGTGGGCGCGGTTGCCTCCACGGACAACGCCCTGACCGCCATGAAGCGCGGCGCGGGCAACCTGGGCCTCTACGTGGAGGAAGAGCGCCAGCAGCGCGCGGCTCAGGTGCTCATCGACGTGGCCTATCTGATCCACGCCCGCTTCGAGATGACCAGCCAGGCCGGCTCCGACGACACGGTGCAGAAGTTCTCGGAGATGTTCCGCCGCCGGGCGGTCAAGGGCCAGTGCTTCCACCGGCCCTACCTGGGCTGCCGGGAGTTCGCGGCCCACTTCGCCCTGGTGGAGCATGACCGGGAGGCGCCGCCGCCCCTGCCCCTGGACCGCGACCTGGGCTGGATGTTCTATGACTTCGCCTATGACCAGAGCCGGCAGGCGCGCTTCTTCCGGGCGGAGCTTAAGCAGGGACACCTGGCGGTGCCGCCCTGGGAGTCGCTGGAGGTGCGGGCATGATCCTGCAAGACCTGACCGCCTACTATGGCCGCCTGGCCAGCGAAGCGGATTCCGGAGTGGCTGCCCCCGGCTTCCAGAGCAAGGAGGTCGCCTTCATCGTGGTCTTGAAGCTCGACGGCTCCTTCGCGGGCCTGGACGACACCCGCACCATGGAAGGCAAGAAGAAACGGACAGGGGTGTTCCAGGTGCCCCGGGAGGTCAAGCGAGCGTCTAACGTGGTCGCCAACTTGCTTTGGGACAAGCCATCGTATGTCTTCGGGCAGGAGGTAGTGAAAAAAGGACAAAAGGCCAAAACTCCCGAGCGCCTGGCCGAGATGCGCGCCAGCTTTGTGCAGCGCATCGAGGAGGCATTTCCTGGCCCCACGTCCGATCCTGGCCTGACGGCGGTGCTCAAGTTCCTGGCTTCGGACCAGGCCGGTCTGCGCGAGCACCCGCTCTGGCCCGAGCTGCTGGAAAGCGGGGCCAACCTGAGCTTCCGCTTGCAGGGCGGCACCGGCTTGATCTGCAACGCTCCGGCGCTGCGCGCGGCCCTGAGCCAGCCGGCCGGGGAGGGGGAGCAGCCGGGCTTCTGCCTGGTCAGTGGCAGGCGCGAGCCAATCGCCCGCCTGCACACCGCCATCAAGGGCGTCTGGGGCGGCAACATGCGGGGCGGCGACATCGTCTCCTTCAACCTGTCCGCCTTCCGCTCCCAGGGCAAGGAGCAGGGCGACAACGCGCCGGTGGGGCGCACGGCCGAGTTCGCCTACACCACCGCGCTCAACCACCTGCTGGCCAAGGACTCCAAGCAACGCATGCAGGTGGGCGACGCCTCCACCGTGTTCTGGGCCGAGAAGGCCCATCCCCTGGAGGGCATGCTGGCCGCCTTGCTGGGCGGCGAGGAGGCTACCCTGGACAACGTCATGACCGTGTTCAACGCGCCCCTTAGCGGCCGGCCGCCGCTCATGGAGGACCCCACCGGCTTCTACGTCCTGGGCCTGGCGCCCAACGCCGCGCGCATCGCCGTGCGCTTCTGGTATCGCGGCAGCGTGGCCGAGGTCAGCCGCAACGTGCTCCAGCATTTCGCAGACCTCAATGCTGTGCATGCGCCCTATGAAAAGCCGTCCCTTTCCATCTTCCGCCTGCTCTTGTCCCTGGCCGCCCTGGGCAAGGCCGACAACATCCCGCCCAACCTGGCCGGCAAGCTCTACGAGAATATCCTCAAGGGACTGCCCTATCCCGAGAGCCTGTTGCCCATGGCCCTGGTGCGCCTGCGAGCCGAGCACGAGGTGACCTACCCCCGCGCGGCGCTCATCAAGGCCCTGCTCAACCGCCGCGCCCGTTTCTATGACCTTCCGGAAAAGGAGCTGACCGTGGCCCTGGATACTGACAACCAAAACATCGGCTACCGTCTGGGCCGCCTGTTCGCCGCGCTGGAGCGGACGCAGGAGATGGCCC
>JAJZPI010000158.1 GCA_021811275.1 Deltaproteobacteria bacterium
AAGCCGGCCAACTCCAAAAAGGCCCGGTTGAAGCGGAGCATGCGTCCCCCATCGTTGCAGACCACCAGCCCGCTGGGCGACTCCTGAAAGACCTCGCAGTAGAGCGCTCCACGGGGTCCGCGCCCGGCCCCGACACCGGTCGAGGTATTTTCCCGGCCTAAAAGATAGACTACCACCCGGCCTTGCAAGCGTAGCACCCCGCCCCTGACCTCCAGGGGAACGGCGACGTCCAGGGAGTTGCGCAGTACCAGCTCAAGGGCAAAGGGTCGCCCGCTAAGCAGCTGGTCAGCCAGGTCGTCGCGGAAGATGTCGTCGTACTCCCACAGAACACCCCCCAGCCCCAGGGCTAATAATCGCTCGCGCTGGTGCCCAAGCAGCTTGCAGACGTGATCGTTGACCTCCAGGAAGGGCTGCTTGAATATTGGTTGCTTGAATTCCAGGACCAGCACCGCCTCGTGGGCGGTGGCCAGCAGCAGCTCCCAGTCCATCTGCACGGGTTTATCATTAGTTGGGTCGCGGCGGAGGACGGCCTCCGAGCCTGGTAGTCGCCTGGCCGATAGCCACCTGAGGGGTCCCAGCATGATGATCCCATCCATTGGTGCAATGGTGAGCGACGGTACCCCAGAGGGGGCGGGGCCGGTCGGCCACCGGGGCCAGGCGGACCGCCCAAGGCGACCGACGCATGATAGCTTGTAATAACAGATTGTTAAGCCCGAGAATCAGAACGAATCTCCGGGTGGAGTCAAGACGTGCCACGACAGCGAAATTTGTCCACAGACGGGCAATGCATAGTCGAGCCTGGCTGACATGGCGCGGCGTTCCCAGCTTATAATTAGTTCTACTAATTTTAGCATCATTTTATTGCATATCAATATTTATTTTTTATAACTATTAATGGTGGTTACGTATTTAGCTATTAATTATTCTAATTTTTTGCGATAATTTGCCAAAAATGGATCGAGTGAGCTTTGCCTGCGACTGGATTTTACGGAAATGAAAGCTTGGCTTGAGCCCCGAGTATGGGAACCATGCTTTGTTCCTGCCCCTACCCGTTCTAGGTGTAGATGCTAAAGAGGTTGTCCACATGGTTCCAAGGTTGGAGACTGGTGATTAGCGGTCAACCAGACTCTTACCCGGAGGTCCACCTGAACAACCATCATCAGAATGCCCGAACCACGTTCCATGGTCGAGTGCTGATGGTACAGAGGGTCATGGAACAAGGGCTGAGCCCCCGCCAGGTAGCCCAGCAGTTCGGCGTGAACGTCAGCACGGTCTACAAGTGGCTCAGGCGCTACCGTGAAGGTGGCAGGACGCCCTGCATGACTGCGGCTCACGGCCTCACAGCAGCCCCAGGCGTCTGCCTGTGGAGCGGGTGGCGACCCTGACCGCCCTGCGCCGCATGCGTTTGAGCGGGCCTGCCATCGCCTTTACCCTTTCCTTGTCTGTCTCCTCAGTGAACAGTCAGCTCAGGCGGCCGGGCCTGGGCAAGCTCTCTCGCCTGGAGCCCCGAACGCCAGTGGCGCGCCACGAGCACCGAGCGTCTGGCGATATGGCGTACATTGACATCAAGAAGCTGGGCCGCATAGACGGGATCGGCCACCGCGTCGCCGGGGACCGCTCCAGGCGCAAGCGTGGGGCTGGCTGGGAGTGCCTGCACGTGTGCGTCGATAGACCACAGCCGCCTGGCCTAGGCAGAACTGCTGCCTGACCAGAAGACCGCCAACGCCAACGGCGGACCAGACCTTACGCCCCCCGCACTAACGGCAAGGCCGGGCGCTTCATCCAAACCAGCCTCAAGGAGTGGGCCTACAAGAACGCCTACGAGTCATCAGACGAACGGGAGGCATATCTGCCTCCCTGGCTCTACCACTACAACCACCGGAGGACTCATGCTTACCTGAACCATAAAACGCCGATCTCCAGCCTGGCCAACTGCGCACAACCTGTTTGACAACTACACAAGTTTTTGCTCCGTATATTGGCTCCAGATAATGGCAGCCAGGAATTATTTTGGGGGTATGAGGCCCAGCTTGTCCTCCAGCTCCACGATCTTGGTCTTCACCGGCCCGATGTTCGGAGCGTTGGGCGCCAGTTGGATATAGATGCGCAGCACCCTCAGGGCGTCGGCAGGGCGGTTCACGAAGTCATAGACCAGGCCCAGATTGTAGTAGGCGTCCACCAGCCAGGGGGCCCCGTGCAAGGCCGCCTCGAATTCGCCCACCGCCTCCTGATAGCGCTGCTGCTTGGCCCGCACCACCCCCAGACGATAGCGCTGGTCCGCCGGGTCGGGCACCCCCAGCTTGGCTTGCTGGGCAAGGGCCAGCATGCGGGTCAGGGCCTGGCTCTGCTCGGAAGACAGCAGGAAGGCCTGATAGGCTGCCAGATATTGCCGGACCGCCGCCTGGGCCTGGCCTTGCTGCTCCAGTACCAGGGCCGCGTTGTAATTGGCCTTGGGCAGCGGCCCCGGCGCGGTCTGGAGGGCCTGGTTGAACTTAACCAGAGCCTCGGCCCCGCTGCCCTGGCGGGCCAGGGCCACGCCTTCCTTGTTCAGCGCTTGCGCCCGGCAGGCGCGGGGATCGGGCTCGGCGGGGGTGGGGGGAGTGGCCCCCGGGGCGCGCCGCTGGGCCTCGTCTTGCATGGCCCGGGCGCCCTCGGCGTCGCAGAGCCGGGCCAGCAGAGTGGCCGCGGCCAGGGCCGGGGCCGGGCTGCGCTGGTCCTGGGCCAATGCCTGGCGCAACGCTGCCCAGGCGCCGGCGTAGTCGCCGGATTGGGCCTTACCCAGAGTGTCCTGGGCCGTGGCTACCGAGCGCTTGGTGGCCATGGCCGCCTTCAGACCGGAGCCGCTGCCCAGGTCGGCCAGCATTTGGGCGCGCATGGCGGCCAAAGCCGGGCGAACCACCCGCAAGGCCGCACCCCAGCCAGTGTCCATGGTGTGGTTGAAATTCTGTGATTGCTGGTACTCGGCGACAAGTTCCTTGCCGCTGGCGTCGAGCACCGATACCTTGATCGTCACCCGGAACGGACCCGAAAGCGTCACCCTTTGGGGGGCGCCCCCGGTGTCTTCCAAGCAGTTCAACCGCACCAACGCGTCATACCCGCCAGGTCCCGGCGTGTTCACGTCGGCGAAAAGGCCGGAGCGGGCCATGTCCTCGGCCACCAGCTCGCCCATGGCGGCGCAATAATTGTCCGGCGTATCCTCCGACGCCCCCAGCAATCCTTGGATGATTGCCTCGCGGCGTTCCGGCGAAATGGCGTAGGTGGATTCCAGGCGCACGCGGGCGTCCATGGCGCGTTCGGCCTTGATGGGCGCGGGTGATTTCTCGCTTATCCACGCCAGGTACTCGTTTTTGTGGATGCTGACGCAGCCAAGCAGAAAGAGCGGCAGGACCAACCAGACCGCCCGCCGCCCAACCCAAACCACCAACCGACCCTGCTTGTTGCCGAACATGGCCCTCTCGCCTCATCTATTTTGCCGATCGAATTGAAGCGTCCTTATTCCTTGAACGGGCTGGCGGGCGCGCTCTGCATACCGGGTTTGCCCGTCAACCCCACCAGCTTCTCTAGTCCTTGCAGCTTCACCAGCGCCTTGCGCTTGGGGTCCAATACGTACAAGGCGTCACCGGCATAGCACAAGGGGCCGCCCAGGCCCTTCAGGATGGACACCGCCACGCCGGCCCGCATGGCATAGACGCAATCGGCGGTGGCGAAATAGAGCATTCCGCTCAAGGGATCGGCGGCCAAGGAAAGGATGCGCGGCTGACCGGCCGCCAGGAACAACAGAGCCGGACGCTCCCCAGGGGCCACGGTGTAGACCTCGCCGCCCACCGCGAAAAACAGGCGCGGGCCGGACACGGCCAGCGCGGAAATGACCCCCTGGGGCATCTCCACCAAGAGGGCGGCCTGGCTGTCCTCCAGCAGGTAGATGGCCGACCCCTGACCGCGCGGCCCGAAGAGGTAAAGCCTCTTGCCGGGGCCGGCCACGATCCCCATACGGTCCTGGGGCAGTTGCAGGCCCTCCTTGATGACGCCTTGCTCATACCAGCCCAGACGGCCTTGGCGCACGGTTATGAGCAGGGGGCCGTCGGCGGTGAAGGCGCTTACCTTGAGCGGGGCTTGGGCGGGCAGTTGCCTGCCGGCTCTCAAGTCGAAGAACTCCCCACCGCGGGTGAGCACGATCACCCGCCCATCGCCCAGCACCGCGAAGTGGTGGCCGGCCTCCAGGCCCCACCGCGCGGCCGTGGAGGGGTTGAGCAGGGTGGTGAGCTTGCCCCCGGCCCACACCCCCACTCCGGGCCCAGCCTCCCCGGCCCAGGCCGGCGCCGCCGCCGTAAGCAGCAGGACCAGGAATAGCGCCAGATGCCAGCGCCTGGTCATTGCCCCCCCTTGCTCATGCGCGTCAGCCAATGCTTGCCCTGGTCCAGGTAAAACCCGGTGGCCTGTTCCTGGGCGTAGTCCTTGGCCATGCCCTTGGCCACCCCCGCCGCCCCCTCCACCTCTCCGGCCAGCGACGACTTGAGCAACCGGTACTCCTGCATTCCCCCGGCCCAGTCCCGATCGATCTGGCCGCTCTTTTTCATGGCCTCATCATAGCGACCGTAGACCAGATCGTTGAGCATGTCCATGATCTGCTCCATGAGCTTGGACATCAGCCGCTGGTAGACCTCGCGGCCCTTGCCGGCCACCTTTTGCTGAAGCTCCCCCATGACTCCTTGGCCTTCATAGAGGGAAGCGCCGGAGAAGTATATGGACAACCGGGTCTGGGCCTGGCCCGCCACCTCAGCGCCGGACTGGCCGGCCGACCACACCAGGCCGGCCGGGGTTTCGCGGATCTCAGTGAGCAGGCGGGGGCCGCCGCCTGGCGGCGCGCTCGACGCCGGGCCGGGGCCAGGCAAGGGCGGTGGCATCCGGTTGACGGTTATCACCGGCTTAATGGAATGAGGAAAGGGACAAAGCCGTCCCGTGCACGGCAGCGCTTGTCTGCTGCCCGCGGACATGGTCAGCCGTTGCTTGCCCAGGGGGACGATGCTGGCTCCCACCTGGTTTCCTATGGCCTCCGGCGAGAACCAGACGTCCTGGGCCGTGGCCCATTCCGCATTGGAACCCAAGGGGGCGTTTCCGTCAAAAGGCGCGCCGGCCGCCGCCCGCATGGGCTCCATGAGAGCCAGTTGCTGGGGGCTATCCAACAACTGACTAGCCGGCGCGTCGCGCATCTGGCCCATCAGTTGGTCCTGGCGCTCCTGCTCCAGACGACGCTGCCGCTCCACCGCCTCGTGCAACGCCTGGGCCCTGGCCTGCAATGCCGGGTCCGGCGCACTGGGGGAATCGCCAAAAAAGGAGGTGTCGCCCTCATTCAGGGCGCTAAAGAACACCATGCCGGCGATGGCGCCGGCAACGCCGCCGAACATGCCGCCGCCAGGAGACATGCCTCCAGGTCGCACGGTGGGTGTGGGGGGTGGTTTGAAGGCCTTGATGCAACCGGGTCCATAGCCGGCGGCTGCGCAGGCCTGGTCAATTGCCGAGGCGGCGTGGGCGGTGCCCCCCAGGCTAACCAGGGTAGCCAAAACAAGGAGCGGGACTATGGACCGATAGTGGCGCATGCCGCCATGATCCTGGTCTAAATGACTGATGGCCGTTTATTCATTTCGCTGATACTGGGTTCCAGAACTGTACCTGCCGATGGGGCACGGAGAAAGCAAGTAGCCTTGTCGTTTCGGTCTAACTTCCCCTGCGAGCGATAACGTCATGATTATCTGCCCCAACGGGTGGCTGTCAATTATGAAATAGGAGGCTTTGCAAGCTTAACGAGAGACAACTTCGAACAAATTCAACCTGGTGCTAAGTGACCAAACCTCCACACGAAACTTGCCTTATATCTTTTCGCCCGATCCTGACCCTTGCCGTTTACTACCCACGCCGGCTACCCTGGACCCAGGGGGCAGCCGCCCCCGAGCCAACACTTTTTTCAGGAGGTGGCGTCATGAAGCTCTCCGAGGCGGCGAAGTCCTGGCTTGAGTACCACCGGGCGCATTCACAAAAAAAATACGGTGCAGTCCTACCTGGCCATGGCCAAGAGGCTGCTGCGGCACTTCGGTGACCGCGATCTGAACTCCATCAGCACCGAGGACATCCAGGGCTTCCTCACTCAATACACCTCGGGCTGCACCAACCACACCAAGCGAGCCCGCTTCTCCTTCGTCAACGCCTTCTTCAACTACGTCCGCGACAACCTCGACCACACCGCGCAGAACCCGTGCGTCTCGCCCAGCCTGAGAAGGCAATTCAGGCCCCGCACCGCCAGAAGCTGGAAGGCCCTCGACAAGGACGTGGTCAACGAGATGGTGTTCAAGACCACGTCCGAGCGGGACCGGCTGATGCTGGAGCTCATGGCCAGAGCCGGCATGCGTGTTGGCGAGGTCTTGAAACTCACCATGGCCGACGTGGATGGGAAGAAGCCCAGGCTGATTGCTCCCAAGAGCGGCCGGCCCCAGGAACATGTCTATCTGCCGCAGAAGCTGGCTAACCGCTTGAGCGACTACATCAAGAGAAGAGGCTTGCTGCACCACGACCGCGTGTTCCCCATGTCCTACGCCGGCGCCCGGTCCGCCGTGGTGAGAGCGTCCGAGATGGTCGGCGTGCACGTGCGCCCGCATGATCTCCGCCGGTTTGCAGCGACTCATGCCTCTCGCTCCGGGATTCCCATCGAGATCGTGAGCAAGGTGATCCTGCGGCATTCGAACCTGGCCACCACCCAAATCTACCTGGGCAAGGTCTCCGACGAGGAAGCCTTCAAGTGGATCGACGGTCTTCACACCTAGGCCATCGGCTGGGGCCTCCGGGCCTCAGCCAAAATTCAACCTTGCTGAATGCTCAGATGAGTACAAGGTTTTTTCTGCAAGTCATTTTCTGTAGGCCTGGCCGCTAGCCGATACATTGACGGCACCTGACAGGACTACGGCCATGGGAGGTGATGCAAGTCTTTATCTAGCAATTTTTGTGTGCGCGATCAAAAACTCACCCATGACACCCTGAGGGAAAGAGAGCGGCGCGGAACCAACGCTGGCTGGGGCCTTAAAACTGATACTGCAGCCCAAACTCCACGGAATTTGCTGCGTAGTCCTTGCCCCAGGCCAGGCGGAGGCAGGCACTCTGGTTTTGTGCCTTCATACGGTCAGCATGGGCCGCTCAATTCTTAGGTCTTACTGTCAACCTGATTCTCTACTGTTCTCTCTTGATCGCCGGGGGAACCCAGCGGCCGTCCAAGACCTGAGCTTTGGGCGCGTACAAACGCAGTGTCACACCGAGCTCGCCTTGGGCGGGGCTGGGCAGCCAGTTGGATTCCTTTTCCGGACCGGGGGACTCGTGCTGAATGAAGATGTCCAGCGAGCCATCCGGGTTGTACTTCAAGGCATCGCGGTCGCCGATGGCGAACCGGTTGAGCTGGTTGGCTACTTGGAAGCCCTCGGCGTCATACATCGTCATGGACCAGAAGGCTTCCACCGGAGGCAATTCATCCTTTTTGAAATGCATTACGTACTTGCCTGTCCCAACCACCGGCTTGCCATCGCCATCAAACACGTTCATTGGGTAGACAGCGTCCTCGGGAACATTGGCCCCCAATCCCGCCATGGCGATGATGGCGCGTTTGAGATAATAGTTGCCATACACGCCCATGGTATCGGTATTCATTTGCCAACCGTTGACGACCCGCGCAAGAGTGGGAGCCTTTTCCTGCATAAGTCTCAAGCCATCCACCACTGCCCGCTCCAGTCCAGCCTTGACGGGTAATGGAGCCTTTTCCAGTTCGAAGCTCTTGCCGGGCTCTATGCCTATGCGCTTGAGCCTGGCAACCAGCGACCAGTCAGTGGCGTGGGGTGAATGGAGCCGCATAAGTTGGGCGCCATAGCTGAAATACTTTGCGGCAGGCATGGTGTTCACTTGCACCAAGGGGGGGGTCTTCCTGTCCACGGCAGGATCTATGACTGCCTTGACCGGCTCGGCCTTCTTCCCCCAGCGCGAAAGCGGTGTCACAAGAAAGCCATCTTGGAGTTTGTTTACCGCTTGGAAGTCAGCAGGTCCGTTGGTCTGAGTCCGCCCTATAACCCACACGTAGGGAGTAGGAGCATCAATGCGCTGCACATCTTTAGGCAACTTGCCATTCCAGCCCTTGGGCACAACAGCGAAGTTGGCTGCGCCCGTACCGCTGGTTCGCTTGCCAGGTACTGCGAAGACATCGGTCCACATGTCCAACATGGGCAGGAGATAATAGCGCCCGCCCGTGTCAGGCGTTGAGACAATGACAGGCTCCTTAGTCAGGTCCAGCCAAGCGGGGGAGTAAAGCGTGTCGAAGTTGGGTCGCACCACTTCCCGGAAGTCAGCGCCCGGAAAGGTCCGTATATGATGAAATGCGTTCATGGGACCGAAGCCTTGAGCCTTACCTGGCTCAATGTTTGTCGAAACAATGCGCGTCACATCCATGGAGATTAGGGGGTACAGGAAGTGATATGCCTCGATGCCTATTTCATAGGCTTCCTGCTCGCTGACTGTGCTGGCCGCCTTTGCAGGGATGGCTATTGTCGTGGCCAGGATTGTAGCAATGGCCACGAATATGACTGTCTGAAGCAGTTTCTTCATATGGATAACCTCCCTTACACCGGTTCATGCAGCAACTTAGGGGCTGTAACTCTGACGCGGCCCGTGGTTTTGCTCCAAATGTCGGAACTGTCCCCCCCAATCAAAATCATCACTAATCCGATGGATGAATTATTACTAATTCGAATGCTGAAGTAAAGGTCTATCAGGATCACGATGGGATGGTGGCGATGAAATGTTGATTTGCTGGGGATTGGACCGAA
>JAJZPI010000159.1 GCA_021811275.1 Deltaproteobacteria bacterium
CCCGGCCGGGAGCCAGGGGGCGGCCCGCAAAAAGGGCCGGCCAGGGCAAGCGGCCCGCCAGCAGGCCGGCCAGGTCGTCCAGGCTGGCCTGGTCGGTTGCGGCCAGGCGCACGGCCATGGGGCCGTGCACCGTCACCAGGCCCCGGCTTGCCAGGGCGTTCAGGAGACAGGTCAGGTCCGAAAAACCTACCAGGAGCTTGCGGCTGGCGGCCAGGGCCTCCAGGTCCAACAGGGGGAGCAGGCGGCTACAGCCGTAGCCGCCGCGGGCGGACAGCACCGCCCCGGCCGCGGGGGAAAGCATCAGGCGAGTGAGGTGTTCGGCGCGCGAGGCGTCGGTCCCGGCCAGATAGCCCTGGCGGTCCAGCAATTCGGGCCCGGCCAGCAACTCGACCCCAGGCAGCAGGCCCTTGAGCAGGGCCAGGCCAGCCTCCAGGGCCTGGGGGTCCACCGCCCCGGCGGGGGCGGCCAGCGCCACGGCCTGGCCGGGGCGGGGCCAGAGGGGCGGGCGGGCGGCGGTCATGCGCGCCCCTCCCCACCCCTGCCCTCTCCCCCCCCGGAGGGGAGAGGGGGATGAAGCGCGGCCGGGGTTCTCATTGCTGGTTACGCTGGTAGAGGATGAGCAGGCCCTTCAAGGTCAGGAGGTCGTCGACTTCCTCTATGGTGCGCGAGTAGTCGGCGATGAGTCTGGCCAGGCCGCCGGTGGCCAGCACCTTGCATTTGACCCCGCGTTCGGCGTTGATGGCCTCGACCAGTCCGTCGACCAGCCCGGCGTAGCCGTAAAGCACTCCGGCGTTCATGGAGCTTACGGTGTCCTTGGCCACCACCGACTTGGGCCGGCTGAAGATCTCCACCCGGGGCAGCTTGCTGGCGCGTTGGAAGAGGGCCTCGCAGGATATCATCACGCCCGGGGAGATGGCCCCGCCCAGGTACTTGCCGTCGGCGCTGATGCAGTCGAAGGTGGTGGCGGTGCCGAAGTCCACCACTATCAGGTCCTGGCGATAGCGTTCGTAGGCGGCCACGGCGTTGACGATGCGGTCGGCGCCCACCTCGCGGGGGTTGTCGTAGAGGATGGGCATGCCGGTCTTGATGCCCGGCCCCACGAAGATGGGGTCGAGGTGGAGGTAGCGGCGGCAGAAGTCGCTCATGGTGCTGTTCAGGGGCGGGACCACCGAGCTGACGATGGCCCCCTCGATGGCCCCCATGGGCACCGGGCTGGCGGCGAAGAGCTGGCTCATGAGCACGCCCAGCTCGTCGCTGGTGCGCTCGCGCTCGGTGCGGATGCGCCAGTTGCCGATGAGCTTGGAGCCCTGGAATACGCCCAAGACGGTGTTGGTGTTGCCCACGTCTATGGTCAAGAGCATGGCGGTTCCCCTGCAATGACGGCGCGCTGGCGAGCGCGAACCGGTGGCTATCCCTGGCCCAACTCCTTGAGGGCCGTCTCCTTCAGCGCCTGGGCCGCCTCGTGCATGAGCGCCGTGTCCTCGGCCTCCACCATGATGCGCAACAGGGGCTCGGTGCCCGAATAGCGCACCAGGATGCGTCCGCGCTCGCCCAGGCGCTCCTCCTGCTGCCGCATGGCCTTGACCATGCCCGGCACCTCGCTCAGGGGCGGGCGTCCGCCCACCTTGAGGTTGATGAGGACCTGGGGCATCTTGGTCATGATGCGCTTGAGTTCGGCCAGGGGCTTGCCGGTGAGCACCATGACGCCCAGCACCTGCAGGGCCGAGAGGATGCCGTCGCCGGTGGTGTTGTGGTCCAGGAAGATCAGGTGGCCGCTCTGCTCGCCGCCCAGGTTGTAGCCCCCGCGGACCATGGCCTCCACCACGTAGCGGTCGCCGACCTTGGTGCGTAGCATGCGGATGCCGCGGTCGCGCAGGCAAAGCTCCAGCCCCAGGTTGCTCATGACCGTGGCCACCACCGTGGCCTGTTTGAGCGCGCCCCGGGCGATCATGGCGTCGGCGCTGATGGCCATGATCTGGTCGCCGTCGATCAGCTCGCCCTCCTCGTCGACCATGATCAGCCGGTCGCCGTCGCCGTCGAAGGCCAGGCCCATGTCTGCCTTGCCCTCCTTGACCATCTGCTGGAGGCGTTCGGGGTGCAGGGAGCCCACGCCGGCGTTGATGTTGGTGCCGTCGGGCTCCACGCCCACCAGCTTGAGATCGGCCCCCAGCTCGGAGAGCACCGCCGGGGCCACCTTGTAGGAGGCGCCGTTGGCGCAGTCGACGGCGATGGTCAGCCCGTCCAGGGTGTAGTCGGCGGGGAAACAGTTCTTGAGGAAGACGATGTAGCGGCCCAGGGCGTCGTCGATGCGCTTGGCCTTGCCCACCGCCTCGGCGGTGGGCCGGGGGGCCGCGCCGGTGGCTTGCTCCAGGTTGAAGACGTACTCCTCGACCATGGCCTCCATGGCGTCGGCCAGTTTGAAGCCGTTCTTGCCGAAGATCTTGATGCCGTTGTCCTGATAGGGATTGTGGCTGGCGCTGATGACGATGCCCGCGTCGGCGCGCATGTTACGGGTCAGGAAGGCGATGGCCGGGGTGGGCAGGGGGCCCACCAGGAGCGCGTCCACTCCCATGGAGCAGATGCCGGCGACCAGGGCGTTCTCCAGCATGTAGCCGGAGAGCCTGGTGTCCTTGCCGATGATGATCTTGTGGCGGCTGGTATGGTGCCTCAGCACGTTGGCCACGCCCTGGCCTATGCCCATGGCCATCTCCACGGTCATGGGGTAGACGTTGGCCACTCCCCTCACCCCGTCGGTGCCGAAAATCTTGCGTTGGGCTTCCATGCGGCTCCTTGCGGTCGACAACCCCTAGGGGTTCTGCTGGGTGGTCTTCTGGTTTGTCTTGCGCGCCGGCTTGGGCGCCTTCTTGGTCTGGGCCGGGGCTTCGCGCCTATCCTCGGTCTTCAGGTCGGCCTTGTGCTCCGGGGCGGGACGAGGCCTGATGACTATGGTGACCTCGACGTCGCTCCGGCTCAGGCGGACATTGCGGTCGCGCGGGAGCCTGAGCTGTGCCAGTCGGCTAAAGGACTCCTTGCGGTCGGTGACGTCCAGGGGCAGGGTGAAGACGAAATCAAGCTCGGAGACGTCCTCGCGCAGGCCGACGACCGTGACCTTGGCCGGCTTGAACTTGACCTCGGCCAGCTCGAAGCCCTCGGCCGGCGAGCCCTTGATGACCGGTTGCACCGGCACCTCGCGGGTCAGGCGGGGGGCCAGGGTGAGCCGGAAGGCGTCCGGGCTTATGCGCAAGACCCGCACCCCGGGCGGCAGTTTCAGGTCATCGGGCTCGATCTGGAAGACGTGGGTGCCCAGCCCCAGGCCGGTCAAGTCCACGGCCTTGCTCAGGCGCTCGGTGGCCACCCGGCGGATCAAGGTGCGAGGACCGTAGAGTCGCGCGTCCACCTCGCCCACCACGTCGTCGACCACCATCATGTCGGGCGGGATGTTGGTGATCTCCACCGGCACCCGCACGCTGATTTCGCTCTTTTCCTGGCCCACCACGAAAACCCACATGGCCAGGGCTATGGCCAGGGCCAGAAGCTTCAGCGACCAGTTGCTGGCGAGCTTGTCAAGCACCTTCGGCCCTCGTCCGCGCTCGCCGGTGACGGTTGCGCTGAATTTCGAACAGCTCGAAGAGCAGGTTGCGCAAGGCCACGGCGTCCAGGTCCGGGGTGAGCCTGCCGCCGACGGCCACGCTGACCCGGCCCCGCTCCTCGCTGACCACCACGCAGACCGCGTCGGTCTCCTCGGAAAGCCCCAGGGCGGCGCGGTGGCGGGTGCCCATCTGGCGGCCGAGTTCCGGGTTGGGCGAGAGCGGCAGCACGCAACGGGCGGCCTTGACGCGCTCGCCGCTGATGATGGCCGCCCCGTCGTGCAGGGGAGCCGGGGGCTGGAAGATGGTCATCAACAGCTCGCGGCTAACCCGGGCGTCCAGGGGCACCCCGGCGGCCATGTACTCGCCCAGCCCGATGTGCCGCTCCAGGACGATCAGCCCGCCGGTCATGCGCGAGGCCAGGCCCACCGCCGTGCGCACCACTTCCTCCAGGGTGGAGGCGGGGTCGCCGGCGACCCCGAAAAAGGGCCCGCGACCCAGGCGGGCCAGGGCCCGGCGCACGTCGTTCTGGAAAAGGATAATAACCACCAGGATCAGCGAGGAAAGGAAGGAGTTGATGATCCAGTTGATGGTGTATAGGTGCAGCTGCTGGCTGATGACCAGGGTGACGAAGACCACGCCCAGGCCGAGCAGCATGTGCATGGCCCGGGTGCCGCGCACCAGAAGGATGCCCTGGTAGACCACGAAGGTCACGAGCGCGATGTCGGCCAGGTCATGCCAGCGCATCTGCTCGAACAGGGCCAGTATCTCGCTCATGTCCCCCGCCTCGGCCTCAATTCAACGTCAAGCGTCCATCAGGTCTTCGCCCCCGGCCCCCGCTCTTGGCCCGCCGCGCGGCCAGACCGGCGAGGGTTCCTAGCCCCGCGCGATGGCGTCGGCGACCAGCAGGGCCTCCTTGAGTTCGGCCACCTCGTGCACGCGCACGATGTGCGCGCCCATCAGCGCTCCGGCCACATGGGCCCCCACCGTACCCCAAAGCCGCTCCAGGGGCTCCCTGCCGGTGAGGGTGCCGATGAATGCCTTGCGGCTGGCCCCTAAAAGCACCGGGTAGCCCAGCCCGTCCAACTCGCCCAAGCGGCGGATCAGGGCCAGGTTGTGGGCGATGGTCTTGCCGAAGCCGATGCCCGGGTCCACCACGATGCGTTCCCGCTCGATCCCCGCCGCCTGGGCGGCCCGGGCCGCCTCCTCCAGAAAGGCCTTGACCTCGGCCACCACGTCGCCGTAACGGGGGTCCTTCTGCATGGTCTTGGGCGTGCCCAGCATGTGCATGAGCACCACCGCCGCGCCGGACTCGGCGGCCACGGCGGGCATCTCCGGGTCGCCCTTCAAGGCCGTCACGTCGTTGATAACCGTCGCCCCGGCCTCGACCGCCGCCTTGGCCACCGCGGCCTTGGTGGTGTCGATGCTGATGAAGGCCCGGGTGGCGCGGGCAAGCTCCTCGATCACCGGCAACACTCGCCGCATCTCCTCGGCGGCCTCCACCGGCTCGGAGCCCGGCCGTGTGGACTCACCGCCCACATCCAGGAAGTCGGCCCCCTCCCGCCAGAGCTTCAACCCCTGGGCGATGGCGGCCCGCTGGTCCTCGAAGAGCCCGCCGTCGGAGAAGGAGTCGGGGGTGACGTTGATCACCCCCATGAGGTGGGTGCGGCTGGCCAGGTCCATCTCGGCGCCGGGCAGCTTGAGCTTGAGCCCGGGTTTAACCAAGGGCGTCCCCTCCGGCCCAGGATCCGCCTCCGCCCTCGCCCTCGGGCGAGGCGGGCGGCGCCTGCGGGCCGGGGCCGGAGTCGGGGCCGCCCGCTCCGGCCGGCCGGGCGTTGTTGCGAATCGGCCGGGGCTGGCCGCTGACGATGGCCTCGACCGCCTCGCCGTCCAGGGTCTCCTCGACCAAAAGGGCCTCGGCTATGGTTTTGAGCTTGTCCAGGTTGTCGGTCAGTATCTGGCGGGCCTTCCGGTGCGCCTCCTCCACCAGCCGGCGGACCTCCTGGTCGATGGCCTGGGCGGTCTGCTCGGAGAAGTCGCGGTGGGTGGAAAGCTCTCGGCCCAGGAATATCTGCTCCTCCTTCTTGCCGAAGGTGAGCGGGCCCATGGCTTCGCTCATGCCCCACTCGCAGACCATCTTGCGCGCCAGGCCCGAGGCGCGCTCGATGTCGTTGCCCGCGCCGGTGGTCACGGTGCCCAGCGCGAGCTCCTCGGCGGCCCTTCCGCCCAGGAGCACGGCCAGGTTGCCCACCAGGTACTCGCGGGGATAGGTGTGGCGGTCGTCCACGGGCAGCTGCTGGGTGAGCCCCAGGGCTCGGCCGCGGGGAATGATGGTCACCTTGTGCAGGGGGTCGGTGCCCGGAGTGAGCTTGGCCACCAGGGCGTGGCCGGCCTCGTGATAGGCGGTGGTGCGCTTCTCCTCGTCGGAGAGGATCATGCTGCGCCGTTCCACACCCATCATGACCTTGTCCTTGGCCTTCTCGAAATCCTCCATCTCCACCAGATCCTTGTTGGCCCGGGCAGCCAGGAGCGCGGCCTCGTTGACCATGTTCTCCAGGTCGGCCCCCGAGAAGCCGGGGGTGCCCCGGGCCAGGACCTTCATGTCCGCCTCGGGTGAGAGCGGGGTTCGGCGGGTGTGCACCTTGAGTATCTGCTCGCGGCCCTTGACATCGGGCACCGGCACCACCACCTGGCGGTCGAAGCGGCCGGGCCGCAGGAGGGCAGGGTCCAGCACGTCGGGGCGGTTGGTGGCGGAGATGAGGATGACGCCCTCGTTGGACTCGAAGCCGTCCATTTCCACCAGGAGCTGGTTCAGGGTCTGCTCGCGCTCGTCGTGGCCGCCGCCAAGGCCCGCCCCGCGGTGGCGGCCCACGGCGTCGATCTCGTCGATGAAGATGATGCAGGGGGCCTGCTTCTTGCCCTGGTTGAAGAGGTCGCGCACGCGTGACGCGCCCACGCCCACGAACATTTCCACGAAGTCCGAGCCGCTGATAGAGAAGAAGGGCACCCCGGCCTCGCCGGCGATGGCCCGGGCCAGGAGCGTCTTGCCCGTGCCCGGCGAACCCACCAGCAGCACGCCCTTGGGGATGCGCCCGCCCAGCCGGGTGAACTTCTTGGGATCACGCAGGAATTCTATGATCTCCGCCAGTTCTTCCTTGGCCTCCTCCACCCCGGCCACGTCCTCGAAGGTGATGCGCTTGCCGCCGGGTTCGGTCTGTAGCCGGGCCCGGCTCTTGCCGAAGCTCATGGCCTTGCCCCCGCCCATCTGCATCTGGCGCATGAAGAAGACCCAGACGCCGATCAATAGCAGCATGGGGAACCAGGAGACCAGCATGCTCATGTACCAGGGCGAGTCCTCGGCCGGCTTGGCGGTGATCTTGACGTCCTTGGCCCTAAGTTGGCGGATGAGCTCGGGGTCCTCGGGCGAGTAGGTCCGGAAGAAAGAGCCGTCGGGTCCCCTGCCGTGGATCTCCTTGCCCTGAATGGTCACGCTGGTGACCTGTCCCCGGTCCACCGCGCTCAGGAACTCGGAGTAGGGCATAACCTCGCTGGTGCCTGTGCCGCGGTTGAAGAAGTTGAACAGGAGGACCATGAGCAGGCTGATAACCAGCCACAAGGCCAAGTTTTTGTACAAGGGGTTCAAGTTCGTCTCCAGGGCTAAACGTGCTGGGCCGCGGGAAGGCGGACCGTGCCCGGCGGGAATGGTCCATTCTTGAAAATATGAGTATATAAGCGGGGATTGGCCCTGTCAACGAGCCTGAGCGCCAGCCAGGGGCCAGCCAAGCCGGCAGGGAGGCGATTTTGATCGCGCACCCGCTCGGCCACCGACCAGGGGCCGGCCCACCAGGGGCCTCGGCGGTCGGAAACCACTACCGTGCGCCGCCTCCACCAGGCCGGCGCCTTGATATCCAAGAGAAAGCGGCTCAGGCGCTTGGCGCCCGGGGCGCCCAGGGCCTTGAAACGCATGCCGGGGGCCGGGTGCCGGATGATCAGAGGCCAGGCCACCTCGGCCAGGGGGAGCCAGGCTGCCGGGCCCCGGGCCTTGAGCGCCGGGGGGCCTGGGCGCACCTCGGCGGCCAGCCAGAGTCTCAGGGCCGGCAGCCAGACCCAGCCCGGGCCGTCGAGGCGCGCCCGAAAATCCTCCGGCGGCTCCGAGGCGTCCAGGCGCAGGCAATCACCGCGGAAAAAGGCGCTCTCCCGCCAGGCCGCCAGCCCGGCGGGCAGGCTCAGACGGCGGCCCGGACGGCCCAGGGCCAGCTCCAGGACCTGCTCCACATGGGTGGCCAGGAGGTGCTGGCTAGTGCCGGTCAGGATGCCAACGGCCTGCCGGAGCAGGCGCCGCCGGGCGGCGGCGTCCTGGGCGTTCAGATAGGCCGTCTCCAGGCAGAGGCTGGGCCCCTCGCGCCAGGCGTGGCGGCGCAGGGCCTTCTCGCCCCAGGCCCGCCAGTGCTCCTCCTCCTGGGCGGCTAGGGCGGCCAGGCGGCCCAGGGCCTGAACCGCCCGGGGGTTGACCCGCTGCTCGACCAGGGGCAGCACCAGAGAGCGCAGGCGGTTGCGGGCCGGGCCCAGCTCGGCGTTGGTGGGGTCCTCGCGCCAGGGCTGGCCCAGGACGCCCAGGTAATCCCGCAGGGCGGCCCGCCGCACCCCCAGCAGAGGCCGCCACCAGGGGCCTTCCAGGGCGCGCATGCCGGCCAGACCGGTGGGGCCGGTGCCGGCGAAAAGGCGCATGAGCAAGGTTTCGGCCTGGTCGTCGGCGTTGTGGGCCAAGGCGACGACCCCCGCCCCGGCTTCACGGGCCATGACCGTCAGGGCCTCCCGCCGGGCCAGGCGCGCGGCCTCCTCCGGGGAGAGTCCGGCCTTGCCCACCTCCACCCGCCGCGCCAGGCAGGGCAACCCCAGGCCGGCGGCCAGCTCGGCCACGAATAGCGCGTCCTGGGCCGAATCGGGGCGCAGGCCGTGGTCCACGTGGGCCACGACGAGCCGCCAGCCCCGCTCCGGGGCCAGGCGCGCAAGCAGGCGCAGGAGGGCCACCGAGTCCCCGCCGCCGCTCACCGCCGCCAGCAGGGGGCCGGGGCCGGGGGCCCAGGCCTCGGGCCCGGCGATGGCCGCCAGGAACTCGGCCTCGCCGGGCTGGCCGGGGATACGCTCTTTTCGCTTGCCGGTGCTCATGCGCCTGCCTCTGGCGGGCAACCCGATTTGGATGGGGCCCGCCGTTCAGTTCGAGAATACCAAATCCGGAGGGGATGGGCCCCTGCCGGACG
>JAJZPI010000160.1 GCA_021811275.1 Deltaproteobacteria bacterium
GAAAGGCCTCGATGGTTCCGCAGTAGGGCTGGCCGTAGAAGAAGATCGGGAAGTGCCCGTCAAGGATGTGCCGGGCCATGAGCCCGGTGACGTACATGTCCGCGTCAAGCAGGGGGCGATAGAGAAAGAGGGCGCGCAGGGCCGCGGCCAGGGTCAGCCAAGCCAGGGGCGCGGCCCAGGGGCGCGCCGTGGCGCCGGGGGGGTTCACTCCCGGGCCCGGCCGCCCGTCTGACGCCGCAGGGCCAGGGCGGTGGCCAGGTACTGGACGAAATGGTGCAGGAAGCGGGTCTTGCTTTCCCCGCCCAGGCGGTTTTCGTAGACCACCGGCACCTCCTTGAGCCGCAGGCCCCGGCGCTGGGCCTCATAGAGAAGCCTTATGGCGTAGTCGCCGTAGCCGGCGAAGATCTCGGACCTGAAGCCCAGCCAGACATCCTTGGGCGCGGCCAAAAAGCCGCTCAGGTTGTCGGTGGTGGGCACGCCCAGAAGCAGGCGCACCAGCAGGTTGAAGGCCTGGCTAAGGCGAAAGCGCAGCGCCGAGGTGTTCATGCCCCCGCCGGGCACGTAGCGCGAGCCGATCACCATATCGTGGCCCGGCAGGGCCGCCAACAGGCGCATGAGGTCGCGGGGGCTGTGGTTGAAGTCCGAGTCCATGGTCACCACCACCGGGTGGGCGGCCTCGTTTATGCCGCGCCAAAGCGCGGTGGCCAATCCCCGCTCGTTGACGCGCACCACCAGCTTGAGCCTCTTGTCCCGGGCGAAGGCCTGGCCCAGGGCCTCGATAGTGCCATCGGTGCTGTTGTCGTCGACCACCACCACCTGGGTCTCGATGCCAGCCTGGCCGGTCCGCTCCAGTATCTCGCTGACCAGAGGCACGATGTTGGCCAGCTCGTTGTAGGTGGGCAACACCACGCTCACCGCCGGAGGCAGGGCGGCGGGGGGCCCGGAGTTGGATCGGTCTTGCATAGGTATGCCCATTTCTGCTTGGTAAGGCCTTGGGGGAGGGGCCGGTTACCCGGCGGAACCGGCCAGGGCCGCGGCCACGCGAGCGGTGATGTAGGCCACCTGTTCCTCGCTCAGTTCGGGATACAGAGGCAGCAGCACGCCGGTTAAACCCCAGCGGGTGGAATTCTCCATACTGGGGGCGCGGGGCATGTCCACGAAGGGCGGCATCATGTGCAAGGGATGGAACATGGGCCGGGCGTCCACCCCGTCCCGGCGCAGGATCGCGAGCAGTTGGTCGCGGTCCACGCCCGCCTCGGCCGGATCGAGGAAAAGGGGATAAAGCCAGTCTATGGTATCGCCCGGGGCGGGGAAGCTCACTAGCGCGCCTTTGAGTCCCCTAAGCCCCTGGTCGTAGAGCTCGCGCAGGCGCCGCCGGCGCGCCAGCAACGCCGGCATGCGCTCCAGCTGGGCCAGACCCATGGCGGCGCTCAAGTTGGTCATGCGGTAGTTGAAGCCCACCTGCTCGTGCCAATAGGGCCGGTCGGGACTCATGCCGTGGGCGCGGAAGACCCTGAGCCGGTGCTCGAGTTCCGGGTCGTCGGTGGCGCAGAGTCCGCCCTCGCCGGTGGTGATCACCTTGTTGGCGTAGAAGCTGAAGGTGCCGATCTGGCCCAGGCCGCCCACCTTGCGTCCGGCCCAGGTGCAGCCCAGGGCCTCGGCGCAGTCCTCCACCACCAGCAGGGAACGCTGGCGGCAGAGATCCAGGATGGGGCCCATGTCGCAGGCGTGGCCCAGCAGGTGGACCACGATGATGGCCTTGGTGCGCGCGCTTAATGCCTGGGCGGCGGAAGCCGGGTCCAGGTTCCAGTGGTCCCCCAGGGAGTCGACCAGCACCGGCTTGGCCCCGGCCATGATCACGGCGTTGGCCGTGGCGGCGAAGGTCAGGTTGGGCACCAGCACCTCGTCGCCGGGCCCCACCCCCAAGGCGGCCAGGGCCAGGTGCAGCGCCGTGGTGCCGTTGGAAGTGGCCACCCCGAAGCGCAGGCCCAGAAAATCGGCCATGCCCTTTTCGAAGCGGGAGAGGAAGGCCCCGGTGGAGGAGACCCAGCTGGAGCGCAGGGCCTCCAGGACGTATTGCTCTTCTTTGTCGCCCAGACTGGGCCTGGAAATGGGTATGGTCTCCCTCGTGGGAGCGGAAATTGGCGCCACGCTGCTGCTTCCCGGCGAAAATGCCCTAAGTTCCAGGCTTTGGGCTATAACTTCCCCGTCCGGTCATTCCAGATGGTCAATATACCACAATCGCGGGAAAATTAAGCGGACTGGGAGGAAAATTAAGGTAGGGCCCGTACGGCCTGGGCCAGGGTCTTGAGCAGGGTATCCTTCTCCACCGGCTTGTGCAGTACACCCCAGGCCGAGGGCACGTCCTGGGGGTGCTCGAAGGGCAAGGGGTCCGAGGTCCAGCCGGTCAGGATGATAAGGGGGGGCTGGGCGATATTCTGGGTCTGGCAGCGCAAGGCCAGCAGACGGGCCACGTCCCAACCGCTGCCGTCGGGCAGGCCCAGGTCGCACAGCACCACCTGGGGCGTGAAAGTCTCCAGGGTCTCGACCGCCTCGGAAACCCGCGAGGCCAACGCCACCACCAGGCCCGCCTCCTCCAGCAATGAACGCGCCCCCATGGCCACCAGGTATTCGTCCTCCACCAAGAGAACCGTGGTCCCGGCCGGAGGGCGGTCCTGGTCCGGGGGAATCCCCTCCAGGGCTGGCGCCTCCCCACCCACCCCCAGGCGGACCGTGAAGCACGAGCCCTGCCCGGGCTGGCTGGCGGCCTCTATCTCGCCGCCGTAGGAGCGGATCATGCCCCGGCTGCTGGCCAGGCCCAGGCCCTGGCCCTTAACGCCCTTGGTGGTGAAGAAAGGCTCGAAAATATGGTCCAGAGTCTGCTGGTCCATGCCCGAGCCGCTGTCGGTGAAACTGACGAAGGCCTGATCCTGCTCAAAGCCGGAGCGCACCGACAGCACCCCGCCCTGGGGCATGGCTTCCATGGCGTTGCGGATCAGGTTCAGACAGATTTCCATCAGCTCGTCGCGGGGCACCCTGGCGTGCAGCCCGGAGGCCAGGTCGGTTTCGAAAAGGATGTTCTCGGAGGTGGCGCGCAGGAAGGCGGTCTGGGCGATCTCCAGCGCCGCGGCCACCACCTCCTCCACCTCGCACGCCCCCTGGATGTCCTCGCCCGGACGCTGGCCGCCGACGAAGGCGGCCAGGCGCTTGACCACGCCCCTGCCGCTCAAGGCGCTGTAGACTACATTGTCCAGAAGCCGACCCAGGCGGTCGAGTTCAGGCGGCGTGCGCTTGAGCAGGCCCTCGGCGGCCTGGGCGTTGCCCAGGATGGCCGCCAGCAGGTTGTTGAAGTTGTGGGCCACCCCGGCGGCCAGCTGGCGCAGCACCTCCTGCGAGCGCACCCTCTCGCTGATGTCGCGGCTGATGCCGAACAGGGCCGGCCGGTCGCCCCAGAGCCCCCGGGTGATCCTGGTCTCCACCGGGATGACCGCCCCGTCCTTGGCCATCAACGGCAGGTGGTTGCGGTCCATGAGGCCGGCGGCGATGTCTGACATCAGCCGGACGGCCTCCTCGCGCCGGTCGGCCGGGTGGAGCATGATCGCCTCCTGGCCCAGAAGCTCGAACTCGGCGTAGCCCAGGCGGTCGATGACCTGGGGATTGATCAGCATGATCCTGCCGTCTTCGTCAAAGACGAATAGGAAATCGTAGAGCGAATCGAACATGGTCTGCAGGTTGGCCCGGCTCTGGCGCAGGGCCTCCTCCGTGCGTCGGCGTTCGGCTATCTCGCGCGAAAGTTCGGCGTTGGCCGTCACCAACTCGCGGGTGCGCTCATCGACCAGGTCTTCCAGGTGCAGGCGGTGACGGGCCAGCTCATCCTCCACCCGCTTGCGGTCGGTCACGTCCCTGATCACGCACAGCACCGCGTTGTTGGCGCCGAAGGGGATCAGCTCCGCCGAAAGCAGCACGTCCCTGCCCTGGCCGGAGCTGTTGCGCAGGACCACCTCCCAGTCCCGCACCTCTCCTTTCCGCACCAGCCGCGCCAACAAGCCCTCGCGAGTGTCCGGCTCGCCCCACAGACCCAGATCCTGGGATGTCTTTCCCAGCACCTCCCCACGCTTATACCCCGCGAAGACCAGGAAGGCCTCGTTGACCTCCAGGAAACGCCCATCTTCAAGGGTGGCTATGGTCAGACCGTCGGGGTTGGCGGCGAAGGCCTTGGAAAACTTGGCCTCGGAGGCGCGCAGGGCGTCCTCCAGGCCTCGCACGTGGAAGGCCAGGGCCAGGGCCAGGCACAGGGAAAGCCATACCGAGCCCAGCCACATGATCGGTTGATGGAAGGGCGTGGGCCATTGCAGGGCATAGGCCGCGTCGTGCAGCCCGCCCAGGAACCAGAGAGCCAAGCCCGCCACCACCGCCCGCACGTAGGCCGGCTTGCCCGGGGCCGGCCACCAGCGGAACCAGAAAAAGAACATGGTGAGCAGGACCACCACCAGGTCGAAGGTGTAGATGACCGGCCTGAACACATAGGCATTGGGGTGCCAGACCTTGGCGACCTCCTGGTATTTCAGGGGCGGGCCCAGCACGGCCGGGTGCTCCACCAAGATGAGCGTGCAAGCGAGCATGGTGGCGAAGATGAGCGCCGCCCACGCCCAGGCGCCGGCCCTGACGTTTTGCAGGGCCAAGGCGAACCATATCCAGGTTACCGGCGCGAAGCAAAGCGCGACCAGCATCAGGCGGTAGCCCAGGATGATCGATTGCTCGGACTGCTGGTAGCCGTAGATCACGAAGCCCAGGAAATAGACGCTGAGGGACAGGTAGAAAAACAACAGGCTCTTCAGGGGACGGTAGTGGGAATAAGTGAAAAGGATGGCCAGGCAGAGGAGGCAAAGAACGCCGTTGACCGTCAAGCCGATCAATGGGCCCACGCTGTAGGCTGGCACGTAGGAACCCGGCAACTACCCCTCCTCATAGTTGGTCAGGGGCCAAGCACGCCTGGATTCTGCCACCGGCGGCCTTCGCTGTCCAGCATCGAGGGAGGAAACGCCTTTGACGCCGGCTTTTTTGGCCTGGGTCGCGCTCGGGCGGGCGCGGCAATTACCTGCCGGCACCACCTTCGGCCATCAATTCCTTAAAGATCCTCTGTCGCCAAAGACTGCCTCCACATTTTTTCCAACACCAGCGCGTGTTCCCGGGCCGGAAACGCGACTGGACCGCCGCAAATTCCCACATAAACGAACATGGCTCCCAACCGCTCGTTATATATTTACAATCACGGCGCGGTTATTATAGAATCGATCGCGTGGCGAACATATTGATAATAGACGATGACCCCATGATCTGCCGTCTGCTCACCCGCATGGTCGAGCGCATGGGGCACACCACCAAGACCGCGGGGACACTTCAGGAAGGCATGCAAGCCGCCCTGAACGAGCCCTGTGACGTCATTTTCCTGGATGTTCGCCTGCCCGACGGCAGCGGCCTGGACGTGTTGAGCGACCTCAAATCCTCCGGTTCCCGGCCCGAGGTCATCATCATGACCGGCATGGGCGATCCCGACGGGGCCGAGCTGGCCATCAAGAACGGCGCCTGGGACTACATCGAGAAGCCCTCCTCCATCGACAAGATGAAGCTGCCCCTGCTCAGGGCCCTGGACTTCCGCCGGGAGCGGGCCACCCACGCCACGCCCAAGGTGCTAAGGCGCGAGGACATCGTGGGGGACAGCCCGCCCATGCAGGAGTGCCTGGCCACCATGGCCCAGGCGGCGGCCAGCGAGGCCAACGTGCTCATCACCGGCGAGACCGGAACCGGCAAGGAGCTGTTCGCCCTGGGCATCCATCAGAATAGCTCCCGCGCCGGCAACAGCTTCGTGGTCGTCGATTGCACCGCCCTGCCCGAGACCCTGGTGGAGAGCCTGCTCTTCGGCCATGTGAAGGGCTCATTCACCGGGGCCGACCGCAGCCAGAAGGGGCTGATCGAACAGGCTCACGGCGGCACCCTGTTCCTGGACGAGGTCGGGGAGCTGCCGTCAGCGCTGCAAAAATCCTTCCTGCGGGTCATCCAGGAAAGGCGTTTCCGCCCGGTGGGAGGCGATGCCGAGATCAACAGCGACTTCCGCCTGATCGCCGCCACCAACCGCAACCTGGAGGCCATGGGGGCCGAGGACCGTTTTCGGCAGGACCTGTTCTTCCGTCTGCGCACCTTCAACATCGAGCTGCCCCCTTTGCGCGAACGCCTGGAGGATCTGCCCGACCTGGTCAACCATCACCTGCAGCGGCTCTGCCATCGCTACAAGATCAGACCCAAGGGCCTATCTCCCGACTTCCTGGAGGCCCTGGCCGCCCACCCCTGGCCGGGCAACGTCCGCGAGTTGGTCAACGTGCTGGAACGCACCATCGCCTCGGCCCTGGAAGACCCCATCCTCTATCCCTACCACCTGCCCACTTATCTGCGGGTGCGCCTGGCCCGGGCGGCGGTGCGGAAGGATAGCCCCCAGGGGCAGGCCGGGCCGGCCGGTCCCGCTGGCCTGGGTCAGCTGGGCGGCAGCCTGCAGGACGTGCGCGAGGCGGCCATCTGCGCCGCCGAGGAGCGCTACCTGCGCGACCTCATGGCCCAGACCAAGGGCGGTATCAAACAGGCTTGCGCCCTCTCCGGCCTCTCCCGCGGGCGTCTCTACGCCCTCATGAAGAAATACGACATTTCCCGCCCCAAGGTCTGAGTGAAGCCAGACTTAATTCCTGGCAATTAGTCTAGCTTTGCGAGACATCCATCTTGTCCGGCAAGACAAAATCTTGATCGATAATGTTTCTCGCTAGGCAACGACTTTAGTTTATTAGCTATTTGTCTTTGGGCAAATGGCAAGCCTCTTGCTTATCTCCTCGTCAAGATCGCCCCTGACGTTTTAGTTACAACTAATTAGCCTAATGCCTGCCCCCCCGAACCGCTGAGCCCCCTTTTCCCCTGCCCGGATGGAGGCATCACCCGTTTAAACGGAGGGAAACCCATGACTCGCCCCGGAAACACGGAGCTGGATGGCCAGGGCTTGGGCGGGATGAAGGAGGGCAAGTACTTGACCTTCCATCTCGCCGAGGAGGAATTCGGCATCGGCATTCTCAAGGTGAAGGAGATCATCGGCATGATGCCCTTCACCCCCATTCCCCGCACCCCGGAATTCGTCAAGGGCGTAATCAATTTGCGCGGCAAAGTTATTCCTGTGATCGATCTCAGGCTCAAATTCGGAATGGACTCCATCCCCTATGACGACCGCACCTGCATAGTGGTCGCCCAGGTCCGCGCGGTGGAAGGCACGACCTCCATAGGCATCGTGGTCGATGCGGTCAACGAGGTGGCCAACGTCAAGGCGGAAGACGTGGAACCCACCCCCAGCTTCGGGATCAGCCTGGACACCGCCTACATCTTGGGCATGGCCAAGAGCGGCGAGGCGGTGCGCATCCTCTTGGACATCGACCGCGTGCTGGGCGAGGACGACATGGCCCTGCTCAGCCAGGCCGCTTAGCACCAAAAGCCTGGGGCCGAGGACTCGCCACAAATCATCCGGGAGGGGAATAGAGCCATGAGAAATTTGAAGTTGGGCGCCAAGATATCCCTGGGATTCGGCCTGCTGCTGGCCATCGCCATCGCCCTGGGCGGCATGGCCGTCTACAACATGAAAAACGTGGAGGGCATGTCCATCACCCTGGACGAGGCCTACGTGGCGGAAGCAGGCATCGTGTCCCAGCTGGAGCGCCGGGCCCAACGCGCCATGTACAACATGCGCGGCTACGCCTACAGCGTGGAAAAACATTTCCTGGAGGCTGGGCAGAAGGATTTGGCCGGCGTTAGGGAGAACCTGGCCCAGGCCCGGGCCCTGGTGGAAAAGCACCCCGAGCTGGCCAAACTCAAGGAGGAAGTCGCCAGGGCCGCGGCCAAGGTCGATGAGTACGAGGCGTTGGAGAAGCAGACCGTGGCCCGCAACGAGGCCATCGCTTCGGTCCGGCAGGCCATGCTGGCCGCAGGCAGAAAGTACGTCGACGACTGCGACGCCTTCCGCGACAATGAGGTCAAGACCCTGGACAAGGAAATCAACGGCGGGGCCTCCTCCGAGCACCTCACTGAACGCAACAAGAAGATTGACCTTGTCGCCGACCTGGTGGACGCGGGCAACGTCATGCGCGTGGAGAACTGGAAGGCTCAGGCCCTCCGGGATATCAAGATACTGGAAGCGGTCCTTCCCAGGATCGAGGAGATCAGCAAGAAGCTGGCCGATCTGAAGGCCGTCACCAAGCTGGAGCGCAACCTGGACCAGCTGGCCTCCATCAAGGAAGCCGCGGATCAATACAAGGCCGGCATCATATCCATGCTGGAAAACTGGAAGGCCTTGGATCAGATCGCGGTCAAGCGCGAGGCCGCCGGCGACCAGGTGCTGGAGCTGGCCCGGGCCGCCTCCCTGGACGGCATGGCGGGCATGCGCAATATCTCCAAGGAGACGGTGGGCTCCCTCTCCGTCGCCTCCCTGTTCATGATCATCGGCCTGCTGGCGGCCTTGGCGATTGGCAGCGGACTGGCCTTCTTCATCGTCCGCAGCATCACCAAGCCCATACACACGGTCATCCAGGGGCTTAGCGAGGGCGCGGGCCAGGTGGCCTCGGCCTCCGGCCAAGTGGCCACGGCCAGCCAGTCCCTGGCCGAGGGCGCGGCCGAACAGGCGGCGGCCCTGGAGGAGACC
>JAJZPI010000161.1 GCA_021811275.1 Deltaproteobacteria bacterium
TATTTATATTTAATGTTATGCCAGTTTTTATTTTTGGTGTGCAATTGTATTATTGGAACTATGTAAAAATAGAAAGTAATTTAGATTGTTATTCTAAAATAATTGTATATTCAGCGGTTGCCTTTTTTCTGTTTCGGCTTTTATGCCGTACCGCTTATATCATTGGCTATTTTCGTGGGGCTATCAGTATTCGAATAATTACCCAAGAAATACAATATCGTTTAAAAAATGGCGTGTATTATATTCTTGGGATGAATACAAAAGCATTGTTGATAACCGCGTGTTGGATGCATCTCCTATTACGCAACTCATCGCAGTGTTGTCCTATATTGTGTTATCTGTTGCGGCTCACGTTATTGTATACAGCTTAACAACACCCACTAAGGTTGGAATACCCTCTCATTTTCTTTGGAGCTGGCCATGCTGTACGACCTGACCGATGAACAGAGGATGCTGCGGGACACCGTGCGCAAGATCGCGCAAGAGCAGATCGCTCCCGGCGCGGCCGCGCGCGACCAAAAGGGCGAGTTCGCCTGGGACGCCGTGGAGATATTCCGCGAGAACGGGCTCTTCGCCTGCGACTTCAAGGAGGAGTACGGCGGGGCCCAGATGGGCGTGCTGGCCTTCTGCCTGGCGGTGGAGGAGATCGCCAAGGTCTGCGGCTCCTCGGCGGTCATCCTCTTGGTCCACGAGCTGGGCTCCATGCCCATGATGCTGGCCGGCAGCCCCGAGCAGAAGAAGAAGTGGTTCCCCGGCCTGGCCAGCGGCGAGCACCTGGTGGCTTTCGGACTCACCGAGCCCGGCGCGGGCTCCGACGTGGCCGGCCTGCGCACCAAGGCCGTCAAAAAGGGCGACAAGTACGTCATCAACGGCAGCAAGCAGTTCATCAGCCACGCCGACGTGGCCCAGTACGTCTGCGTGGCCGCCCAGACCGACCCGACCAAGCCCGCGCACAAGGGCGGGGTCTCCATCATCGTGGTGGAAAAGGGCGCGCCCGGGTTCTCCATCGGCAAGCACGAGGACAAGATGGGCATCCGGGGCTCGACCACCTGCGAGCTGGTCTTCGAGGACTGCGAGGTGCCCGCCGGGAACCTCCTGGGCCAGGAGGGCGACGGCTTCCATATACTAATGAAGACCCTGGACTTCACCCGGCCCTGCGTGGCGGCCCAGGCCCTGGGTATCGCCCAGGGCGCCCTGGATTACGCCGTGGCCTACGCCAAGGAGCGCCAGCAGTTCGGCAAGCCCATCATCAGCTTCCAAGGACTGAACTGGATGTTGGCGGACATGGACACCCAGGTGGAGGCGGCCCGCCAGCTGGTCTACAAGACCTGCGCCCTGTTCGAGACCGTGCCCAAGGACCTCTCGCGGGTGCCCCGGGAGGCCATGCGGCTCTCGGCCATGAGCAAGCTCTTCGCCGCCGAGACGGCCATGAAGGTCACCACCGACGCGGTGCAGGTGCTGGGCGGCTACGGCTATGTCAAGGAGTATCCGGTGGAGCGCATGATGCGTGACGCCAAGATAACCCAGATATACGAAGGCACCAGCCAGGTGCAGAAGATGGTCATCGCCGCGGGGCTGTGATTCCGGCACGCTTGAGGGCCCCCTTCCCGCCGGAAGGGGGCCCGTTTTTTATTTGGCCCAGCATCCGAAAAAGCAGTGTCCAGCTTGCTTTCCCCGCCCTGCGACTATAACATTTGCCAGGCGAAATCCCCGCCGTGGCGAAGGCTCGCCATGGCGATTTTTTGAGGATGCTATCATGGCCGACGACAACCTGGCGGTGGTGATCCTGGCGGCGGGCAAGGGCACCCGCATGAAGTCCGACCTGCCCAAGGTGCTCCACGAGCTGGGGGGCAAGCCGCTCCTGTCCTACACCCTGGATTTGGCCCAAGCGCTCCAGGCTGGGCGGGTGGTGGTGGTGGTTGGGCACCAGGCCCAGCGGGTCAAGGCGGCCTTCGCCGGGCCGGAGGGTTATCGCTTCGTGGTGCAAGAGCCCCAGCTGGGCACCGGGCACGCGGTCATGGTTGCGGCCCCGGAGTTGGCCGACTGGCAAGGCCCGGTGCTCATCCTCTGCGGGGACGTGCCCCTGCTCAAGCCGCAGACCCTGGCCGGGCTGCTGAATTCCCACGCCCGCGCCGGCAACGCCCTGACCGTGCTGGGCATGGACCTAGCCGAGCCCGGCCACTACGGCCGGCTCGTCACCGAGGGCGGGGCCCTCAGGCGCATCACCGAGTATCGCGACGCCAGCGAGGCCGAGCGGGCGATCAGCCTGGTCAACGCCGGCATCTACGTGGCCGAGGCCGGCGAGCTGCTCAGGCACCTGCCCAGGTTGACCACGGAAAACGACCAGAAGGAGTATTACCTGACCGACCTGGTCGAATTGATGAATGAATCTGGGCTCAAGGTGGGATTCGCCCTCTGCCCGGACCCCCTGGAGGTGGCCGGGGTCAACTCCAAGGAGGAGCTGGCCGCCCTGGAGGGCGCGTGCCGCGCCGCCGGGTGCCCAGGCTCCCAAAGCGGGTCGTGAGCGCTTAGGCTTGCCCGGGCCTTGCGGGCTCCCGTTGGAGCTTGTCGATTCGGGCAGGAGGGCCGGGCTGGCCGGGGATTTTTTCTTGATGTAGGGGCGGGTGTTATCCCCGCCCGCGGGCGGTGGGCAAGAATAAGACGGGCGGGGATAAACCCCGCCCCTACGAAGAAAAGACGGCGCGGCACGGGTCGCCTTATGTGTTTAGGTAGCGGTTGTACGGGAGCCGGGCAGGTTGGTTCGGAGATCACAGCCACTCGACCCCGCCCCCACGAAGAAAAGGTCTGGGAGTATAGAAATAGTGTCATTGCGAGGCGCGTCAGCGCCGTGGCAGTCTCCCGCTTCGCTCTTTCAGTAAGATGGAGCCGGAGATAAGAGCGAAGCGGGAGATTGCTTCGCTTGGCTCGCAATGACGGCTATTACTATATGTATATTAAAGGCCGCTGCGTAGCGGCCCATACGGCCTCCGCGCTAGGCGGGCGGCCAGGGAGTCTAAAGCCATGTGCGGGATCATCGGGTATCTGGGTCCCAAGAACGCGGTGGACGTGATCCTGGAAGGGCTTTCGCGCCTGGAGTACCGGGGCTATGACTCGGCCGGGCTGGCCCTGGTCAAGGACGGGGCCTTCACCGTGCGCCGGGCCGAGGGCAAGCTAAGCAAGCTGCGCGACAAGCTGGCCGCCGACCCCCAGCATGGCAACCTGGGCATGGGCCACACCCGCTGGGCCACTCACGGCCGGCCCAGCGAGACCAACGCCCACCCCCACCTGGCCGGGGACGTGGCCGTGGTGCACAACGGCATCATAGAGAACTACCTGGAGCTCAAGGAGGAACTGAAGGCCGCCGGGCACAACTTCTCCTCCGAGACCGACACCGAGATCGTCAGCCATTTGGTGGAGGGCTTGCTGGGCCAGGGCCTGGACCTGGAGGCGGCGGTGCGCGCGGCCCTGGCCCGCATTCGCGGCTCCTACGCCTTGGTGGTGTTGGACCGCCGGAGGCCTGACCTGCTGGTGGGCGCGCGCAAGGACTCGCCCCTGATCCTGGGCCTGGGCGGAAATGGCCAGACCAAGGAATTCTTCCTGGCCTCGGACGTGCCGGCCTTCCTGAGCCACACCAACAAGGTGGTGTTCCTGAACGACGGGGACATGGTGGTCATTAGGGGCGATGCGTACGCGGTCACCGACATCGCCGGCAACCCCCAGGAGCGCAAAGTGGACGCGGTGAGCTGGTCCCCGGCCATGGCCGAGAAGGCCGGCTTCACCCACTTCATGCAGAAGGAGATCTTCGAGCAGCCCCGGGCCATCACCGACACCCTGACGGGCCGGGCCAAGGCCGGCTCCTCCGAGGTCTTTCTGGCCGACCTGGTCCAAGCCGAGGCCGAACTCAAGGCAGCCAAGCGCCTGATTCTCCTGGCCTGCGGCACCAGCTACCATGCCGGGCTGGTGGGCAAGTTCCTGATAGAGGGCCTGGCCAGGGTGCCCACCGAGGTGGACCTGGGCAGCGAGTTCCGCTACCGCGACCCCCTGGTGGGCCCCGGCGACGTGGTGGTGGCAATCAGCCAGAGCGGCGAGACCGCCGACACCATGGCCGCGGTGCGCGAGGCCAAGGCCAAGGGTGCGAAAGCCTTGACTATCTGCAACGTGGTGGGCTCCTCGCTGACCCGCGAGAGCGCCGGCGTGCTCTACACTCACGCCGGGCCCGAGATCGGGGTGGCCTCCACCAAGGCCTTCACCACCCAATTGGTGGCCCTGCACATGCTGGCCCTCCATTTGGGCCGTCTGCGCGGGGTGATCGATGAAAAGCGGGCCCTGACCCTGGTGGACGAGCTGGTGGCCCTGCCCGGCCTGGTGCAGCAGTGCCTGGAGTTCGAGGGCCAGGTAAAGGCCGTGGCCGAGGAGTTCTGCCAGGCGCGCGACTTCCTATACCTGGGCCGGGGACTTTGCTACCCCATCGCCTTGGAGGGCGCGCTCAAGCTCAAGGAAATAAGCTATATTCACGCCGAGGGCTACCCCGCCGGCGAGATGAAGCACGGCCCCATCGCGCTGATCGACGACAAGATGCCGGTGGTGGTGTTGGCCAACAACAACGACGTGCTGGAGAAGGTGCTCTCCAACATGCAGGAGGTGCGCGCCCGCGGCGGCCGGCTCATAGCCGTGACCGAGCACGACAACGCCGCCGCCTGTTCCCTGGCCGACGCGGTCATGCCGGTGCCGTCGGCCCCGCCGCTGTTGGCCCCGGTGCTCCTGACAATTCCCTTGCAGCTCCTGGCCTATCACGTGGCGGTCCTCAGGGGAACCGACGTGGACCAGCCGCGCAACCTTGCCAAAAGCGTGACCGTGGAGTAGAAAAAAGGCAGGACTGTCTTGGGTTTCAGGGGCATAGAAAAGACTTGACCATGCAGCCCAGCCTACCCTACATTGGTCCTGGGAGTAAAGGTGAACCGCCCATGGATATTGCAGCGTTTGCCCGTCTCGAAGAGAAGATCGACCAGCTCTTGGGCCGCCTGGAGACCCTCGGCCGCGAAAATGCCGAGCTGAAGGAGCGCCTGGCCGAAAAGGAAAAGGAGGTCGCCGAGCTGGACCAGCTCTTGAAGGTGCAGGATGGCGAGCGCAACGAGGTGAGGCAGCGTATCGAGGCCTTGGTGCAGAAACTTGAGTCTTGTTAACTTTATTCCGGCCCGGGCCCGCCAATGCCCGGCCTGGGACGGCATGCGTGGCGAGGTGGGGCGACATAGCGAGGCTTTGGTGTTAAACTGGAGTCTTATCATTTCTTTAAGGTGTGAGCGGGGGTGGCGGCGGTAAAGATACAGATACTCGGCAACGAGTATGTGTTAAACTCCTCGTCTGGAGAGGTTCAGGTGCGGCGGGTTGCCGCCCATTTGAACGCCAGGTTGAACGAGGTTCTTTCCACGTCCAACACCTCTTCCACCCTGGCCGCCACGGTGCTGGCCGCGCTCAACATAACCCATGAACTGCTGCAGTTGAAGGACCAGCAGGACAGCTTGCTTCAGGAGTTCGAGGCGCAAATTGACAGACTGCTCGACAAGATAGAGCGGTCGGAAAGTAATGAGGGTCCCTGCGCTGTGCGTGCTTAGGCGCTTTGCTTTTTGGGCCAACACGCAAAAAAAGGGCCAATAGCCTCTGACGGGCGAGGGTGGACCCCCCAAGACGGGGGACCCGAAACGCCCGGCACGCCTGGCCCACCTGGTATGCCAGGTTCAAAACGATAACGCCACACGGCAGAGGCGGGGTCGCCCTCACCAAGCGAATCAGGCGGAACTAGTCCGGATTGCCATGAGTTTGCCGAGTTTGTCAGGATTGTTGACCTGTTCGCTGGCCGTGTGCGGCCTCTTGGGGCTGGCGGCTGGGATGGTCTACGCCTGGCAAAAAGAATATTCGAACGGCTGCGCCCCTTTACTGCCCCTCCGGGCCTTTGCCCGGAAGCCGGGATCGCCCAGTCCCCCCGGATTGGCCCGGGACCCGGCCTCATGGGCTCATCCAGCCCCGGTTCCGGAAGGCTCCGCCCTCCGGCCCAGGGGCTGGTCGTTCGCGTTATTTCCCGGCAGACCCTAAGGATCGCTCCGCCCGCGCCTCGACCTCCTTGTGCATAAACAAGGAGGCCCTATGTCCATGACCATCTTGATCCTCGCCGTGGCGGCCGCGCTTTTGGCCGGTTCGGCCCTGGGCTATCTGGTGCGCCTCAAGCAGGCCCAGGCGCGCTTGCAATCCGTTGAAAGCCTAAGCCAAAAACTGATGGAGGATGCCCGGCGGGAGGCCGACACCGTCAAGAAAGAAGCCCTTTTGCAGGCCAAGGATCAGATCCTGCAAATGAAGGAGGCCTTCGAGAACGAAAGCAAGGAACGCCGCCTGGAACTCAACCATTGGGAGAAGCGCCTGGCCCAGAAGGAGGAGGCTCAGGACAAGAAGGCCCAGCTCCAGGAGACCCGCGATCTGGAGTTCACCCGCCGCGAGCACAGCCTTGGGGAGCGCGAGCGCGAGATCGAGGAGCAGAAGGGCACCTACCAGACTCTGGTGGACAAGCAGCGGGAAACCCTGGAACGCATCGCGGCCATGACCGAGCAGGAGGCCAGGGACCAGCTGATGCAGTCCATCGAGAGCGAGGCCCGCCACGAGGCGGCCAAGACCGTCAAGCGCATCGAGCAGGAGACCAAGGAGACCGCCGCCAAGAAGGCCCAGGAGATCCTGGCGCTCGCCTGCAAGCGCTACGCCGGCGACTACGCCGTGGAAAAGACCATGTCCGTGGTGCCCCTGCCCAATGACGAGATGAAGGGGCGCATCATCGGGCGCGAGGGCCGCAACATCAGGGCCATCGAGGCCGCCACCGGCATCGACCTGATCATCGACGACACCCCCGAGGCGGTCATTCTCTCCGGCTTCAACCCCATGCGCCGGGAGATCGCCCGCCTCTCCCTGGAGAGGCTGATCAGCGACGGCCGCATCCACCCCACCCGCATCGAGGAGGTGGTCAAGAAGGTCACCGCCGAGGTGGAGGCCTCCGTCAAGGAAGCGGGAGAGCAGGCCACCTTCGACGTGGGCGTGCACGGCATCCATCCAGATCTGGTCAAGCTCATCGGCCGCCTGCGCTACCGCTCCTCCTACGCCCAGAACGTGCTCCAGCACTCCCTGGAGGTGGCCTTCCTCTGCGGCATAATGGCCAGCGAGTTGGGCATCAGCGCCAAGCACGCCCGCCGCGCCGGCCTTCTGCACGACATAGGCAAGGCCGTGGACCACGAGGTGGAAGGCCCCCACGCTGTCATCGGCGCGGACTTGGCCAAGCGCTACGGCGAGAAGCCCCACATCGTCCACGCCATCCAGGCCCACCACGAGGACGTGCCCCCCGAGGGCGTGCTGGCCGTGCTGGTCCAGGCCGCCGACGCCCTCTCCGGCGCCCGCCCCGGCGCCCGCCGGGAGATGCTGGAAAGCTACGTCAAGCGTCTGGAGGACCTGGAGCGCATCGCCAACTCCTTCGAGGGCGTGTCCCAGTCCTACGCCATCCAGGCCGGCCGCGAGGTCCGCATCGTGCTGGAGGCCGAAAAGACCACCGACGAGCAGGCCCTCATGCTCTCCCAGGACGTGGCCCGCAAGGTCGAGGCCGAGATGATGTACCCCGGTCAGATCAAAGTGACCGTCATCCGCGAGACCAGGGCCGTTGCCTTCGCCAAGTAGGGGCGTGCCGCCTGGGCGGAAGCGGGTCGGCCGGAGGGGCCGCGGGCGAACCTGGTGCGATCCCGTTCCAGGGTGGCCAAAAAGAACAAGAGCAGAGGGCGGGGATCAACCCCGCCCTTGAATTTTTCAGGCCCCGCTCGCCTGCTGTCACGCCCCTGGCTTTGGCCCGGCCTCGGGCTTCGCCCTCGGTCCGGCGCAAGGGCCGCGCCAGCAGGGGGCGTGCCGCCCCGGGCCAAGACGGGTCGGGCAGGGGGGCGCCGCGGACGAACTTGGCGCGCTCCAGTTCCCGGGTTGGTATTGGGGAATAAAGGCAAGGGCGAGGATACCCCGGTGCTTGATATTTTCCGGGGTCCACCGCGGCGGCGGTCATACCGATCGGCGATCAAGGCCATCCATGGTTTTGATCGCCGATCGGTATAAGACCCCAAATAAACACAGATATTTCTAAAAACCAAAGATTATTACATTTATGCCGAGGGGTTGGGGCGGCGTTGGGGCGTGGTTGAACAACCTTGCGGGGCAGTAACCGGGGCCCAGCCAGGCATAGCGACTTTATAGGGCTTAGTCCTGCGGGAGAAGTGAGGGTAAGAGTTGCAGGGGAGGGGGGCGGGCACAGGAGGCGAAGATGGCGGACGGAGGCGTAACAAGGGCCAGGGTTGGGGCTTTCTAAAAATCAATAATAATATAAAATAAGTCCAAAAAAAAAGAAAAGGCGCCGATCCTCCCAGCAAACGGGTAAGGATGTTCCTGTTTAATAATAATAGAAATATCAAATAAGTCCAAAAAGCCAAAAAAGCTCTACCACCCGTGTTGATGGTTCGCCGGGCTCGAATCGGGCATGAGAATCACCTGCGCTTGCCTCTGATTTGCCCTTGACGAATGTAAAATACTTTCATATCATGTTGGGAAAGCAACCAAGGGCGGGCCGGGCAGGCCCGGCGCACCCAGGAATGGGCAGGCGCTTCGCCATCGGCAAAGTGGCGGACAGTCGTGCTCCTGGCCCC
>JAJZPI010000162.1 GCA_021811275.1 Deltaproteobacteria bacterium
GGGCAAAACCACGCTTTGGCCCGACCGGCAAGCATTCAAAGCCACGGATGGCTTTGAATGCAACTTGGTATTAGAAAAGAGCCGGCGCGAACTTGACCAGCAGGTAGAGGCCCTTCTCGCCTGCGGTTATGCGGTGGGGCTCGTCCGGGGGCATCAGGGCCACCACCCCCGGCTTGTAGCTGAACTCCTTGCCCAGGGCCTGGCAGCGCCCCTCGCCCTGGACCACCTCGTGCAGCTCCAGCTTGCCCTCGTGGCGGTGCTCGCCGATCTCGCGGCCGGGGTCTATGCGCACCAGGTGGGCGGAAAACCGTCCCGCGGTTGACTTGCCGGTTACCAGGTGTTTGAGCGTCACGCCCTTGAACGCCGGATGCGGCTTCCAGGGCAGGTCCCCGGCGGGTAGCTCCTGGCCGGGCAGGATCACCAAACCGTTCTCCATCTGCTCGAACAGGTCGCCAGCGTGCATTTCTCCCTCCCGTGGCTGGACCGGCGCTGGCGCGCGCCGGGAGGTGTTGTCTACTTGGCCTGCGCGGTGGCCCCGCCCTGGCCGGGCAGGGCCGGGGCGGCATAGGCCTTCTGTCCGCTGCTCAGGAGATGGTCAGCCTCGCGATTGATGTTGACCAGCCGTTTCTTGCACTCGTAGAAGCCATGCCACCAGGCGTAGTCCGGAGCCATCATGGCTGCGCCCATGCGCGCCCGCCGGCCTTCGTGGTGCCACAGCTCGTAGAATTCGGTGAACAGCGGGGTCCTGAAGAACGATCCCAGGTCTATCAGCCCCTTGGCCGCCAGCTCGTCCAGCTTGGCCTTGGCCGGCCGGTAGTAGACCCGGTTGTATTCCTCGACGACCGCGTCGAGCTTGGCGAAATGGTCCCCCACCCAGGCCTGGCCGTGGCAGTTAAGGCATACCGCGCTCATGGCCGCACGCTCGGCGCGCCAGTCGGTGAGAGCGGGGAAGGGGGTGAACTCCTGGGGCCGAATGGTCAGGGGCGCCTGCAGCTCCCAGCTCAGCCTGCGGGTGACATCGTGGCTGCCCGGAGCCTGTCCCGCGGCGGATATATGGCAGGCCGCGCAGGTGGGCGCGCGGTAGTCCAGGCCCGGCCGCCAAAGCCCCGGCGGGGCGGCGAAGTTCCAGCCGCGTCCCTGGGCGGCGTAGATGGCGCCGTGCTTGGACTCCTCATAGATCTCCTTCTGGGGGTGGTCCGGGCCCAGGTGGCATTGGCCGCAGGTTTCGGGTTTGCGGGCCTCGGCCAGGCTGAACTTGTGCCGGGTGTGGCAGCTGGTGCAGGAACCCTTGCTGCCATCTGGGTTGACGCGGCCCACGCCCACGTTGGGCCAGGTCAGGGGATCCAGCTTGCCGTCCTTGGCCTTGACCACCGTGCCGTGGCAATGGTAGCAGCCGCTGGCTCGCTCCAATTCGCTGTTCAGGCCGGCCTGGAGCCAGGGATCGACCTTCCACATGATCTCCACGGAATGGGCGTGCTTGCTCTTGAAGTATTGCGCCTCCTCCTGGGGATGACAGCGGGCGCAGGTGGACGGCGTCACCAGTGGAGTGACCGCCGCAGCCAGTTCGGGCTTGGCCCAGGGATTGTCCTGACGGCGGTATTGCTCGTCATGGGCCAGGCTGCGAACGGGGTCGCCGGGCCCCGCGGCGTGGCAGTCCAGACAGGTGACCCCCGCGTGGGCGTGGCGGCTTTTGCTCCAGTCGGAGTGGATGCCCGGGCTGGCCAGGCGGTGGCACTCGACGCAGGCCTTGGCCTGGGGGCTTTGCCGGCGGTCGATTAGGATGATCTTGCCCGAGGCCGGAGCCGGCTGCTCGACCTGGGTGGGGGCGATCCGGCTCTCGGCGATCCTGGCCTCGGCTGTCCTCTCGCGGGCCAGGCCCAACAACTGGAGGCAACCCGCCAGGACGGCCAGGACGAGGAGAATCAGGCACCCTTTCCTGATGCGGGGCTCGTTCTTCATGCGGGGCCTCCGTTACGTTGCCAAGCAGGATGATCATAGCATCATCGGGCCGGAGAGGGCACCCCCTTGGCGCGGCCCAGGCAGACAGAGGCCCCCGCCGGCAGGCGCCGGCGGGGGCCTTGAGCTGCTCGACGATGGATTATTTGCGGCGGGCCGCCACCTGCTCGGGCTTCACCGGGCCGGCCTGGTTGCCCCAGGCCGAACGGACGTAGGTGAGCACGGCGGCGATCTCTTGGTCGGTGAGAATATCCTTCCAAGCCGGCATGGTGCTTAAGCCCTTGCGCCCCTTAAGCACGGTGTCGATGACCGGGCCAGGGTCGCCCTGCACGAAGGCGTTGCCCTTGAGGGCCGGGAAGGTCGGCGGCAGGCCCTCTCCATTCGTGCGGTGGCAGTCGGCGCAGCGGTCGGTGAAAAGGTTCTGGCCGGAGACCCCGCCCTGAGCGAAGGCCTGGCCGGCCAGGGCCATCAGGCCCAGGCCGACCAGGATCAACAAGCCGCGTTGCCAGTGGGACATGGCGGTCTACTTGCCCATGCTGGCGACCGGGGTTATCATGTCCTGGGTCCCGAAGGGATCCTTGAACTCGAACTCCGGCCGGAACTTCAGCTTCTTCACCCCCCGCTCGTTGGCGTACTTGGCGATCTCCATGTTGATGTTGATGGGCACCTCCACCCCGGCCTTGGCCAGGGCCTGCCGCAAGAGGCTTTCGCTCTTGTTGGCCATGGCGGTGGCGTCGGTGCAGATGCGGCCGGCCTCGGAGGGGTTGTGGAAGCCCACCGAGTTCTCGGCTCCGATGAAGATCACGCGGTAGAAGGCCTCGTAGTAGAGGTCCTTGGCCTTCTCGTAGAGCGCCTGATCGATGTTCTTGCCGTCCTTCTGAGCCTTGTGGGCGATCTCAAAGAGCTTCGCCGCCACCGCGCAGGCGTAGCCCGAGCGGTTCATCATGGAGACCGTGCGGTCCTGGATGGCCACCACCTGATCCCTGAGCCAGTCGGGGCTTTGGCTGTGGCACTGCTGGCAGGCCTTCATTTCCTTCTTTAGGGGGCTGGTCACGTCGTGGTCGGAGATCTTGTTGGCGCCCACCCGGGTGTAGGGCATGTGGCAGTCGGCGCAGGCCACATTGGCCTTGGAGTGCACGCTTTCCTTGGTGAAGAACTCATACTCGGGATGGCGGATGAAGCCGAACTTGAAGCCGGTTACGTTCTGCACCCATTCCAGGTTGGACTTGTCGCTGCGGATGACTTTGACGATGTTCTCGATGGAGATGTCGCTAGGCTTGCTGCCCTGCCAGGGGAAGACCACGCCCACCGATTTGCCCTCGGGGTTCTTTTTGACCATGTAGGTCACATGGCACTGGGCGCAGACCGCGCTGCGGTCCTCCTGGCGGGTAAGCGCCTCCGGGTCCTTGCCAATTTCCTTCATGGCCGCCTGCAGGGTCCAGCGTGACAACTTTAGGCCCATGTCCTTGTTGTTGTGGCAGTCGATGCAGGTCACACCCATCCGCTGGAATTCCTTGGGTATCTTGGCATGGACGTCAAGATAGGGGTCGGAGAAGTAGTGTTCGCCCATCTCCTTCATGAGCTTGGGAGCGAACGGCGTCTTGCAGGTGAGGCAGGCGCCGCCGGCCTTCAGGCGCGAGGGGTCCACCTCCAGCTGGTCGATGATCATGTAGTAGTGGCCTCGGGGCTCGTTGTACTCCACCCCGAATCCCCAGCCGTTGAACAAAAGCGGCATGTAGGGGAACTCGGAGAGCTTGTCGTAGACCACCAGGTCGGTATCCCACCCCCTTTTGTACTTGCTCTTGCCGGCTGGCTTGGGCTCCTTGGTCTTGAGCCAATAGTCATACTCCAAGGGATAGGCCTTGCCCCAGTTGGCGGGGTCGTAGTCGCCGTCGGCGATCGAGTAGGTCTTGACCGGCTCGGGCTTGGGCGGAGAGCAGGATACCAGGAGGAAACCGCCCAGGGCCAGGCTCAGGGTCAGGGCGCCTATCATGGCTTTCTTGATATGCATAGGGACTCTCCTTGAACGCGAAAAGATCTGGGCTGTTACTGGACCCCGGTGGTCAAGTGGGATATCCGGCGATGGCAGGTCCAACACTGCCTGTCCTCATTGATTCGCGACACCATCTGGTCGTGGCAGCGGCGGCAGTTCTCCATGACGATCTCCGCCCCCGACTCCGTCAAGCGGATGTTCTCGGGCACCTGACCGGTATAAAAAAAGAACACGTCGCGCATGCCCTCGTAACCCTTCCAAGTGGCGTGACGGGGGAAGCTGTCGTTGGGCAGGTGGCACTCCACGCACTTGAAGTTGCGGTGAGCGCCGTAGAACCAGTTTTCGTACTCGGACTGCATCACATGGCAGCTGGCGCAGAAGTCCGGCTCGGCGCTTTTGGCGTACAGACGCGGTGGGCCGAAGCTGACAAAAACTCCGGCCAGGGCCCCGGCCAACACCAAGATCGCCAGGTAGCGTCTGTAGTTCTTGGCCTGCCCCGCACGCTGGGAGGGTCCCATGGGTGCTCCTGTCAGTGGGTTTTCTAACAATTGGTGAAGGCGATTTGCTCTTGAGTTGCATTATTAGTATAGGGCACAGGAAAGACCGGAAACAAACAAAAATGTGGCTTCGCCCATCAAAAAACAACAATTTTAGCTAATTGTGCCAACCGGCGTAATGTCGATAATATTTTGCTGGTTTGTTGATAACTTAATACACCTAATTACCATGGGAAATAGAATTGGTTGCCTTTATCCGCATGGAGGGCGCTGCCAGTGGGTGCTGGCCACCAAAAGGCCCAGGTTGACAGTCAAGCTATGCCCGGCTAACATAATAACAAGAACTAATAGCGAAAAGTTTTTTTCCGGGTCTGAAAACCCCATGCCATAATATTTGATAGGCGCGTTCTCGCGCCGGGAGCAAAGGGACGGTGAAAATGGCCAAACCCGAGGATATGCATCAGTGCCAAACCTCCAACTGCGGCTACATCTACAATCCCGACAAGGGCTGCAAGAAGGGCAAGGTGCCCGCCGGCACCTGCTGGGATGATCTGCCCGAGGACTACCGCTGCCCCGTTTGCGGAGCTAGCAAGAAGATGTTCAAACCCCTGGCCGGCCAAACACCGGTCGACCGGTGCTGAATGAGTTTTGTTAAAACACACGAGGAGGAGACCACGATGACCCAAGCTCAGATAACTTGGAAGTGCTCCAAGTGCAGCTACACCTTCACCGCCGTCCCCCCGCCCCCCGAGACCTGCCCCTCCTGCAAGGAAAAGTGCGAATTCGTGGACGTGAGCTGCTACACGCCCGACTGCACCGGCACCGGCCAGGACAAGCGCCTTTAACCAGGCAAGCCGTCAAGCGCCCCGCGGTCGGGGCCTCGGCAGCCTCGGGGAGTTGCTACCCCGGTCGATTTTAGGAGAGACCACATGCCCAAGGTGGCCATCTTTGCCTTCAACGGCGAGATGACGTGCTTCGTGCACGCCCTGCTCAATGTTCTGGATCTCAAGGCTCGTGGCGCGGAGGCGCGGCTGGTGGTGGAAGGCACGGCCACCAAGCTGGCCGGGGAGTTCGCGGGCCAGGGGGCCTTCGGCCAACTCTTCCGGCAGGTATTGGAGCAGGGGCTGCTGGCCGGTTTCTGCCAGGCTTGCGCGGAAAAGATGGGCTCGCTGGAGGAGGCGCGCCGCCTGGGCTTGCCTCTGTTGAACGACATGAAGGGCCATGCCGGCATGGCGCCGTTTCTGGCCCAGGGCTACCAGGTGATCACATTTGGTTAACCGCGCGACGAAGGATCCAAACATGAAGGTATTGGGAATCTACGGCAGTCCCCGCAAGGGCGGCAACAGCGACCTGCTCCTGGACGCGGCGCTCAAGGGCGCGGCCGAGGCCGGGGCCGAGGTGAAGAGCGTCTACTGCCGCAAGGTCACGGTGGGCGGCTGCCTCAACTGCGGCGGCTGTGACAAGACCGGCGAATGCGTGGTCAACGACGACATGCAGTCCATCTACCCGCTCCTGGACGAGGCGGACGCCATAATTCTCTCCATCCCCATGTTCTTCTATGGCGCGCCGGCCCAGGCCAAGGCCGTGGTCGACCGCTGCCAGGCCCGCTGGTCCAAGCGCATGCTCGCCAAAACCAAGGAGCAGCGCAAGAGCTACGACAGCGGCCGGGGCTACCTGATCGGCGTGGGGGCCACCAAAGGCGAGAACCTTTTCGTGGGCGTCGAGCTCATGGCCAAATATTTCTACGACGCCCTGGACATGACCTACGAGGGCGGGCTATTGCTGCGCGGCCTGGAGGGCAAGGGGGCGGTGAGCGACCACCCGGAAACTCTGAAGCAGGCCCACGAGTTGGGACGAAAGATCGCCAGCCGGCGCTTGAGCTGATCATCATCACATTCGGGAGGAGAAACAGACCATGGCCAAGGCTCTTATCGTTTACGCCAGCCGCACCGGCAACACCAAGAAGATCGGCGAGCTCATGGCCGAGGGCCTGCGCATGTCCGGCGTGGAAGTGGACATCAAGGACGTGACCGAGGTCAAGAAGGTCGAGGACCTGCAGGGCTACAACGCCTACCTGTTCGGCTCGGCCACCTATCACGGCCAGATGATGGAGTCGATGAAGACCATGCTCTTTTTGGCCGAGAAGGCGGGGCTGCAAGGCTCCTGCGGCGGCGCCTTCGGCTCCTACGGCTGGAGCGGCGAGGCCCCGGACCGCATCTTCGAGACCATGCGCCACGTCTTGCAGATGAACATGGTGGCCGACCCCCTACGCCTGAAAAACCCCAACATGGAGGGCGGCTTGCAGATGGCCCAGGGCTATGGCAAGGGCCTGGCCAATAAGGCCACCGGCCAATAATGGACCGCGCCGAATTGGAAGCCAAGCGGCAGGAACTGGCCCGGGAGCTGGCCGAGGCCCAGGCCGCCCTGCCGGCCCATTCCATCCGCCCCTGGCAGATGCAACGGGTCATGGACCTGGAGGAGCGCCTGGCCGAGGTGGTCGCCCAGCTCAGGGAGCTGGAGGGCTGAACCGGCGGCGGCAAGAGAAGATATCGTGAAAGGGTAAGCGGGGAGGGCGGGCTTCGCGGCCCGTTCTCCCCGCTCTGTTCCGCACTATGAAGGCGCCTGGCAGCAGGGTCGCGCTCGCAGGCCATGAGCCGCGACTGGTGCGCCCAGGATCGCCGGCTTAGGGCGGGAAACCACGCTGCCATCTTTTTTTCTTTCCATGATCCCCGCTCTCTGGTATTCCCAGCCTAGACCTTGACGCCGCACCGCACCCCGTCCAACGGGGGAACCCATGATCCACATCACCCAGCACGGCCCCGTGCGGGGCTTCCGCCTGGCCCGCACCCTCCTGGGCCGGGGCCGCTACTACACCGGCTGCTTTTTCGTCGATGGCCTGATGATCGACGCCGGCTGCGCCTTCACCGTGGGTGAGCTCACCGCCGCCCTGGCGGAGACGCCCGTGCACACCGTGGTCAACACCCACCACCACGAGGACCACGTGGGCGCCAACCTGGCCTTTCAGGCCAAGGGCGCGGCGGTGCTGGCCTCGGAGCCGGCCAGCGCCATCATCAGCGGCGCGGCCCGGCGGGCCCCGCTCATGGCCTACCAGCGCGTGCTCTGGGGCTGGCCGGAGAAGAGCGCCGCCCAGCCCCTGGGCGAATGGGTCGAGACCGACCATCACCGTTTCCAGGTCATCCCCACGCCCGGCCACAGCCCGGACCATGTCTGCTTCTACGAGCCCAGCGAGGGCTGGCTCTTCTGCGGCGACGCCTACGTGGGGGGCAAGGACCGGGGCGTGCGCCTGGGCACGGACATCCGGGGCGTCATCGCCTCGCTCAAGAAGATGGCCGCGCTGGACATAAGCCTGATCTTCACCGGCAGCGCCTCGGTGGTGACGGACCCGGCCAAGGCCCTGGCCGAGAAGATCGACTACCTGGAGTACAAGGGCAAGATGGTGCGGGAGTATCACCGCCGGGGCTTCAACGTGCGCCAGATCAGGAAGATGGTCTTCGGGCCGGAGCAGATGATCTACTACGTCACCCAGGGCAATTTCAGCGGGGATCATTTGGTGATGAGCTATTTGGAGGGGGAGGCGGGGGAGTAGCGGGGGAAATCAGGAGAAGACTGGCAGGGAAGGTGGAGAGCCAGGCCGGCTGGTGAATCTGGGGCGACACTGAACGAGGCGGTGGCCCCGACGGCCAAAGAGATTTTGGTTTCAACCCCGCTTTTGAGCCCCGGCCGATTAAGGCGGACGGGGTTTATCCCCGCCCTCGTCTCACCTCGCCGAATGTCGAGGCCGGCCCCAGCCTAGCCGGACCTGTGTTGATATTGGCTGTCCGGGCTGTTCCACACGTTTTCACCTTCCAGTCCTGCCTTTCCCTTTTTGCCAGACAGGCCCACGCACGGCCTCGCGGGCCGACCGCCTCGGCTTCGCTTGCGCGTCGGCCCGGCAGGTGCTAGCATCTCTAATTCCTGAAATGGGCCGCCATCGGCCCACGTGACACATCGCGCTTTAGAGGGGTGAACGTCGTGAAAGGCTTGAGCTTCCAAGAATTGATCATGGCCCTGACGCGCTACTGGGCCGACCAGGGCTGCCTGATCGGCCAACCCTACGATATTGAG
>JAJZPI010000163.1 GCA_021811275.1 Deltaproteobacteria bacterium
GCAGGGAGCGGCCCAGGGCCTGGTCCAAAAACAGAGCGGCCCCGTCCTTGATCGGACCCGGCTGGAAGGCCGCGCCGGTGAGTGGCGAGCGCACGGTGCCCCCGCCTACGTCGGTCACGCCCAACTGGAAGGGCAGGAGCGCGATGCGCTTGGGTTGCCATTGGCTGGCCAGGGTGTCGGGCTGTCTGGCGCTCTGACAGGAGGCGAGCAGGAGCGCCGCGGCCGCCAGGCAGGCCAGGCCGAGCAATCTTGCGCTAATCCGGGATCTCATAACACCCCCTTGGTGGAGGCCACGCCCTGCGCCCGGGGTTCCAAGGCGCACGCTTCATCCAGCGCCCTCCCCAGGGCCTTGAAGGCCGCCTCCAACAGATGATGGTCATTTTCGCCGTAGAGCAGACGCACGTGCAGGGTGATGCCGCCGTGCAAGGCCAGCGCCCGCCAGAACTCCTCGGCCAGTTGGCCGTCAAAGGCCCCAACCGTGCCGGGCCGGCGGGGTCCGCTGACCTTGAGCAGTGGACGGTTGCTCAAGTCCACCACGACCTGGGCCAAGGATTCGTCCATGGGCACGAAGGACTGGCCGTAACGCCTGATGCCCGCCCGGTCGCCCAGGCACTTGCTCAGGGCCTGGCCCAGGCAAATCCCCACGTCTTCCACGGTGTGGTGGGGGTCCACGTGCAGGTCGCCTTTGGCCTTGACCTTCAGGTCGAAATGGCCGTGAAAGGCCACATGGTTGAGCATATGGTCGAAAAAGCCCAGCCCGGTTTGGATCTCCGCCCGGCCCTGACCGTCCAGGTCCAGGCTTAGAAGAATCTGCGTCTCGCGGGTCTGGCGATCAATCTCGGCTCGGCGGCCCATGGCATGCCTCGCTGGCTATGGCGGCGTTTGGCCGTGGCGAATCCTTCCCCACGGCGCCCGAGGCGATGCTAGCATGGCCGAACCGTCCTGTCGAGGGTATGAGCGTCCTTGGCTTGCCGCAAATGCTATAATAGCGTTGGTTGACTTTGGCCAAGGCCGCCGGTATATTCGCCAGGCGAAACCAATGTGGGGATGTAGCTCAGTTGGGAGAGCGCCACGTTCGCAACGTGGAAGTCGTGGGTTCGAGTCCCATCATCTCCACCACTTTACCTTGACTAATCCCGCCAGCAATCCCTTGCGCGCCGAGCGACCACCAAACGCGAGCGCCCGACCAGGGCCGTGGCGCGGCTTTCTCGTGGTTTAAGCCAGGAGCTCGTGACATGAGTGGACAGAACCCAGGCAGGGAACTGGAGCAAGTCCTGGCCGCCTGGCCCCCGGCCCAGGCCGGCCTCAAGCGCGCCCTCGTCACTCTGAAAACCTGGGCCGAGGCCCTGCCCGGGGCCATTCTTAGCTTCGTGGCCCGCCCGGGCATCAGCCACTCCCTGCGCTTCGACCTCCAACCCCGCCCCGGCGACCGCCAGCGCCAGGTATTCTTCCTGGTCGACGTGGTCAACTCCGGCGGCGAGCTCTTTCTCTCGGTCTGTTTCTACGAGGATGAGATCAGCGACCCCGAGGAGCGGGGCAACGCCATTCCCCAGGGCTTGTTCAGGGAGACGGGCTACTGTTTCGACGTGGACGACTATGACGATGACCAGATGGCCTACCTCAAGTACCGTCTGGCCGAGGCCCACCAGAGCGCCAGCCGCTAGGCGCAAGCTCGCCGATTGCCCCAAAACGAACGGGAAAGCGCGCAAGCGCTTTCCCGCGACTTTTTATCTTCCCCGGCCCTATTACTCCCCAGCGGCCCAAGCGCGCACTGCTTCCCAAAGCTCGCCGCCCCTTTCGTCGGCCAAACGACCTTCAAGGAAGAGTCCGAATAGGCCTTCCAGGGCGCGGTGGGCCATCTCGGCCAGGTAGAGGCGCTCCAGGATGACGCCCTCGCGGCCCTGGTCCTGCTCCTGGGCCCCGCCGGCCGGGGGCAAGCGCAGGGAGCCCAGCATGAGTTCGCGGGCGTTGATGGAGAGCCAGAACTCCTCGCCGTCGACGGTGAGCCCAAGGCGCAGGCCCTCGACCAGCTTGCCGCGCTTCAATGCCTGGCGGGCCTCGGCCAGAGAGACCTCGCGGCCGCGCACGGCCACCCGGGTGCCCTCCTGGCCCATGGCCGGGCCCAGGAGCAGGCGGTCGCCCAGGAGCACCTGCACCAGGCGTCCGCCGGCGATCTGCACCTCGCCCTCCTCCTCGCTCAGGTACCAGAGCCAGGTCAGGAACTCCTGGCCCAGGAACATCTTTTCGTTGAGCAGCTCCAGGACGTCCATCTCAGGCCTCCGGGGCGTAGAGAGTCAGCGGACGGGCGGCCTCCAGTCGTTCGTGGGCGGCCTTGCCCGCCAGGTCGGCGGCCAGCAGATAGGGTATGCGCGGGGTCAGGGGCAAGGAAAAGGTGCGCCGGAAAAGGTCCTCGAAAAGCTCGCGGGTGGCCTTGGCCGCGGCCAGCAGCCAGACCTCGCCGCGCACGGTGTCCCAGACCATCTCGGCCATCTGAGTGGCCGGGGGCATGCGGGCCAGGAGGTGCAGCCGCGCCTTTTCCTTGAGTTCTTCCCGCTGAGCCCTGCTCAGGCCACGCCCCTCGCGCAAGGCCAGGGCCTTGTCCACCTCCCAGCGGTGGCGCTTGCGCAGCACGCTGGCCGGCACCCGCCGGCGGTCCACCCGCATGCCGGCCACCAGGTAGGGCTCCAGGGCGAAGGCGTTGCGGTTCAGGTCCAGGTCCAAGTAGTCGTGGACCGCCACCCAACCCACGGACAGCTCATCGGCGGTCTCCTCGATCTCCTGGAAAAGATTGGCCTTGAGCTGGGTTTCGGCGAAATCCCAGAAGCCATCGGGCAGCTTGCCCCCGATCATGTAGCGGCTTACGGTGAGCGATCCCTTGAGCAGTCCCATGCCGGCTCCCTTCGACCGGACCAGGGGGCCCGGCTGGTGGGAGCTTACCCCGGCGCCTGGCCGGGCGCAAGGGAAGCGCCACTGAGTTGCACCTCGCTGAAGAGCAGGCTGGGGGTCATGAACCGGGCGTAGGGGAAGGGGTCGTCGCCCACCCGCTCGAGCGCCCGCCAAAGTTCGCGGAAGTTGCCGGCCATGTTCATCCCCTCCACGGCGTGGGCCACCCGCCCGCCCTCGATCCACAACCCTTGCAGGCCATAGGAGAAGTCGCCGGTGGTGGAGTTGAAGTTGCCACCCAGGAAGCTGGTAACGGCCAGGCCGCGTTCCATGTCCTCCATGATGGACTGGAAGCCTCCGGGGGCGCTGGGGGCCAAGGTCACGTTGCTGCTGGAGCCGGTGGTGGGTTTTAGCCCCAGGGCACGGGCGTGGTAGGTGTCCAGCAGGTAACTCTTGAGCAAACCCCCCTCCACCAGGGTCAGGGTGCGCGCGGCCAGGCCCTCGCCGTCGAACCAACGTGAGCCGAAGCCGCCGGGCAGGAGCGGCTGGTCGGTGATGGTGAGCAGGGATGAGGCAATCTCCTTGCCCAGTCCGCCGTGGAGATAGCTGCGCTCCTGCTTGAGGGCCGGCCCGGCGCAGGCCCCCAGCAGATCGCCCAGCAGGCGGGCGGCGGCCTGGTTCTCGATGAGCACCGCCGCCCGGCCCGAGGGACCGGGCCGCGCCCCCATCTGGCGCGCTGCGCGGGCGGCGGCGGTCCGCGCCACCGTCGCCAGGGTCTCCTCGCCGCCCAGGTTGTTGAGCTTCCTGGCCGCCCGCCACCACCAGCCGCTGCGGCGCTTGGCCTCTTGGCTGGGGTCCATGAGCACCACCGCGGCCACGGCGTAGGCCCCGGTCTCGGCGCGCTCGCCCATGAAGCCGTCGCTGGTGGCCAGCAGGTCGCGGCTGGTCTCAAGATAGGCCCCGCCCTGGGCGCTGACCAGGCCGCCCGCCCGCCAGCCCTCGTCGCGGGCCAGCTCTTCCAGGCGGCGGGAGCGCTGGATCCACTCCCCGGCCTCGCTCTCCTCCAGGGTCTGGTCCCAAACGCCGAGGTCCGGGGCCGGCCCCCTGGCGTATAGCCCCAGCTCGGGCAGGCTGCGCAAGGGGTCCGGCTGAAGCAGGCGGGTGAGGGAAGCTGCCTTGGAAACGAAGTCCCTGATGGCCTCCGGGCGCAGGTCGCTGGTAGAGTGCACGCCGTAACGGCCTTCGATGAACAGCCGCAGGCTCATGCCCTGCTTGGCCGAGGCGGATGCCTTTTCCAGGTCGCCGTCGCGAAATCCCACGTCCACGAAGCGGGAACGGCTGACCTGAACCGCCGCCTCGCCGGCCCCGCCGGCGCGCGCGGCCTCAAGCGCGGCCCGGGCCACCTCGGGCAGGGACGCCTCGGCCCGGGCCCGCCCCTGCTCCCGCCTAGCCATGGCTGCCCCCCACGTTCATGGAGCTGACCAGGGTGGTGGGCAGGCCCTGGCTGACCGGCACGGTCTGACCCAGTTTGCCGCACATGTAGCCGGCGCGGGCCAGCTTGAGGTCGTCGGCCACCATGGTGATGTTTGAGAGCGCCTGGGGGCCGTTGCCGATGACGTTGATATCCTTGACCGGGTGGCTGAGCTTGCCGTTTTCGATGGCCCAGCCGCTCTTGACATAGAAGCTGAAGTCGCCGGCCCCGATGTTGACCTGACCGTTGCTGAACTGCTCGGCGTAAAGGCCGTGCTTGACTTGGGCGATAACCTCCTCGGGCTTGTGGGGCCCGTTTTCCATGAAGGTGGCGCGCATGCGGGGCATGGGCGCGTGCTCGTAGCTCTGGCGGCGGCCGCTGCCGGTGGAGGCGGTCTTGTACCAGGCCGCGCTCAGCCGGTCGTGCAGGTAGGAGCGCAGCACCCCCTTTTCCACCAGCACTGTGCGTTGGCTGTCGGCGCCCTCGTCATCGAAGTTGATCGCCCCATGGGCGTGGGGGATGGTGCCGTCGTCGACCACCGTGACCTGCTCGCCCGCCACCCTTTGCCCCAGGCGCCCGGCGTAGGTGGAGACCCGGCGGCGGTTGAAGTCCGCCTCCAGGCCGTGGCCGATGGCCTCGTGCAGGAGGATGCCGGCCGACCCGGAGGCCAGCACGCAGGGCATCTCGCCGGCCATGAGGGGCCTGGCCTCGAAAAGATTTACCGTGCGCGACACGGTCTCGTCGGCCAGGGCGTCGAGCATTTCCGGAGTGTATAGCTCCAGCCCGCCCCGGGCGGTGACATCGCGGTAGTTGCTCTCCTTGCGGCCGCCCTGCTCGGCCACCGCCGAGGCGTAGAGGCTGGTGCGCGGCCTGAGGTCGGCCCGGCGCAGGCCCTCGCTGGTGGCCACCAGGATGCGCGACCAGCCGTCGTGAAACTGCAACAGGGTCTTTTTTACCCGGGGGTCGCCGGCGGACAGGCGGGCCTCCACCCGCTTGAGCATATCCATGCGGGCCTGGGTCTCCACCTGATCCCAGGGCAGGGCCATGGGGTAGAGATCCAGGCCGGGCTTGAGCAAGGGCGGGGCCACCTCGACCCCACGGCCGCCGGCCGGGATGCCCCCGGCGGCGACCAGGGAGGCGGCGGCCCGGGCGGCGGCCAGCATGGCCGGCATTTCCAGCACCTGGCTGAAGGCGTAGCCGGTGCGCTCGCCCCGGATCACCCGCACCCCCACCCCCAGGCTGACCGAGGTATGGGCACGGTTGACCACCCCGTCCTCCATCACGATCCAATTGCCCAGGCTGTGCTGGAAGAACAGGTCGGCGTAGTCTCCGCCCCGGGCCAGGGCTTCAGAGAGCAGGCGGGCGTAGTCAGACTCGTCCAGCCCGAAGGCTTGGGCGAAGTAGTCGGCGGCGGCTGGGGCCGCGCCTTGGGCCGCCGTGGTCTGGCCTAAGGCCAAGCCGGTATCTCCCAGCCGCCCCAGCCAGACCGGGGCCGCCACCGTGGCCGCCCCGGCCGCCTGCAGAAAGCCCCGCCGGCTCAGGCCGGTCCCCGTTCCCGCCGTATGCTGCATGACGCCCTCCGCCTTGGGATGCCGGAGCGGCCCGCCGGCCGCCTCTCATTCCCAATTATACCGGCAGGCGCCCGGGCCTTCAGGCCGGCGGGGATAAAACCCGGGGCCCGGAGCAAGCGTCTTCAAGCGTCGGGGTTCTGGCCCAGGTAGGTAAACAGGATTTTCCGCCAGGCGTCGCCGTGCAGGACGCGCAATAGCGCGAGGTTTATGGGGTCGCGCAGCGGGCTTTTATCGGGCAGACCCAGAGCGTAGTTTTCAGCCACCAAAAGATCGGGCAGCACCGCGATCTTGAACTGATAATCATGGACGGACTCATAGCGCAGCGTGGGCATGTCGAAAACGAAGGCGTCCAGATTGCCGCGCACCAACTCTTCCAGGCCCTTGTCCAGCTTGGAATAGCGTTTCCAGCTCAAATGCCTGCGTCCGAGGTACTCATCGCCGGCGCTGTAGGCGACCACCCCCACCCGCACCGAGTCCAGGTCCTGCGGGCCCCTGACCTTGCCCTCCAGGCTCGAAATGGTCAACGAGGAGGTCACCACAGCGCTGAAGATGGCCACCAATACCAGGGAAACCAGCATCCACAAGAATCCCAACACCCGGCCGCCTACGGTCTGGGGAGCCTTGTCGCCATAGCCCACGGTGGACAGGGTCTGGGCCGCCCACCACAGGCCCGATCCCAGCCCCTTGAGCAGGGGCCCCCCGAAATGAGCGGGGTTGCGGCGGCGTTCCACCATCCAGACCACAGCCCCGGCCGCTAACATGGCCAGGCACATGACCGCCACCAAAATCACGGGGCGGGAATGCATGACCCGCCAGATTTCGGCGATCCAATTATTGGTGGATTGATAGGGCACGGCGATGCCCAGGCCGGAACGGAAAAAGGAGTGGGAGAAGTCTAAGGTCTCCTCGCGTTCTGGCGTAAGGGTCAGGGCCGTCGCCGCCACGTCCAAGGTCCCCTGGCGCAGCCCCGCCAAGATGCCGGGGAGGTCGGTTTCCACCAGGGTGTATTGCAGGCCCAGTTCGCGGGCGACCTCCGACCACAGGTCCACCGCGATGCCTCGCCAGGAGCCGTCAGGCTGGCGCATGGCGAAGGCCTGTTCCTGGATGACCCCGACCTTGAGCACGCGTCCGGCATATCCCTCCGGCAGCAAAGGGACCTCCGGTGCGGCCGGCGTCGGCGCGGCCAGGGCCAAGACGAGGGCCGGAAGCAGGACAAACGCCAGGGCCCGGGCCGATAGCCGACCCGGCGCCCCGAAGCGGAGGCTACTTGACCACCAGCACAGCGATCCCGGTTTCGCTCCCCAGCGCCGCCACATGATCGCTGACCTCGCCGCCGAAAAGAACCTTCTCGAAAAACGTGCGGCCGTCATCGCTCAGCACCAGGAGATCGGCCTTTTCACTGGCCACGGCCTGCTTGAGCACCGCCAGCACCGCGCCCTTGGCCAGCACCAGCTTGGGCGTGACGCCCTGAGCCTTGGCCAGGGTCTCGGCCTCCTCCAGGATGTGGCCGCCCAGGTGCTCCAGGGTCTTCTCGGCGTACTCGGGCCGGAGGCCCACCGTGATACCCTTCAAAAAAGATGCATCCACGGCGTAGACAAAGGCCAGCGCCGCGCTGTTTTCCTTGGCCAAGCGCACCGCCTCGGCCTGGGCCTTGGCCGAGCCCTCGGACCCGGTCACCCCGCACACAATACTCTTATAAGCCATGATCCGACCTCTCACAAGCGTTTCGGGACCGGCGCGTCCGAAGGCGCTCTAGGCGCCTCGTAGGCGCCGGCCGATAATTTAAGTTACATCTCCACGACCAGCAGCCAACCCATGCAGAGGAAGACGGTGATGATCATGGGCCACCAGGCGGCCTTCATGTATTCCATGAAGGAGATGGGGTGCCCCGCCCGCTCCGCCATGCCGGCGGTGACCACGTTGGCGGATGCCCCGATCATGGTGCCGTTGCCGCCCAGGCAGGCCCCCAGGGCCAGCGCCCACCACAGAACCCCGCTCTGCGCGCCGGGAATGGCCTGCGTCAAAAAGGCCACGATGGGCAGCATGGTGGCGGTGAAGGGGATGTTGTCGATGAAGGCGGAGGCGATGGCGCTCACCCACAGGATCATGATCACCGCGATGACCAGCGAGCCCTGGCTCATGTCCTTGACCCAGTCGGCGATGATCTGGATCAGGCCGGCCTCCTCGGCCCCGGCCACCACCACGAACAGGAACATGAAGAAGATGAGCGTCGGCCACTCCACCTCATGCTCGAGCATCTCCACGATATCCACCCGGCTCAGCACCAAGAGCACCGCCGCCCCTATGAGCGCGGCCACCGAGGGCTCCATGTGCAAGGCGCCGTGAATGATGAACATGAAGATGGTGATGGCCAGCACCACCCCGCTGATGCCCAGGAGCCTGGCGTCGGTGATCTTGTATTCATCCTTGAGCCTGGCGGTCATGGCCTTGACATCGCCCACCTCGGCCTTGGCGTAACCCTTCTTGTACC
>JAJZPI010000164.1 GCA_021811275.1 Deltaproteobacteria bacterium
CCAGCCTGAAGAAGGTGTTCGCGGCCAAGCTCATGTCCAAGGCCTACGGCGGCCTGCAGGTGCCCGACGCGGACAAGATCGCCAAGCGCGGCCTGCTAAGACTCCAGGACCTTTTGGCCAATCACCCGCCACGGCCGCCCGAGGTCATTCTCGACCCCCATAAGGACCTGGCGGCCCTGCCTTACACCGGCGGCACCACCGGTCATCCCAAGGCCGCCATGCTCACCCACGCCAACATCGTCGCCTGCCAGGCCCAGGCCCTGGCCTTCTGGGAAAGCAAATTCATCGACGGCAACGAGACCGTCATCGCATTTTTGCCCATGTTCCACATCTACGGCCAAGTGGTCATCATGCTCACCGGGCTCATGCACGGCCACACCCTGGCGCTGTTCACCACGCCGGAGATGGACGAGATCCTCGACGCCATGGAGCGCTACGACGCATCCGCCTTCTACGGAGTGCCCACTCTCTACGAGTACCTCAAGGAATACGAGAAGACCGACCGCGTTGACTGGAAGCGCCTGAAGATCATCGTCTGCGGGGCCGACACCCTGCACGCCACCACCGTGGCGGACTGGGAGCGCCGCACCGGCAGCCGCATCACCCAGGGCTACGGCATGACCGAGACCGCCGCCGTCACCCACACCAACCCCCTGCACCGGCCCAAGAAGGGCTCCTTCGGCCTGCCCATCCCCAACGTCGAGGCCGCCATCATCGAGGTGGACAGCACCGAATTCGTGGCCGTGGGCCAGGTGGGCGAGCTGATCGTCAGCGGGCCCAACGTCATGCAGGGCTACTGGCAGCGTCCCGGCGACAACAAGGAGGTCATGATCGAGCTGGAGGGCCGCATCTGGCTGCGCACCGGCGACCTGGTGCGCATGGACGAGGAGGGTTACTTCCACTTCTTCGACCGCAAGCGCGACCTCATCAAGCACCGCGGCTACTCGGTCTTCGCCAAGCACGTGGAGGAGGTGCTCTACAGCCATCCGCAGGTGAAGGCCGCCGGCGTGGTCGGCGTGCCCGACCCCAAGGTGGGCCAGCTCATCAAGGCCTACGTGGTCTGTCAGGCCGAGGCCCGCGGCAAGATCTCGGAGGAGGAGCTGATCAACTTCTGCCGGTCCAAGCTGGCCATATACAAGGTTCCTCAAATCATCGAGTTCAGGGGCGAGCTGCCCAAGACCGACGTGGGCAAGGTTTCCCGGCGCGAACTCAGAGACCAGGTGGAGGACGCGTAAGCCATGACCGAGCCCTTCCTGGAGGTGCGCGACCTGCGCAAGGACTTCGGCGGCCTGACCGCCACCAACAACGTCAGCTTCAAGCTCGGCCGGCGCGAGGTGTTGGGGCTCATCGGCCCCAACGGCGCGGGCAAGACCACCCTGCTCAGGCTGATCACCGGCATCCTCAAGCCCGATGCCGGCAGCGTGACCTTCAAGGGCGAGAACATCACCGGCAAGAAAACCTGGGATATCGTCAACCGGGGCATCGCCCCCACCTTCCAGAACATGCGCCCCTTCCGCCGGCTGCCCATCATCGCCAACGTCATGGTCTCCTGCTTGAGCCCCCGCTCCATGAAGCGCGGCGAATGGGTCAAGAAGGTGGAGGCCAAGGCCATGGACGCCTTGGAGTTCGCCGGCATCTCCGACATGGCCCTGGAAAAGGCCTCCACCCTCTCCCAGGGCGACCTGAAGCGCCTGGAGGTGGCCCGGGCCGTGGCCACCGACCCCGAGCTGCTGCTCCTTGACGAGCCTTTCGGGGGCCTTAGCCCGGCCGAGACCGACCTCATGGCCAAGTCGATCACCCGGCTTCACAAGGGCGGGCGCTTCGGCCGCCTGCACAGCGAAGGCCCGGCCATGATCATCATCGAGCACAAGCTGCACTGGCTGATGAAGATCGTCGACCGCATAGTGGTGCTGGACTTCGGCACCATCATCGCCGACGGGACGCCCGAGCAGATCGTGTCCAACCCCGAGGTGATCGCGGCCTATCTGGGCCAGGGAGGCGACTAAGTGCTGCTCTCGGTCGACAACCTCACGGTCTGCTACGACAAGGCCATGATCCTCAACGGCATAAGCCTCAAGGTCGACGCCGGCGAGTTGGTCAGCCTGGTGGGGCCCAACGGCGCGGGCAAGACCACGGTGCTCAGGGCCATCACCGGCCTGGTGGCCTGGGAAAAGCAGATGAAGCGGGGCACCACCGGCGGGGATGTCACCCTGGAGGGTGAGGTCGTTTTCGACGGCAAGCCCATCACCAAGACTCCGGCGCACGAGATCGTGCGTCTGGGGCTGGTGCACTGCCCGGAGCGCCGCCGGCCCTTCCGGGAGATGAGCGTTGAGGAGAACCTCATGGCGGGGGCCTATCTGCACAGCGGCAAGAGCGAGGCGCTCTCCGACCTGGAGAAGGTGTTCCAGCTCTTCCCGGTGTTGCAAAAAAGGCTGCATCAGGTCTCGGGCACGCTTTCCGGCGGCGAGCAGCAGATGCTGGCCGTGGGCCGGGCGCTCATGTCCCGGCCCAAGCTCTTGTGCATCGACGAGCCCTCCACCGGGCTGGCGCCCCTGATGCGCCAGGAGGTCTTCAAGAAGATACTGGAGATCCGCGACCTGGGGGTGACCATCCTGCTGGTGGAGCAGGAGGTGGCCTCGGTCTTCAAGATGACCGATCGCAACTACGTTCTTTCCTCCGGGCGCATCATCGCCCAGGGCAAGGGCGAGGACCTGCTGCGGGACGAGGTCATCCGCAAGACCTACCTGGGTCTCTGAGCGCCATCCGCGCCCCGGCCGAGCCAAGGACTTCCGCGCGCGGCGCCCTGGGGAAAGGGGGGAGGGCGCCGCGCGGTTCCCGCTGTCTGGCCCCCCTTGTCCTCATGACCCGCACGCCCCGGCGGCGCAACCCGCCCGCCGCGGCCCCGGGATGAAGGCCTGCCCCGGCCTGCCAAAGCGGAGGCTCCCTTGGCGGGAGCCCTGAGCGGGCGCCGGCCAAGGGCCTCGGGAGAGACCTGGCGATGAACCTGCGCAACCGGTTGACGCTGGCGGCCCTGCTCCTGGTGACGGCGGTCATGGGCGTGTCCACGGTGGTGGCCTACTTCATTATCCACAGCCAGAGCCGCGAGGCCGCCGGCGAGCTGATCGGCAAATCCTTCCAATTGATCACGGAGGAGATGAAGGCCGGCCAGGCCAGGCTGACCACCGGCGCGGTCCAGCTGAGCGGCGCGGACAAGATGCCGGTCAAGCTCAAGTACGTGGCCGAGTACGGGGCCAAGACCAAGGAAGCGGAGATGCGCCCCACCTACGGCGAGATGGCCGAGGCCATGCGCGCCATGGTCAAGGCCAACGCCATATGGAAAGTGGCCATCTACGGGGCAGGCGGCGAACTCATCGCCTACGCCGTCAACCGCGACGACGGCCTGCTGCTGGGCTATGTCCACGCCTTCCCCGCCTATGAGCATCGCGCCAAGATGGTCAAGACCGGCGAGGATCTGGCCCTGGACGCCTGGGAGGTCAGCGGCCAGCCGCCAGCCGAGTTCCCCCGGAAATTCCCCGGCGAGATGCCCACGGCCGCGGCCGGCGGCCTGGCGCGCGAGGGCTCCTTCATTTGCCAAAGCGCTCATGTCCCCATCACGGGCCAGGTCTACAACCGGCAGAACGACGCCTTCGAGGACAAGCAAATGGGACTGGTGGTGGCCTTGGCGCGCCTGGACCAGTCCTTCGCCGAGCGGCTTTCCCGTTTGACCGGGACCAAGGTCAACATCTTCACCAATGACGGATTGAGCGTGGGCACCGTGCCGGGCTACAATCGGCCGCCTCGGGCCTCCGCCCCTGGCGCGGCCCCGGCCTTGAGCGAGGTGGCGGTAGAGGGCGCGGGCTACTACGAGGGGGCCATGCCGGCGGGCCGGCAGGGGCAGCCTGCGGGGACCATCGCCTGCCTGTACTCCAGGGAGGCCGCCGACCGCAACGGCTGGCAGATGATCAGGCTGCTGGCCCTGGCCGCCCTGGTATGCGTGGCCCTGACCGTGCCAGGGGCCATGCTTTTCGCCCACCGCCTGAGCCGGCCCATCAACCGGGCCATCGCCGAGTTGGACGACATGTCGGGGCAGATGACCTCCGCCGCCGACCAGATCAGCGCCGCCAGCCAGTCCCTGGCCGAGAACGCCAGCGCCCAGGCCGGCTCTCTGGAGGAGATCAGCGCGGCCCTGGCCGAAACCACCGGCATGGCCCAGCAGAACTCGGCCAACGCCCAGCAGGCCGACCGGCACAGCCGCCAGAGCACCGCCGATCTGTCCAGTGCCAACCAGTCCATGAAGGCCCTGATCCAGTCCATGCGCGAGACCTCGGCGGCCGGCGACAACGTGGTCAGGGTGGTGCGGACCATCGACGACATAGCATTTCAGATAAACCTGCTGGCCCTGAACGCCGCGGTGGAGGCGGCCCGGGCCGGCGAGGCCGGGGCCGGTTTCGCGGTGGTGGCGGGCGAGGTTCGCAACCTGGCCATGCGCTCGGCCGAGGCCAGCCGCAACACCCACGCCCTGGTCGAGGACATCATCAAGAAGATCAAGGGCGGCTCGTCGGTGGTGGAGGAGACTGATCAGCTCTACGCCAAGGTGGCCGTGGGGGTGCAGGCCGTGACCGGGCTCATGGGCAAGATCGCCTCGGCCAGCGACGGCCAGCTGCGCGATGTCGAGCAGGTGGGCGCCTCGGTCAAGACCTTGAGCGACGGCACCCAGCAGGGCGCGGCCAACGCCGAGGAGTCGGCCAGCGCCAGCGAGCAGATGAGCGCCCAGGCCCTGCACATGAAGGGACAGGTGGACATCCTCCGGCGCATGATCGAGGGGGGCGGAGGCCGCGCCGGCCGTGACGGGCCGGATGGCCTTGCTCTATCGGACGGTCCTCGCCAGCTTACGTTGCAGGGTGCGCTTCGGGAAAAACAAAACGGGCGGGGATGAACCCCGCCCGCGTCTTACTCTTGTGGCAGCCTGTTTCAGGCTATGGAAAGCAGGCTCTTGACGGCACCCATCTTGGCCTCCATGTTGGCCTGGCGCTCGATCATGATGCGCTGGGCCGCCGGGGGGCCGGCCCCGTGCATGGACTCGATGAGGTAGCCCACCGCGCCGGCCCCGGCGGTGAGGTTCTCGATAAGGCGCAGCACCTTCATGCGGTCAACGACCTGGTGGCCGGGATTGGCGGCCAGGTACTTGAGCAGATAAGGCCTGGTCTCCGGGTCGTTCAGGTCCGCCGCCGAGGGCAGGGTGCCCAGGAGCCCCCCTGCCACGTCGGTGGCCAGGCGCGCGATCTCGTAGGGCAGGCGGGTGACGTTGAGCTTGCAGACGTTGGCCAGCAGCAGGTCCACCAGGTAGTTGCCGGCCGGGGTGGCCTGGCCTTGATATGAGCAGGCCAGGCCGCAGGCGAAGAGGGTTTCGTTGAGGTGGTTCATCTCGATGAGCTTCTCGCGGATGTGGCCGGCCTTGGCCACCCCGTTCATGGCCGCGATCAGGGCCGTGGCCCCGATGAGCACGTCGCCCACGCCCACCTTGCAGCCGCCGTAGCTCTGCCGGTGGTAGGAGGCGAAGCGCTCCACCAGGGAGCCGGAGAAGTCCACCTCGCCGTCCAGGAAGATTCTCTCATTGGGCACGAACACGTCCTCGAAGACGGTCATGACCTCTTGGCCGCCGTAGACGGGATTGCCCACGTCCAGGCGGTCGGCCTCCAGCTTGCGGGTGTCGCTGGTCTGACGGCCATAGATGTAGCGGACGCCGAGTGAGTCCACCGGCACCGCGCAGCAGATGGCCCAGGCCTGTTCGCCTTCGCGCATGGCCATGGTGGGCATGACCAGTATCTCGTGGGAATTGAGCATGCCGGTCTGGTGCAGCTTGGCCCCGCTGATGACCACGCCGCCCGCCCGGCGCTCCTTGACGCGCAAGAAGAGGTCGGGATCGAGCTGGTCCTTGGGCCTCTTGCCCCGGTCGCCCTTGGGGTCGGTCATGGCCCCGTCCACCACCAGATCCTCTCTCTGCACCCAGGCCCAGTAGTCGCGGAAGCGGGAGTGGTAGCTGGTGCCGTGGCGCTGGTCGCAGTCGAAGGTGGTGCTGTAGACGGCGTTGGCCGCGTCCATGCCCACGCAGCGCTGGAAGCAGCAGCCGGTCATGGCCCCGCAATGGCGCTGCATCTTGATTTTGTTCACCAGGTCGGCCTGGCTCTGGTGCAGATGGGTGAAACGGTTGACCTCCTCCTGGCACAAGGGTGAGACCACCCGGAAAAGATCCTTGGACTCCGGGGCGTGGGCTGCGTCAAAAGTGAAGGCCACCGCCTGGCGGGAGGGGGCCACCAGGCCGTGCTCGCCCGGCCTCTCGGTCTTGCGACCCAAGATGTGGGCGGATATGTTCAGGGAGTCCAGGGAGGCGAGGTACTGGTCACCGGTCTTCAAAGCCATGCTTGCCCTCCGTCGCGGGTCTTGGGGGCCGGGTTCGGCCCAACCTTCCGCCGCCGGCCCCGGAGACTTGGACGGCGTTGGTCAATAATGATTATCATAATATCAATTATGGCGCTATCCAAACATAATATGATTGACAGGTTGTTCAGTCCATATAAAATGTTGAATCCATAACGTATAGTATGACTAAACGTATAGTGTAGGTTTGCACTATATGTTACAGCGGGGCGCCCGCGCGCCCGAACCCACCGAATATTCAGCCAGGAGAGAAAAATGGGCGTCAACCACTTCCGCCGCGACCCCCGCGACACCAAGTTCGTTCTCTTCGAGCACCTCAAGGTGGACCGCCTGCTGGCCTATCCCGCCTTCGAGGGATTTTCCCTGGACGACTTCGGCATGATCATCGACGAGGCCCTCAAGGTGGGCCGCGAGGTGCTGGGCCCGGCCATGCAGGACGGCGACCGCATCGGCTGCCAGTACGCTGACGGCGAGGTCATCACCCCCGACTCCTGGAAGGACTGCTGGCGAATTCTTTGGGAGAACGGCTGGCCGGGCGCGCCCCACAACCCCGAGTTCGGTGGTCAGGGCCTGCCCGCGGTCATGGGCGGGATGATCAACGAAATCTTCAACGGCGCCAACCTGGCCATGATGACCTACACCGGCCTGACCGTGGGCAACGGCCACTTGGTGGAGAACTTCGGCACCGAGGCCGACCGCGCCTTGTTCGTGGAGAAGATGTACACCGGCCAGTGGGCGGGGACCATGTGCCTGACCGAGCCCGACGCCGGCTCCGACGTGGGCGCGCTGCGCACCAAGGCCATCCCCGGCGCCGACCCCGCCGATCCCCGCGTCTACAAGATCGAGGGCGTCAAGCGCTTCATCACCTGCGGTCAGCACGACCTGGCCGAGAACATCATCCACCTGGTGCTCGCCCGCATCGAGGGCGCGCCCAAGGGCACCAAGGGCGTCAGCCTCTTCGTGGTGCCCAAGATCTGGGTCAATCCCGACGGCACCCTGGGCGAGCCCAACGACGTCTTCTGCACCGGCATCGAACGCAAGATGGGCATCCACGGCTCGAGCACCTGTTCCTTGAGTTTCGGCGAAAAGGGCAAATGCCGGGGCATTCTGCTGGGCGAGCCTCACAGCGGCATGGCCAAAATGTTCCAGATGATGAACTCGGCGCGCATCGGCTCGGGCATCCAGGCCCTGGGGCTGACCGCCAGCGCCTACGACACCGCCCGCGCCTACGCGAAAGAGCGGGTGCAGGGCGCGCCCCTGGCCCAGCGCCACGGCGACGGCGTGCGCATCATTGAGCACGAGGACGTCCGCCGCATGCTCATGAACCTGAAGGCCGGCACCGAGGCCGCCAGGGCCTTCATCGCCTACCTGTTGATCAACAGCGACATCGCCAGCCACGACCCCGACGAGGATACCAGGCGCAAAGCCGGCCTGCGGGTGGAGCTGTTGGTGCCCATGGTCAAGGCCTACATCACCGACTCGGGCTATATGCTCATCCGCGACGCCATCCAGGTTCTGGGCGGCTCGGGCTACTGCAGCGACTATCCCGTCGAGCAGTACGCCCGCGACAGCAAGATCCTCTCCATCTGGGAAGGCACCAATTACATCCAGGCCCTGGACCTGGTGGGGCGCAAGCTGGGCCTGGACGGCGGCAAGGCCTTGAAGGGCTGGATCGGCGAGGTGCTGACCTTCGCAAAGGCCAACGCCGTCGACCCCGACTTCGGCAAGGACTTCGGCCTGCTGGAAAAGGCGGCCTCCATCGTGGGCGACTTCGCCCAGAGCTTCATCGGTTTCTTCAAGGAAGGCCGCATCTCCCTGGTGCCCATGTACGCCACCCGTTTCCTGGACTGCTTCGCCGAGACGGTGCTGGCCAACCTGCTGCTGGAGCAGGGCATGATCGCCCGCGCCAAGCTGGCACAGGTGGATCCGGCCTCGGCCGACGGCGTCTTCT
>JAJZPI010000165.1 GCA_021811275.1 Deltaproteobacteria bacterium
TTATGCCTCGGCGCTTGGCTTGGGGCGGAAAAACCCGCCGTCGCGCCAGGTCCGAATCCGGGCGCCGCGGCGGGTTTTCGCCAGCCGATCAAGGGCGGCGTGCTCATACCAATCAGCGTTCAAGCAAGTAACTTGAACGCTGATTGGTATGCGGGCCATGAATGCCCTGCCTGCCGAACGCGCAAGCGCTCGGCAGGCAGGGCAAAACCGAGGGTCCCCACAAAGCTTGCTTTGTGGGGTCGAACCACGTTTTTGCCCTGAAGATAAACAATCAAAGCCATGGACGGCTTTGATCGCATCTTGGTATTAGGCGGCCCGGCCCTTTTTGAGGGCCAGGGCGGTCTCCGCCACTCGCTTGCCCTGGGCGCGGGCCAGGGTCAGTTCGTTCCCGCTGGGGGTACGCGAGCCGTCCGGGGCTGCAATGGTGCTGGCCCCGTAGGGGGTGCCCCCGCTCATGTCGCCCACGGCGGAGAGCCCCTGCTCGCTGTAGGGAACGCCCACGAGGATAAGGCCGTGATGCAGCAGGGTGGTGTGAAAACTAAGGATGGTCGACTCCTGCCCGCCGTGCTGGGTGGCGGTGGAGGTAAAGACGGCGCCCACCTTGCCGATGAGCGCGCCCTTGGCCCAAAGGCCGCCGGTGCGGTCGAGGAAGTTGCGCATCTGCGCGCACATCATGCCGAAGCGGGTGGGGGTGCCGAAAATCAGGGCGTCGGCCTCGGCCATTTGTTCCACGCTGGCCACCGGCACGTTCGCGAAGGCCTGGCGAGCGGCCATGGCCCCGCTCTTGACCAGCGCCTCCTCGGGAACCAGCTCCTCCACCTGCCACAGACTCACCTCGGCTCCGGCCACCTGGCGCGCGCCTTCTGCCACCGCCTCGGCCATGCGAAAAATGTGCCCGTACATGCTGTAGAAGATCACCTGAACCTTCATGGGACCCTCCTGCAAAAGCGTGAGGATAAAGGGCGGCGGCCCGCCGGCGGACAATTCTTGGGCGCACGTCCTGTCCTGGCCGGTGCGCCGTCGATCGGGGTAGATGCTGCTATAAAGTCTAGCATAGGCGCGCGGCCTGGCTACATCAGGCCGCGGTGAAGACCGCCGTCGATGAGCCAGCTCACCCCGGTGATGTAGGAGGCCCGCTCCGAGGCCAGGAAGGCCACCAGATCTCCCAACTCGGCGGGCTGGCCGATGCGGCGCAGGGGGATGGCCGTCCGCACCCCGTCCAGGGCTTGTTCGTAGCTCACGCCCTCGGCCGCCACCTTATGCCGGAGAAGCTGCTCCACCCGCTCGGTATGGATCCAGCCCATGCAGATATTATTGACCGTCACCGCCTCGGGCCCCACCTCGTCGGCCAGGGTCTTGGCCCAGCCCACCACCGCCGCGCGGATGCTGTTGCTCAGGATCAGGCCGGCCAGGGGCTGCTTGACCGAGACGCTGGTGAGGTTGATGACCCGGCCCCAGCCCTGGCCGCGCATCCCGGGCAGCGCCACGCGGGCCAGGGCTTGCGCGGGCAGCAGGGTCAGCTCCATCGCCCGCCGCCAGTCCTCCTCGCCAAAGGAATCGAAGGTCCCCACCGGCGGCCCGCCGGCGTTGGTCACCAGGATGTCCACGCCGCCCAGGTCGGCCAAGGCCCGGGCTGCCACCTCGGCGGCGGCCCCGGGCCGGCTGAGGTCTGCGGCCAACCCCAGCGCGCGCACCCCGAATTCCGCCGCGATGCGGCCGGCCTCGGCGGCCAGGGCCTCCTGGTTGCGGGCGCAGATGGCCACCTGGCAGCCCTCGGCGGCCAAGGCGCGCGCGGCGGCCAGGCCCAGGCCCTTGCTGGCCCCGGTGACCAGCGCCCTTCTTCCCCTAATCCCCAGGTCCATCGGCCCCCTCCCTTTGCTTGATCTGTTGCAGGCGCACCAAGCGGCCGTAGAGCCCGCCTGTTTGCATGAGCTGCTCGTGGCTGCCCTCCTCCACCACACGCCCGCCCTGCATGACCAGGATGTGGTCCGCCCCACGCACCGTGGTCAGGCGATGGGCCACCACCAGGGCGGTGCGTCCGGCCATGACTCGGGGCAGGGCCTCCTGGATCAGGCGCTCGCTCTCGGGGTCCACGCTGCTGGTGGCCTCATCCAGGACCAGCAGCCCAGGGTCGCCGGCCAGGGCCCTGGCCAGGGAGAGCAGTTGGCGTTGGCCGGCCGAAAGGCTGCGTCCGCCCTCGCCCACCGGGGTGTCCAGGCCCTTTTCCAGCCCCCCCACGAAGCGCTCGGCCCCGCTGACCATGAGCGCCCGCTTAAGGCTCGCCGGCGTAACCTCGGGCCGGCCCAGGCCGATGTTCTGCTCCACGGTGCCGGCCAGGAGGATCACCTCCTGGGAGACCAGGGCCACCCGCCGGGCGCGCTCGGCCTCGTCCAGCTCGCGCAGGTCCACCCCGTCCAGAAGGATCCGGCCCTCCTGGGGGTCGAAGAAGCGCATGAGCAGGTTGACAAGGCTGGTCTTGCCCGCGCCGGTGGGACCCACCACCGCCCAGGTGCGGCCGGCGGGAATGGTGAAGTTCAGCCCCTTGACCACCGGCCGGGCGGGGTCGTAGCCGAAGGTCACGTCCTGAAAGCGCACCTCGCCCGGCCCGGCCGGCGCCGGCTCCCGCTCCGGCGCGGGCTGGGGCAGGGCGTCCTGCTCGTCGAGCAGGTGGAAGATACGCTCGCCCGAGGCCATGGCCGACTGCAGGATGTTGTACTTCTCGGCCAGGTCCCGCACGGGGCGGAAGAACATCTGCATGTAGGTGAGAAAGGCCACCAGGGTGCCCAGGCTCAGGCGGTCGGAGATGACCTGGCCGCCGCCGTGCCAGATGATCAGCGCCACGGCCAGGCTGGCGAAAAGCTCGGTCAGGGGCATGAAGACCGAGAAGACCTTTATCTGGCGCAGGCCGGCCTGATAGTAGTCCTGGTTCAGGCGGGCGAACTCGCGCCGGCCCGGCTCCTCGGCCCGGAAGAGCTTGACCACGTGAAGTCCGTTCAAGGTTTCGGAGAGGCGGGCGTTGATACGCCCCAAGTGGCCCTGCAGGTCGCGGAAGGCGTCGCGGGCAAGGCGGGAAAAGAGCCAGGCCAAAAAGCCGATGAAGGGGGCCAGCCCCAGGCAGACCAGGGCCAGGCGCAGGTCCAGCCACAACAGCATCGCCACGATGCCCGAGATGATGAAGGCGTCCTGGAACAGGGCCACCAGGGTGGAGGTGTAGAGCTCGTTGATGTTCTGCACGTCGTTGGTCAACCGGGTGACCAGCTTGCCCACCGGCTGGCCCCCCAGGAAGGCCAGCGAGCGCGAGAGCAGGTGGTTGAACAGACGCTGGCGGATGGCCAGCATCATCTCCTGGCCGCTTCTCTCCAGGATCATCTGCTGCAGGTAGCCCAGGCCGAAGGCCGCCCCCGCCGCGGCCAGGTAAAAGAAAGCCAGGCCGATGAGCCCCCGGGCGTCAGCGCCGCGCAGGAACCTGGTTTGGTCAGGGCTCAGGCGGCCAAGGTCGGAGGCGCTGATCAAGAGCCGCCCCTGCACCCGCCGGAACAGTTCGGGCCGGGCGCGCGCCACCTCCTCGGCCGCGGGGCCCGGGGCCGCCAGATGCCAGGGCGCGGTCGCCACCGCGCCGCGGGCGCGCAGGGCCGCGGCCAGGCGCGGGTCCAGCTCCCGCCAGGCCGTCTCGGGCAGGTAGATACGCCCCTCGCCGTCTTCGAAGGCCTCCCCCTCGGCCTCGCGCTTGAGACGGCCGGCCAGATCCGGCCCGGCCTGAACCAGGGCCACCTCCTGGGCCTGGCGCACGATGTAGCCGTCTATGCCCAGGCGGGTGAGGTAGGGCGGGACCAAGTCCAGCAGGGTGCTGGCCAGGATTAGGAGCGCGCCCAGGGCGATGCGCCTGAGCTGAGGACGAGCGAAGGCGGCCAGGCGCGCGAGCAGGGCCAGATCGTAGGGCTTGCCCAACTGATCGCCTTCCATGTAGCCGTATTCCGCGGGCGGCATGGCCTCTATCCCTCCAACTCGGCCATGAGCGCCTGCTCGGAGAACAGGCTGGCGTAGACCCCGCCGGCGGCCAGGAGATCGCGGTGCCCGCCGGACTCCACCACCCGGCCCCGGTCCAGCACGTGGATGCGCGAGCAGAAGGTCACGCTGGCCAGGCGGTGGCTGACCAGAAGCGTGGTGCGCCCCGCGCGCAGGTGGGCCAGATTGCTCAGGATGCGCGCCTCGGTGTCAGTGTCCACCGCGCTCAAGGGGTCGTCCAGAACCAGCACCTCCGGCTCCAGGAGCAGGGCCCGGGCCAGGCACAGGCGCTGGCGCTGGCCGCCGCTCAGGGTGTGGCCGCGCTCACCCAGCAGGGTGTCCAGGCCCAGGGGGAGGGCCCGGGCCTCCTCGGCCAGCTCGGCGGCCGCGAGCACCCGCCAAAGCGCCTCCTCGCCGGCCTCGGGCGCGCCCAGGACAAGGTTGGAGCGCAGGGTGGCCGAAAAGATGAAGGCCTCCTGGGGCACCTGGACCACCGCCCGGCGCAGGTCCTCCTGCTTGAGCTCGCGCACGTCCACCCCGCCCAGGAAGATCATGCCAGGCGGGGGGTCGTAGAGCCGGCCCATCAGGGCCAGCAGGGTAGACTTGCCGCAACCGATGCGCCCCACTAGGGCGGTGGTGGAGCCGGGCTCCACCTTTAACGAAACCCCGCGCAGCGTGGGCTCGACCGCGCCGGGATAGACGAAGGTCAGCCCTCGCGCCTCCAGGCCCAGGGGCCGGGCGGATGGCAGGGGCAGGGGCGAGGCATGGTCCGTGATGGCCGGGGCGGTGGAGAGCACCTCGTCCACCCGCTTGAGGGAGGCCCCGGCCCGTTGCAGGAGGCTGACCACCCAGCCCAGGGCCATCATGGGCCAGGTCAGCAGGCCCAGGTAGGCGGCGAAGGCCACGAAGTCGCCCGTGGAGATGCTGCCCAACACGGCCATGGTTCCGCCCGCCCCCAGCACGATGGCCAGGCTCAGGCTGGTGAAGAAGGTCATCAGGGGAAAAAACAGCGCCAGGGTGCGGGCCAGGGCCAGGTTGAGGGAGAGATAGCCCCGGCCGGTGCCCTCCAGGCGGGCGCTTTGCTGGTCCATGAGGGCGTAGGCCTTGACCAGGCCGATGGAGGCCAGGGCTTCGCGGGCCTGCTCGGTGAGCACGGAAAAGGACTCCTGCACGTTCATGTAGTGCCGGTGGAGCTTTTTGGTCTGCATGCGGGTGAGCGCGGCGATCAGCGGCATGGGCAGCAGGGCCAGGAGCGTCAGCCAGGGGCTGATGTAGGCCATGAAGCCCACGGCGGTCAGTCCCAGCACCAGGCCGTCCAGGGCCGCCACCAGGCCGATGCCCGTGGCCATGCGGATGTTGTTGAGGTCGTTGGTGGCCTTGGCCATGAGCTCGCCGGGGGGGTGGTCGGCGAACCAGCCCAGGTGCAGGCGCTGCAAATGGTCGAAGATGCGGCCCCGGAGGCTCAACTCCACCTGGCGGGAGAAGCCCATGATGAGCGGACGCCAGATTACGCGCAGCAGGGCCATGCCCAGGGCCAGGGCCAGCACCGCCCCGCCCTGGCCGAGCAGCGAGGCGCTGGTGGCCCGCCCGGCCGTCAGGTCGTCCACCGCGAACTTGATCAGGCGGGGCACGTAGAGCTGAAGCATGTCCACGGCCACCAGGGCCGCGAGCCCCCCCGCGATGGCCCGGCGCTTCTGCCGGGCCAGCTCGCCCAGGAGTCTCCACGGCCCGCGCATGGCCGCTTCCTAGCCGCTCTGCACGGGGCGGATCACCGCACCCGGGAGGTGGCCAGCTGACAGGGCCGCTGGACCAACATGTCGCCGCTGCGGGCCAGGGCCTTGGGCTTGCCGTCGCTGATGCTCACCCAGGTGCGGAAGACTCCCGAGGCCGGCACCTCCGGCAGCTGATCGCAACCGACGAAGAGGGGGAAATAATCCTTGTCCGAGCCGGCAACCGGCTGGCGGAAGACCTTGGCGGCGGCCACCGGCGAGAGGCCCGAGCCCACCCGGGCCTCGGGGACGAGGCTTAGCTCCAACCAGAGCCCTCGCTCGGCGGCGGCGATGCCCTTGAGGTCGGCCAGCACGTGCACGATCACCCCGCGCTTGCCGCTCACCACCTGGTTGTCGCTGACCCAGACCCGGCGCACCCGGGACTCGCCGGGCTTGCGCGGGGGCAGGTCGGCGGCCGGGGCCTCGCTGGGGGCGATCTTTATGCCGGCGATCTCATCCTGCTGGGGCTCTGGCTGCCTGTCCGGCGAATGCGCGGCCGGGGCGGAGTCGATGCGGACATGGGTTTGGCCGGAGGCCGGCTCTGCGGGGGGGGCGGCGCTGTCATCGACCGGCCGGGTGGAAGAGACGATCAGCCCCCGCGCGCCGCCGGAGCAGGGCCGAGGCACGGTCTGTTCCCAGCTCTTCTCCAGAATCTTGCGCTCCGAGTTCATGATCGCGACCCAGGAGCGGTAGCGCCCGCCATCGGGAGTGGGGGGCAGCTGGTCGCAGCGCACGAAGAGGACGTGCTGCTCCTTGAGGGGGTCGTCGACGCGCAGGTAGAGAGGCTTGGAGTCGCCCGCCGACTGGCCCTTGGCGTTCTGGGGCTGGAGGTTGAGCTGTAACCACATGCCCTGCTCCACCACCAGGTTGGAGAAGTCGGCGTTGACCACCACCACCATGCCCTTTTGGCCGGCCACGACCTCGTTGTCATAGAAGTTGAAGTGACGGATGTGGCGCTGGTCGGGCTTGGGCAGATTGACCCTGGCCGAGGCCGGGGCGGCCGGGGCGTCCTTGCTCAGATGCCGGCTGAAGGCCGCGACCATGCGCGAGTCGTCGGTCACGCCTTCGAAGCGCTCCACCACCCGGCCCTGGGGGTCGATGATAAGGGTGGTGGGCAGGACCTTCACCCCCCAGGACTTGGCCACCTCCATGTCGCCCAGGGCCACCGGGAACTCCATGCCGTTGCGGATCACCCAGGGCTTGACCACCGGCCGACCACCCTTGTCCACGGCATAGCCCACCACGGACAGCCCCTGGCCGCCGTAGTTCCGTTGCAGAGCGTTTAGCCTGGGGATGGCCTCCCGGCAAGGGCGGCACCAGGTGGCGAAGAAGTCCAGGATCACCACCCGGCCCCGAAAATCGGACAAGCGCAAGGTGGTGTCTTCGGCGCTGGGCAGGGTGAAACCGATGGTGGAGCCTATCTCGCCGGCGGCGCGGGCCGTCGCCGCCGCCAAGGTCATGGTCAATAGGGCAAAAATCACCAGGGTTAGTCTCTTTTTCATCCCGGACCCCCACATATTGTCGTAACCATATTACCCGCCAGGCCCCGCCCGGGCAAGTTGACACCCCGGGTGCCTACTTGTACAGTGTTGGTCACTATTTTCGCAAGGCATGCCTCCCCATGACCGACCCCCTGGGACACCTGGTAGAATTCATAGACAAAAATCGAGTGGTCCTGGGGCTGGTGCAAAGCTCCAAGAACCGCCGCCTGGGCATCCTGACCGCCGGCGACCGCCAGGCCGCCCTGCCCCAGGGGCGGGTACTCCACCTATCTCCCTCGGCCATGTCTCCCGATCGTCCACGCGACGTCCTGGCGCAGTACCTGCGCCAGGAGGAGATCCGCCGCGACGAGCTGGCGGAGTCGGTGGACGTGGCCGAGCTGTGGGAGCTGGTGCATGAGGAGAAGGAATCCCTGCCGCTCAAGGACCTGGCCGAGCTGGTCTTCGGCCGGCCGGTGAGCCCCGAGCAGGTCTCGGCGCTCTTGCGGGCCCTGTTCAACGAGCGCCTGCACTTCCGCATGGCCGGAGACGACTTCGAGCCCCTTAGCGCCGAACAGTTGCAGCAAAAGACCCAGCAGCAGGAGCGCGAGGCGGCCAACCAGGCCGAGGCAGACGCGGCGGTGGGCTATCTGAAGGCCCTGCCCCCCTCCGGCCCCTGCCCGCCCCCGCCGCCAGCCCTGGCCAGGCTGCTGGCCGATCTGGTGGTCTTCGAGGACGACGCGCCCCAGGCCAAGAAGGCCAAGGAGATCGTCGCCCTGGCCGAGTTGGGCGGCAAGCGGCAGATCTTCGACCTCCTGGTGCGCCTGGGGGTCTTCGCCCCCCACCAAAGCCTGGAGCTCTTGCGGGAAGGCTTCGCCCAGGAATTCACCCCCGAGGCCCTGGCCCAGGCCGCCCAGCTGGACCCGACGCGGGCGATCACCGGCGACCGTGAGGACCTGACCGGGCTCTACACCTTCACCATCGACGGCGCCTTCACCACCGACTTCGACGACGCCTTGAGCTTCACCCCGGAGGCGGACGGCGGAGGCGAGCTGGGCGTGCACATCACCGACGTCGCCGCCCTGCTGCCCCTGGGCGGGCCCCTGGAGATC